>NZ_CAZEFZ010000066.1:0-262678 GCF_964511145.1 Tenacibaculum amylolyticum
TACGGGATTCGAACCCGTGTTACCAGGATGAAAACCTGGCGTCCTAACCCCTAGACGAACGGAGCAAAACAATCTTTATCAGTTTGCGGGTGCAAATATATATCTCTTCTACATACTACGCAAACTTTTTTTTGTTTTTTTAATACGCTTTTGCAAAAAGTACTCTTTTAGAAGACTTTGCACCAGAAAAAACACAAACGCCTTCTTCTTCTTTTGCATCATTAGGGATACATCTTATCGTTGCTTTGGTAGCTTCTTTAATCTTTTCTTCTGTTTCCTCTGTACCATCCCAATGAGCAGATACAAATCCACCTTTTTGTTCTATAGCATTTTTAAACTCTTCAAACGAGTTTACTTCAGTAATATGATCGTTTCTAAAAGTTAATGCCTTAGTGTATAAATTCACTTGGATTTCCTCTAATAAATCTGCTACGTACGAAACTACTTCATCTTTAGAAATCGTTTTCTTTTCAAAAGTATCTCTTCTTGCTACTTCAACTGTACCATTTTCTAAATCGCGATTCCCCATTGCTATTCTTACAGGTACACCTTTTAATTCATACTCTGCAAACTTTGCTCCTGGTCTCATTGTTTCTCTATGGTCAAACTTTACAGAAACTCCTTTAGCTTTTAACTCTTTAACGATTACCTCTACAGCTTCAGAAATAGTTTCTAATTGCTCTTCATTTTTAAAGATAGGCACAATTACAACTTGAATTGGAGCTAACTTAGGTGGCAATACTAAACCTGCATCATCTGAGTGTGTCATAATTAAACCACCAATTAAACGTGTAGAAACTCCCCACGAAGTAGCCCATACATGTTCTTGTTTTCCTTCTTTAGAAGTATACTTTACATCAAAAGCCTTAGCAAAGTTCTGCCCTAAGAAATGAGAAGTACCTGCTTGTAATGCTTTACCATCTTGCATTAGTGCTTCAATTGTATAAGTATCATCTGCTCCTGCAAAACGTTCACTTTCAGATTTAGCTCCTCTTACAACTGGCATAGCCATAAACTCTTCAGCAAAAGTTGCATATACTTCTTGCATTTGCTTTGCTTCAGCAACAGCTTCTTCTTTTGTAGCATGAGCCGTGTGTCCTTCTTGCCATAAAAACTCTGCTGTTCTTAAAAACAAACGTGTTCTCATTTCCCAACGAACAACATTTGCCCATTGATTTATTAATAGTGGTAAATCTCTATGTGATTGAATCCATCCTCTATAAGTGTTCCAAATAATTGCTTCTGATGTTGGACGTACTACCAACTCTTCTTCTAATTTTGCTTTAGGATCTACTCTTAATTTCCCTTCTCTTTCAGGATCGCTTTCTAATCTATAATGCGTTACTACTGCACATTCCTTTGCAAAACCTTCTGCATTTTTCTCTTCAGCTTCAAACAAACTTTTGGGTACAAAAAGCGGAAAATATGCATTTTGATGTCCTGTTTCTTTAAACATTCTATCTAATTCAGCTTGCATTTTTTCCCAGATGGCAAAACCATACGGTTTTATTACCATTGAACCTCTTACAGCAGAAGTTTCAGCTAAATCGGCCTTCACAACCAATTCATTATACCATTTTGAATAATCTTCAGATCTTTTTGTTAAATGTTTACCCATGTTTAATAGTTTGGCATAAAATTTGCTTATTTTTATGCGTAAATTATGTGTACAAAACTACAATAAAGTTGTGTATTTTTACAATAGTTCGTAATTTTTGAAATAGTTTACAGTAAAGTTTAGATTAATTAAAAAAGATAAGGATATGAAACCACATTACATCAAAACCAGACTTCCACTTTATTTCTTATCATTACTTGTGGTAACTACACTAGTTTCTTGCGGAACTACTCAAACTGTTGCTGGTAGTGATGATGGAATATATTCTAATGAAGAAGAGCAACCACAACGTAGAGTGGTGCAAACAAACGACAAAAATTACAACGATTATAATGAAAATTATTTCACAAAAGAATTAGAACGTTTAGATCAATTAAATGGTACTGATATTATTACAGATATTGAAGAATACAGATCTGGAGAGTATGACTTTGAAGAGCCTGTAATTGAAGAAGAGGAACCAGAAACTCAAATTTCTCAAAATGAGCCTTGGGGATTCGATTCAGATTCTGATGTTGTAATAAATGTAAATACTTTCGGTGGAAATCGTTGGGGATGGGGATACGATCCGTTTTGGGATGGTCCTTATGCTTGGGGATATGGATGGGGAGGATATAATTCTTATGCTCCATATGCATGGAATACTGGATTCTACTTTGGTTGGAATCGCTGGAACAGATGGAACCGTTGGAATCGCTGGGGATGGGGCGGTGGATTTTATGATCCTTTCTTCTGTCCACCTGTATATGGCGGAGGATATGCTTATTATGGAAGACCATATCGTTCAGGTTATTACAATAGATATTACAGAGGTAGTAGAAGAGGTATTTATAGCAGAAATAACTCTCTTGCCTATAACAATAGAAGAGCATACAGCAGAAACAGTTCGCGTGTAGCTAGTAGACGTTCTTCAACTAACTACAGAAGAAACAGAAATAGTGTTAGAAGTAACACAAGATCAAATTCTATTAGAAGATCTAATGGAAAAAGAGTTTATCGCTCTAGAACTGGAGGTTATAAACCATCTGGCGTAAGAACAGGAGGATACAAACCTTCTAAAAGTAAAAGAAGAACTAGCTCTTACAGTACTGGAGGTCAAAAACCACCTGTAAGTACAAGAAGAAGTAGTAGAAGTCGAAGCAGCAGCTATTCAAATAATCGTAGTAACAGTAGCAGAAGTAGAGGTTTCTCAAGTAGCAGAAGTTCTTCAAGAAGTTTTTCATCTGGTAGATCATCTCGTTCTTCTTCAAGAAGCAGCGGTGGTAGAAGTTTTTCTAGAAGACGATAAAAACACTTTCTGACTTAGTTTAAAAAATCACAACATATTTTAGTATGAAACGACTTTTATTATTTGTAGCATTTGCTACCACGATAGCTACTGCCTATTCTCAAGCATTAGATTATAACGATTTAGGAATTTTATTTACTAGAGAACAACTTAATGGTACTGCAAGATTCAATGCTATGGCAGGAGCTTTTGGAGCTTTAGGGAGCGATATTTCTTCAATGGATATTAACCCTGCTGGTGCTTCAGTGGCAAGAAATAGTAAATTCTCAGTTACATTAGGTAATAGAAATTCTGAACTAGATGTAAATTATTATGGTAATACAACCAGCTTACAAGATGAGCGTTTTAATATTACTCAAGCTGGTGGTGTTTTTGTCTTTGACACAAACCACAACAACTCAAACTGGAATCGATTTTCGCTTTTCTTCAATTATAATGTAAAAGCAGATTTTGATAATTCGTATTCTGGTAATGGTAATAGTAACTTCCTATTTTATAATGAACACATTAATGATCCTGCAGATCCTAAAAATCAATTTGATAGATCTTTAGGACAGAATTTCTCTAATCAAATAAGAGGATTAAATAGTGCTTTTAATATTGGAGTTTCTTCTGTACATGATAACAAATTATTTGTTGGTGCTGCAATAAAATTTCATAATATAGAATTTAGAGAACGCTCTTTTTTAAGAGAACGTAATGATGATGTGAATGGAAATGTATTGGAAGCTGAAAATTTTAATGAACGTTTTATACAAGGAAATGGGTTTTCTTTCAATGTAGGTTTTATTTATAAACCAAATCAATATATCCGTCTTGGTGCTTCTTATGAGTCTCCAACGTGGTATCAAGAAGTAATTGAAGAAAGAGCCAATATCCTGACTATGCTTGATGTAAACAGCTTAGGAATTAATGGATTAGAGGAAAGAAGTTTTGAAGGACCATTATCTCTTAGATTTACATCTCCAAGTAAAGTAACTGCCAGTGGAGCTTTAGTTTTTGGAAAACATGGTTTAATTAGTGTAGACTATGTATATAGAGACTACAGAAACTTTAATTTTAGAGAAACTGATCCTATTCTTAATGATGCCAATCAATTTTTTAAATCTGATTTCAGAGCTTCACATGCTTTAAAAGTAGGTACAGAATGGAGATTTGACAGAGTGAGTTTACGTGGTGGTTATTTTTATGAAAAAGATCCAAATTTAGTAGTTGGAGGAAATACAAATGAAGATAATATAAGAGGATACACTGCAGGTATTGGATACAACTTCGGAAACACAAAAATAGATGTGTCTTACCAGAATTCTCAGAATAGACAATTCTATTCTCTATACAATTCAGGAGATATAGACATTGATAATAACATATCACAAATAGCGGCAACAGTTACTTTTAGCCTATAAAAATAAATTGGGGATTTTTACAAAAAACCTCTCAGGTGAAATTATTACTTTCAATACCTGAGAGGTCTTTTTATTTAATCAGTTTTTTACCGTAATTTTGTGGCTCATTTTTTTTTATGGAAAATATTAAAATTCAGATACAAAATACTAACAACGATACTATTATTAAGTTTGTTAGTAGCACTATACTTATTAATGGAGGAAGTTATGAGTATAACAATATAGATGAAGCTAAAAACTCTCCTCTAGCTCAACAATTATTCTATTTACCTTTCGTAAAAAAGGTATTTGTAACCGCAAATTTTATAGCTGTTCAACGATATGACATTGTAAGCTGGTCAGATGTTCAAGAAGAGGTTAAAGAACAAATTGAGAACTATTTAAACAGCGGTAATACTATAATTAAAGAAGAAACTACAAAAAAGGAAGCTATAGAAGTATATGCTGAATCTACTCCAAATCCTTCTGTAATGAAGTTTGGTACTAACAAAGCATTAACACAGACAGATGTAGAATTAAAAAATATTGAAGAAGCTACAAAACATGCTCCTTTAGCCGCAGCTTTATTCAATTTCCCATTTGTAAAAGAAATTTTTATTTCTGAAAACTATGTTTCAGTCTCTAAATATGATGTAGTTGAGTGGAATGAAGTATACCAAGATCTTAGAAACTTCATAAGAACATATTTACAGGAAGGTAAAACTATTATTTCTAGTGTTCCTCAACCTGAAGCTTCACAACAAGACGAAACTAGTAATAATACTATTGCCCCTAAAAATCTTGATGAAACTTCAACTAAAATTGTTGAGATTTTAAATGAATACATAAAACCTGCAGTTGCTTCAGATGGAGGAAATATTGCTTTTAGAGAGTATGATCCTGCTACCAAAAAAGTAAGTGTTATTTTACAAGGTGCATGTAGTGGTTGTCCTTCTTCAACAATTACCTTAAAAAATGGGATTGAAACAATGTTAAAGGAAATGCTTCCTAATCAAATTAACGAAGTAATTGCAATAAATGGATAAACAAGTAAAACCTTATAAGGATTCTGAGCTTGGAAAAAAGCAACAAGTTACTCAGATGTTTGATGCTATTTCTGAAAATTATGATGGTCTTAATAGAGTAATATCTTTAGGAATTGATGTAAGTTGGAGAAAAAAAGTAGTAAAACTTGTTTCCGAAAAAAGCCCAAAGCAAATTTTAGATATTGCTACAGGAACTGGAGATTTAGCTTTAATGATGGCTTCTCTTAACCCAGAAAAAATTGTGGGATTAGATATTTCTCCTGGAATGTTAGAAGTAGGAAAACAGAAAGTAACCAAAGCTAATTTATCTGATAAAATTGAGATGGTGGTTGGCGATAGTGAAAATATTCCTTTTAACGACAATACTTTTGATGCTATTACTGTTTCTTTTGGTGTTCGAAATTTTGAGAATCTTGATAAAGGATTAACAGAAATTTATCGAGTATTAAAACCAGGCGGTAAATTCGTTGTACTAGAAACTTCCAATCCAACTAAGTTTCCTTTTAAGCAAGGTTATAAATTATATACAAATTACATACTTCCTATTATAGGTAAACTATTCTCAAAAGATAAAGTAGCTTACTCCTATTTATCTGAAAGCGCAAATTCTTTTCCTTTTGGTAATGCTTTCAACAATATTTTAACAAAAAATGGGTTTAAGAATGCAGAGTGTTTACCAGTTACCTTTGGGGTAGCTTCAATTTATACATCATCAAAATAATATGTTTAAAAAGCTTTTTATTTCTGTTTCTTTACTATTCATCTCTTACAGCGCTTCCGCTCAGAGAGAACGTGTAGAAAATTTGCCTAATTTCGATAAACCTTTAATTCATTATGGTTTTTATCTTGGATTAAATACAAACGGATTTAAAGTTTCCTATAAACCTAGTTCTTTTGCCAATGCAAATGTTGAAGTAACTTCTGAAGTAGGTTTTAATGTTGGTTTAATTGGCGATTTAAAGCTTCATAAAAATGTTAACGTACGTTTTGAACCTGGATTAATTTCTAACACTAAAACACTTCGATTTACACATACCGCCAATGATGGAGAAGCTATTAGAGAAGTTGGAAATACCTATTTACATTTACCTATAATTTTTAAATTTAGTACAGATAGATTAAACAATATTCGTCCGTATGTGTTAGGTGGAGCTTCTTTTGATTATAATTTTTCAAGTAACGAAAGTAATCAGAATGATAATTTTTCTGGACAATTTAGACAGAATGCTAGTAACTTTATGTACGAAGTTGGTATTGGTGTAGACTTTTACCTTCCTTATTTTAAATTTTCTCCTTCTATTAGAGGAATATTTGCAATTACTAACGAGTTAAAACCTGATAATAGAGGACCTAGTCAATGGACAGACCCAATTGACTTTATGGGAACCAGAGGTGTATTTTTACATCTATCTTTTGAATAAAACGTCATTTTATCTTTTATAATTACTAAGGTTATAAAATCAATTTATACAAAACAACAAGAGTCGCTATATAGCGACTCTTGATATTTATATATGATATTGTTGGCGTCCCCCCAGAAACCAACCTCCATATACTTTTTAGACACATTATTTCTAGCCTAGTCACATAATTTTTCTTCTTTTTCAAGAAAAAAACACAACAAACTGATTGTCAATAAAAAAGGCAAATAAAATATTTTAAACTTTTATTTAAGAGAATACATATAAAAGAAAAAAGAGCTAGTAAAACTAGCCCTTTTATGAGTTGCCCACTACGCAACTCTGTAGATAGAAGTCCCCCGAAATCTACCAAATAATCTATTATCTCAGTGTGATTTAATCACACATTTATTGAATACATTACAAAATAAACTTCACAAATATAATACTTTTTTTATATAAAAATTACTTTTTTACAATTATTCTACTATTAACCACATCTTTAATAGGAAATATTACATTTTCTGTAGAAGTTTTTAAGGTAAAACAGATATTATCTATGGCTATTACTTCACCCTTAACACCATCTATTTCTACAATAGAACCTATAGCTATATTTTTTCTCGAGTAATATCCAAACAGTAATCTAGCAACTGCATCTCTAGCTCCAAGTCCAAAAGCTAATGTAAAAGCAGCTAATACAGACCCAATAACTAATGTTAAATTACTTTTAATAACAGAAGTATCCACACCTGCTTGATCTAAAGCAGTAATTGATAGAAATACAACAATTAAGTAAAATGCAATATTACCAACTAAGTTACCTCCTGTTATTTCTAATGACTTAAACATTCCTTGGATAGCTTTCTTTACCATTGTGCCTAAATACGCACCAGCAACAAAAATTCCTAGCGCAGTGATTAGCTTAGGCAAATAAGCAAAGAAGCTTTTTAATCCATCTGAAACGACAGTTATTCCAAAAATACTTGCTCCTGCCATTACAAATATTAGTATCAAAAACCATTTTAACACATTTAAAATAACTTCTGTTAATACAATATTTATAGTAGCATCTCCAAAAATTTTAGTCTCACTTAATTTTTTCGACCATTGATCAATATTCGTTTTAGACAAAACTTTTCTTACAACATATAAAACAAGTTTTATTACAATCCATACCAGTACTATGTAACCGATAAAACCTGCTACACTCGGAAGCGAGTTCACTATATTGTCATATACTTCATAAAAAGGTTCAAGTAAATTTTTTTTTGCCATGATTTCCCACTCTTTAGTTAGTTCTTTTTATTCTTATTGTTTGGATTCTTTTTTTCTTTATCAACTTCATCCGCTCCACCACCAGTAAGTAAATCACCAACAGCATTTGGATACTTAACTACAAATAAATCCGCCAAATCTATCGATAACTTTATCATAGCAACATCGTCAAGTACTTTTTTCTTAAGTACTTGAGGAAGTTCCTCATTATGTAGTATTTTCTTAAACGGATTTTCCATAATTACAAACTATTATAAGCTTTTACTACTTTTTCTTTAGCTCTCTTAACACGCATTTTTACTGCGCTCTCTCCTATTTCTAATAACGCTTGAATTTCTTTTATACTCATATCGTCTTGATATTTCATTAAAAGAATCATTTTATCTGAAGGATCAATAATTTCCAAGGCTTTAGCTAACTTATCAGATTTTAATTCAAATAAAGAAGCATCGTCTATTTCTTCAACATCTGCATCTTCATCTTTTATTACATCTGTAACAACGGTCATTTTTTCATTCTTCTTTGCACTATTTCTTTGTACATAGTTCACACAAAAATTATATGTGAATGAATATAACCAGGTAGAAAATTTAGATTTTCCTTTGAAACTTCTTAATTTGATAAATAAGCGTACGAAGACATCGTGAGTTAAATCTTGTGCTTCCTCTTTACTTTTTGAGAAACCATAACATTTATTGTACACTACACCAGCGTATCTATCGTATAAAACAGCAAATAAATGAGTATCATTCTTCTCTACTATTTTACGTACGAGTTCTTCATCACTTATGTTATCTACTTTATTAGTATTCAAAAGTTCTCTTACTTATATCTAAGTTTAGTTTTACAGTATTGAGACACAAAAAATAAACTTAGGTCACAATTACTACCTAGCAACTTGTTAAAATTAACATTTTAAAGTACTCGCTAAAACTTTTTTCAAAAAAAGTAATAAGTTTTGTAACATTTCGTCTTACTATTACGTATAAGGGAGTGTAAAGTGTATGTTAAATTAATTAAAAGCGTATGAGACAACTTAAAATTACGAAACAGGTTACCAATAGAGAGACTGCATCGTTAGATAAATATTTACAAGAAATTGGAAAAGTAGATTTAATTACTGCTGATGAAGAGGTAGAATTAGCACAACGTATTAAAGCTGGTGATCAAAGAGCTCTAGAAAAACTTACTAAAGCAAACTTACGTTTCGTAGTATCGGTTGCAAAACAATATCAAAATCAAGGTTTAACATTACCTGATTTAATTAATGAAGGAAATTTAGGATTAATTAAAGCTGCTAAGCGTTTTGACGAAACTCGTGGTTTTAAATTTATCTCGTATGCTGTATGGTGGATTCGTCAATCAATCTTACAAGCATTAGCTGAGCAATCTCGTATTGTACGTTTACCATTAAATAAGATTGGTTCTATTAATAAGATTAACAAAATGTATGCTTTCTTAGAGCAAGAGAATGAGCGCCCTCCAAGTGCTGAAGAAATTGCTAAAAAGTTAGATATGACTGTTAGTGATGTAAAAGAATCTATGAAAAATTCTGGTCGTCACGTATCTATGGATGCTCCTTTAATTGAAGGTGAAGATTCTAATTTATATGATGTATTAAATTCTGGTGAATCTCCAAACCCAGATAGAACATTATTACATGAGTCTTTAAGAATTGAAATTAACAGAGCTTTAGAAACATTAACTCCTCGTGAAGCTGATGTTGTTAGATTATATTTTGGTTTAGGAGAGCACCAACCAATGACTTTAGAAGAAATTGGAGAAACTTTTGATTTAACTCGTGAAAGAGTTCGTCAAATTAAAGAAAAAGCAATTCGTAGATTAAAACATACTTCTAGAAGTAAAATATTAATGACTTATTTAGGATAAGATATATTCTACATAAATGATATTACAGAAAACTCTCAATAAATAATTATTGAGAGTTTTTCTTTTTTTATATTGTACTTTTGCCGCTCAAACACAACTATTAAAAATGAATAAACGTATTGCTCCTTCAATTTTAGCAGCCGATTTTGGCAACCTACAACGTGATGTAGAAATGGTAAATCATAGTGAAGCAGATTGGTTTCACATAGATATTATGGACGGTGTTTTTGTACCGAATATTTCTTTTGGAATGCCAGTTTTAAAAGCTATTGCTACTCATGCAAAAAAAACAATTGATGTCCATTTGATGATTGTTGATCCGGATAGATATGTGAAAACATTTGCTGATTTAGGCGCAGATGTTCTTACTGTTCATTACGAAGCTTGTACGCATTTGCACAGAACAATTCAAGCTATAAAGGCTAATGGTATGAAAGCTGGTGTTGCACTTAACCCTCATACTCCTATTACTGTTTTAGAAGACATTATTCAAGATTTAGATCTAGTATGTATTATGAGTGTAAATCCTGGTTTTGGCGGGCAATCATTTATAGAAAATACTTATAAAAAAGTTACTCAATTAAAAACTTTAATCGAAAAGACTAGCGCTCCAACTTTAATTGAAATAGATGGCGGCGTTACCAATAAAAATGGAAAAGCGTTAGTAGATGCTGGTGCTGATGTTTTAGTAGCAGGTAGTTTTGTATTTAAAAGTGAAAATCCTACTGAAACTATTGCCGATCTAAAATCGATTTGTAATTAAGCATTGCTTCTATTTTAGCATATAATCTTGGAAATTGTTGTTGTAATTCTTTAGGGGATTCAAAAAAATGTTCTAGAATTACAGCAACAAATTCTAATTTGTTAGTCATAGCGTATTCTCTAAAAAATGCTGACTCTTGAATTTCTTTTATATTTTCTTCTTCATCTAAAAAGTTAGAAATTCTTTTAAAAAATCTGTAGAATATTCTAGCACTTGCATCTCTGGAGCTACTTCCATGAAAAGTTAGTGCATGGGCAAATTCATGAATCCCTAGATTAATATTATCATTTGTAATAATATCTCCCATCAAGAAATCTTCCCAAGAAAAACTAATTGTTTTAAAAGCAGGGTTAAATTCTCCTTTATGATATTGTTTAGTCAGTAACGAATAATAAACTTCTGGATAAATGATTACTCTTTGAAACGTAGCCGTAAGATACCTTCTCATTCCAAATGTTAATTTCACATAAGAAGACGCTATTAATACTTTCATTTCTGGAGTTATTTCAAAACCATCTCTTTCTACAAACTCATAAGAACGTATAAATTTAGCTACGCGATGCTCATAATACGATTGGTATTTTGGCTCTAATTTTTGATAAAACTCAATGCTAGACACTAAGAATTCTTTTTTATTCTTAGGCAGTTTCTTTTTCATAAAATATAAATGAACAAAAATCGGTTTATGAAAAATATATACATAAAAGGATTCTACCACATTTAGAACCGTTGTTAAACCTCCTACTGCAAAAAGTGTAAGTTTTAGTAAATGAAAAGATTTCATATAATACAGAAATTAATACGCTAATATTTTTTTACTCACTTTTTTTGCCAATGGAAATCCTTTTTCTAAACTTGTTCTAAAATCTATTCCTGCTTCCTTTTTTTTATTGAATTTCAAATAACAAAAACCTCTATTATACTCAGGTTTTCCAGTATTTATTTGTCCAGATGCAATTACTTCATTCAAATGTTCGATTGCTTTTTTATAGTTTTTTAATTTTATCTCTGTTACAGCTAAGTTTAGAAGAACATCATAATTTTTCTTATCATAAGACAATGCTTTTGAAAATTCATTTTTTGCTTGACCATAATTTTTAATAGAAAAAAGTTTCACAGCAGTATTCAAATGTTGCTGCATTGTAAACTTTTTAATCTTTGCACTATCGTTCTTATTAACTATAATATTTTCATTCTTGATTTTAGCTAATTTTATTGCCTGAATTTTCTCTTTTTCGGGATTTAATAGTTTCGCTGAATCCATTACTTCAGTCGCTTTTTCAAGATTTTTTTTATACTTCAAATAAAAGTTAATTTTATCAAACCAAACTCTTTCATTTCCTTTTGGTAGAGAATTTAAATGCACATTAATCGTCTTTAGTAGGTTTACTGTATCATTTTTAGCTTTGTAATAATTTCTTACAATATTATACTGATTAATCATTGAAGGGCGTTTATCTAACACCTTTTTAGCATAATAAAATGCACTATCAAAATTCTTATACGTTTTATTATTATTGTAGATTAATGCTTTAAAACCGTAGTGCTCTAAGCTATATGGGGAAACTTCTATAGCTTTATCTAAATGTTCAAATGTTTTTGCATATTTCCCTTCACTATATGCTAAAACTGCTTTCGCATAATCCATAGGCTGACCCATTCCATTCATCGTAGGAAAATCCGTTAGAACATTATTCATTTGATCATAACCAATTTTATATTTACTTGTTAAAATATTTTTACCTCTTATATGTTTACGGATGAGTAATTGGTATTTACTCGAAGTAAAAATTTGGTTATTTAAATATACTGTCAATACTCCTATCAATAAAATTATAATCTTAAAATATAAAGGAATTTTAATTGGTTTATTTTGATTACTACTAACACACAATGCGATTACAATTAAAACAAATCCGAGTAATTGGATTGGGGTACGTTCCGAAGGGAAATTAATTAATGAATCTAAGCTATAGGCTACAAATGCAGCTAAGCAAATTAACGCTAATAACTTTCTATTTTGATTCGCTCTTTTCTTTAAAATTACTTTTAATAATAAATAATAAACTACTACAAATAAGCTTATAAATAGTAAAAAGCCTAAAATTCCAATTTCAGATAATACTTGCAGAAAATCATTATGAACTCTTCTTGGATAAAAATGATTTGAATTTTTAATACTTTTTACTAGCTCTTCTTTCTCAATTAATTTCCAGTTCCCAATACCTACACCTCGCAATGGACTTGATTGAAAACCATCTATAGCAGCTTCCCAAAAAAACTTTCGCCCGCTATCACTTGCATAAGAAACTGAATTCTCCCCTTCTTTATATAAATCTTTTTTTTCTTTTACAAAAACTAAGTCAGAAAAAGTATTTAATTTTCCTTTATGTATTTTATTAATTGATACAGCACAAAAAATGCTAGTTGAAACAATCACAATTGTTGGTGCAAAATATTTTTTAATCTGCACTAAAAAATTTTCATTCTTATTTACATATATATTCCCTGTAAGTAATAACAAAAAAATGACAGGCAAACTATAAATAGCTGTTCTAGCACCAACTAGTAGTATTGCTGTAATAGCTATAAACATCGTTAGTAAGCCCAAAATGTATTTCAATCTATTTTTAGTGAAAACTATATATAAAGTAAATGCTGTTTTGATCACCAAGCTAGCTGCTAAAATATTTCTATTTCCATAAGTTGGGTTTAATCCTAAAAACAACTCATTACTCCTTGGTTGGTTTCCATTTTTAATCATAAAGTGATCTATAACCTGTAATGAATCTATAGTAAGAACAATCATAAGTACATAAGCTATAAAAGAGAAATACTCTTCTAACCTATCTTTTACAATTAAGTATATTGTAAAAAAAGTTATTAATGTTGTTAGAAGTATATTTAAAAATACTATACTTTCTGAAATTGAAATTGATTTTGTTATTGAAATCAAGGATAAAAAAACAAAGACCAAAGCACCTAAAAAGACATACTTAACTGTTTTGTTATGAAACTCAAACTTATAATAATCTTTGTTATAGAAAATAAAACCTAAACTTAAGGTATTAAGAATAGATACATAATACCATTGCGTAAAAGCGACATCAAATGCACCTCCTCCTTTTAAAAAACCAAATGATAAATATAATGCCAGTATAACTCTATTAACGATACTTATAAGATCGTACTTTTTACTACCTTTTTGTTTGTTTTGCTTTTTTTTAGGAGATACTGCTCTTTTAGAATTTTTATGGAATGGCTTTTTTTTCATGCTCAATGAAGTGTATGAGTGTACAATAGCTAATTTAAAAGAAAAAGCGGGAATAAACCCCGCTTTCTACTTTTATAATCCGAATATTATACATATTCACAAGACCATTCGCGAGTCACTGGATTATATACTTCTTTTAATGGAGGTGGACAAATAGGAACTTTTCCTCCACTAACTACTTTTTGTTCTGCTTTATCTAAAGCTTTTCCTAAACTTGAAATCTTGTTTAACATAGTTTATGATTTAAATGATTTGATTAGCAAGTTAAATTTGAAGTTACAAGAATCGCTTAGGAAATTTCTCAGTTATACAAATGGACTTCTAAAGAGATGAAATATCTATATAAAAACAAAAAACATAGCTTAGAGAAACTATGTTTTATAATATTTTTGAGTGACCCAGAGAGGATTCGAACCCCTAACCCTCAGAGCCGAAATCTGATATTCTATCCAGTTGAACTACTGGGCCAAAACTATGTTATTACGCTAATTGTTGCTTTACAATGGTAGAAATTGTTTTTCCATCTGCTTGACCAGCTAATTTTTTAGAAACTACTCCCATTACTTTTCCCATATCTTTCATTCCTTCAGCATTTAAGTCTTGGATGGTTGCTATTACTACTTTTGCAATTTCTTCTTCACTTAAAGCCTCTGGTAAAAATTGTTCTAAAACCTTTGCTTCTGCTAATTCTGGATCTGCTAAATCTTGTCTATTTTGTTCTAAAAATACCTGCGCACTATCTTTTCGCTGTTTCACTTGTTTCTGAATAATCTTCAACTCTTGTTCATCAGATAATTCACCAGCTCCAGCTTCTGTTTTTGCTAATAAGAAAGCTGACTTTAAAGCTCTTAATGCTGTTAAACTAACAGTATCTTTAGCTTTCATAGCCTCTTTCATTTTCTCTGTAAGTTCTTTCTGTATGCTCATTTTTAGATTTTTTTAATATTCAAATATACTGATAAAAAAATCCTGAGATTCCTCTCAGGATTCAGTTTTTTTATTTCTCTTTTTAAACTAGTCTACATTATCATGTAAAAAAGAATTATTAGAGCGTAATGGAAAATCATCTCCTGAGTTTTTATCTAAAGGAGTTTGCTTCTCACTTATTTTAGTGTTTACATCTAAGTCTACACCTAAACGTTTGTAGGCAGGCTGACGCTCTATATCGTCTATATTTTTATTCACCTGATCTGTAAACTTATAATTAAATCCTTTCATTTTCTCTCTACGTTCCTTTGCTCTTCTTTGCAATTCTGTAATCGTTAAGCTCAATGGAGAGGCTTCTTCATTGCTATCAGATACATTTTGTTCAACATCATTAGATTTTGTCTTTACTTCAAATTGCAACGCTGCCTCTTCTTCAGTGTTATCTATGGCTGGCACAGAGCTTTTTCCAATAGTTGGCTGAATATCAAAATCTTCTAAAACATATTTCTTCTCATATACAGGTTTAACATCTTCAGTTACAACTTCTATATTTTTAATTGCTTCAGTAGTTTCGATTAACTCATTCTTTTCTATTGTTGTATCAGGTTTAATTTCTTCGTAAGAATTTAAAGGTAAATCAAACAATAAGTTTTGTTGAATAGGTTTTGGTTCTTCAACTTTTCTTGGTGCTTTTTTAGTAACATTTTTAATAACAAAGTCTGCTTCAGAAACACAAGTTGGCGTTACTTCATCAAAAACAACTTCAATGTTTTTTATTGCTTCTGTTGTTTTGATTAAACCATCATTAATTTTAGGCTCTATTATTTCTTCCTCTGTATCTAAAACATGTACTATTTTTTCGTCTTTTTTAGGAGCTTGAACAGCTTCGTTTAAAGGAGTCGATTTTTGTACCGTTTTCTGATCAAATTCATACGTTGCTTTTTGATCATCTTCTAACGTATGAACAATCTTTTTTGTTTCTGTATTATTAATCGTATTCTGTTGGTCTTGCGCAAAACCAGTAGCTACTACTGTAACTGAAATCCCTTCATTTAAGGTTTCATCTTCACCGATACCCATAATAATATTCGCATCGTAACCAGCTTCTGTTTGGATATAATCGTTAATTTCTCCAATTTCGTCTAATGTTACTTCATTTGTTCCAGAAACAATTAATAATAATACATTCTTTGCTCCTGTAATTTTATTATCATTAAGTAATGGAGAATCTAAAGCTTTTATAATTGCATTCTTAGCTCTACTTTCTCCAGATTCTTTTGCAGACCCCATAATTGCAGTACCGCTATTAGCAAGTACTGTTTTCGCATCATGTAAATCTATATTTTGTTTATAGTGGTGAGTTATTACTTCTGCAATACCTTTAGCAGCTGTTGCTAATACTTCATCAGCTTTAGAGAACCCAGATTTAAAACCTAAGTTTCCATAAACTTCTCGCAGTTTATTATTATTAATTACAATTAAAGAGTCTACATTTCTACGTAATTCATCAATTCCTAATTGAGCTTGTTGTGAGCGCCTTCTCCCTTCAAACTGAAATGGCATTGTAACAATTCCTACTGTTAAAATATCCATATCTTTTGCAATTTTTGCAATGATAGGTGCTGCACCTGTTCCGGTACCACCTCCCATACCAGCAGTAATAAATACCATTTTGGTATGTGTATTTAACATCTGCTGAATTTCTTGTATACTTTCTGCTGCAGCTTGTGCTCCAATCTCTGGATTTGCACCTGCCCCTAAACCAGAAGTTAAATGTGCTCCTAATTGTATTTTATTAGGTATTGGACTATTTTCTAATGCCTGTGAATCTGTATTACAAATTACAAAGTCTACACCATGAATTTGTTTACTATACATGTGGTTTACTGCATTGCTACCTCCCCCGCCTACTCCAATCACTTTTATAGTGTTTGATTGTGTTTTAGGCATATCAAATGAAATGTTATCAAATTCTGCGCTCATAATAACTCTCCTTTTTATTTATGTTCTTAATCCCTTTATTGTTTTTTATTCTGCGTTGTCTAAAAATTCTTTAAACCTCTCTGTAAATTTCTCTAAGAACGATTTCCCTCTTTTCGTTCTTTTTGGCTCTTCTTGTTCTGGTTCAGCTTTAGGCTCTTCAATTTCTGTTTCGTTTACTATTGGTTCTTCAACAATTTCAATAGTTTCTTCTACTATCTCTCTTGATTGTTTTTCTAATCCTTCCATTAACAATCCAACGGCTGTTGCATATGATGGACTTGATAAAACTTCATCACTATCTCCAGCTAAATGCTCGTTAGGATACCCAATACGTGTATCCATTCCTGTTATATACTCGACTAACTGACGTAAATGTTTTAATTGAGAACCACCCCCAGTTAACACAATTCCCGCAATAAGTTTTCCTTTCTGCGTTTCATGTCCGTAGTTCTTAATCTCCAAATAAACGTGTTCAATTATCTCTTGTACTCTTGCATGAATAATCTTAGATAGATTTTTTAATGTAATTTCCTTAGGCTCTCTTCCTCGTAAACCTGGTATAGAAACGATTTCTGTTTCTTTATTTTCTCCAGGCCAAGCTGAACCGAATTTTATTTTTAATAATTCTGCTTGTTTCTCTATAATAGAACATCCTTCTTTAATATCTTCTGTAATTACATTTCCTCCAAACGGAATTACTGCTGTATGACGTATAATTCCATCTTTAAAAATTGCCAAATCAGTAGTACCACCTCCTATATCTATTAAAGCAACTCCAGCTTCTTTTTCTTCCTGACTTAATACTGCTGAAGCAGATGCTAAAGGTTCTAAGGTAATATCAGCTAAACTCAAACCAGCACTTTTTACACATCTCCCTATATTTCTAATAGAAGAAACTTGTCCTACAACTACATGGAAATTCGCTTCTAGCCTTCCTCCATACATCCCTATAGGTTCTTTTATGTCTGGTTGACTATCTACTTTAAATTCTTGAGGCAATACATGAATGATTTCTTCTCCAGGTAACATTACTAACTTATGCACTTGATTTACAAGATCGTCTATATCTGCTTCTTCAATTACTTCATCTGCTTTTGTTCTAGTAATGTAATCGCTATGATGCAAGCTTCTTATGTGTTGTCCTGCAATTCCAACGACTACATCGTTAATTTTTTGGCCTGAAACACTTTCAGCTTCGTCTATAGCTTGTTGTATTGACTGTATTGTTTGTGTTATATTATTAACTACACCACGTTTTACCCCCAAGCTTTTTGCTTTCCCTATACCGAGAACTTCAATTTTGCCGTACTCATTCTTGCGACCAATCATGGCAACAATCTTGGTAGTTCCAATATCTAAACCAACAGCGATTTTATTGTTGTTTTCCATCTTGATTTCGTTTTGTACACACCACTTGGTTGTGGTATTTTACGTTAATTGTTTTATACTTATTTATTGTTTTATCTTTTAAAGCCTTATTATAAAAAGCTTTTAATTTTTTAAATTTTAGACCTACATCTTCATATTTCCCAAAAAAAACTCGATAATCTCCACTCCTTACATTAAAAACATATTCATTTGACTTCAGTTTTTGGATCGCAGTGATCTCTTTTTTCAGGAAATCATCTTCAGAAATAATCTGAACTAATTCCGTTATTTCTTTAATTTCTTCTGCAGTTTCTACTCCGTTTACCAAAGGTACTCTCGCAGAAAAATTTGTCGACAATGGAATTTTAAATCCTTTTTTATCAACATAGTAAGTCCCGTCGTCAGAAATAATTCTGGCAACAGGTTCTTTTTGTGTAATTTGAGTTTTTATTAGTCCCCCTAGCGTTATAAAAACCGTAGCTTCATCTACAAATGGGTTTGACAACACCTTCCCCTCCAGGTTATGTAAATCTATGATTCTTTTTGGTTGGTTTTTAACTGTAACCTGACTTTGTATTAACAATTTATTAACCGCCTCATGTGTGAGAAAAGAATTCTTCCCTTCCTCAAATAAAACCTCAATAGCATGAATTTTTCTTTCCTGATTTCTCTTCTTTGTAAAACCATACAAGAAAAGCAATAGTACTAGTAAGCTAAAAAATAATATGTATGTTCCTAACTTTTTATTCATACGTTATTATAGTTATTTTCTACTTCTTTTTTAACATCTCCAACTAACAAACCTACATCTCCAGCTCCTAACATTAAAATAACTTTGGCTTCAGTTTTCCCTGCTATTTCAATCATTGCTTCCTTAGTTACTAATGCTTTATTTTCTAGGTTTATTTTACCCAATAACCATTCAGAAGTAACACCTTCAATTGGTAATTCTCGTGCTGGGTAAATATCTAACAATAGCAACTCATCGAACTTAGATAACTCAATTGCAAAGTCATCAACGAAATCTTTTGTTCTAGAGTATAAATGTGGTTGAAATATTGCTAATACTTTAGCATTAGGATACATTTCTCTAACAGCATTGTGCACTGCTTTAATCTCTGTTGGATGATGTGCATAATCATCTATTAAAACTGTTTTTTCTGTTTTAATTTTATATGAAAATCTTCTTTGTACTCCCGTAAAAGTTTTTAATCTATTTTTAATTTCTATTAGCTCAACTCCATACAAGTTTGCCATTGCTAATGCCGCTAAAGCATTCATGATATTATGTCTACCAGGTAAACTAAATTCAATATCTTGAATTGTTTCAGATGGAGTTCTTACATCAAATAAATAAGCACCATTTCCTACACGTAAATTAAACGCTACAAAATCAGCCTCTTCATCTATAGCATACGTCAATCCTTCTAAAGGTAAGCCTTTGGCTACGATTAATTTTTGAGAAACTTTATTCGAAAATTCCCTAAAAGAATCTAGTAAAAAATCATGCTTTTCATAAATATCTAAATGATCTGCATCCATAGAAGTTACACATGCTATATCTGGAGACAACTGCAAAAACGATCGATCATACTCATCCGCTTCGACTACAGAAACCTTATCTTCTCCTAAAATTAGGTTTGAATTATAGTTCTCTGCTATCCCACCTAAAAATGCTGTTGCATGCAAAGGTTGCATAATATGTCCTAAAATAGAAGATGTTGTTGTTTTACCATGCGTTCCCGCCACTGCTAAACAAAAAGTATTTTCTGTTATTTTTCCTAGAATCTCTGCTCGCTTCAACACTGTATATCCTTCTTCCATAAAATACGTTAGTTCTTTATGATTTTTAGGAATTGCTGGTGTGTAAACAATTAACGTACTTTTTTTATCTAGAAAAGCTTTTGGAATCGCATTAATTTCATCACTATAATGAATTGCGATTCCTATCCTTTCTAATTCTGTTGTTATTGGAGAATGTGTTTTATCGTAACCTGCTACGTTTTTTTCATTCTTGAAAAAATAACGTACTAAGGCACTCATTCCGATTCCTCCAATCCCTATAAAATAGATGTTATGTATCTCTTTTAAATTCACTAATTAATTAGCTTTTCAATTTCGTTAACGATATCACTTGTTGCATTTGGTAACGCTAACGTTTTTATATTTTCACTTAAACTCTCTTGTTTCCCTTTATCTTTCATAAGGGTTTCAAACACTACAGGAAATGTATGTAACTCACTTTCTTTTAACATAATCGCCCCGTGTTTATCTACAATTGCTTTCGCATTTTTTGTTTGATGATCTTCCGCAACATTTGGCGACGGGATAAAAATTGTTGGTTTTCCTACAATACACAACTCAGACACTGAGCTTGCTCCTGATCTAGATATGATAAAATCTGCAGCAGCATAGGCTAAATCCATTCTATTTAAGAAAGCATGCACCTGTACATCTTCATCATCGTTATATACTCGAAATTCTTCGTAGTATAACTTTCCACACTGCCATATAATTTGAATATCTTGCTTTTGAAAAAAGCCTAGTTCTAGTTCAATTAATTGATTAATTCTTTTAGCTCCTAAACTCCCTCCAATTACTAATACTGTCTTTTTATCTTTCTTTAAATCAAAAAAAGCTTGACCTTCTTCTTTTTTTGAATGTATTGATAATAAATCCTGACGAACTGGGTTCCCTGTTTTTATAATATTTTCTTTTGGAAAAAAGCGTTCTAAATTATCATAAGCCACACATATTTTCTTTGCTTTTTTACTCAATAGCTTATTTGTTATTCCTGGATATGAGTTTTGCTCTTGAATTAATGTTGGAATTTTTTTACGATTTGCCATCATTAAAGTAGGTCCGCTTGCAAACCCTCCCGTACCTATTGCCACAACTGGCTTGAACTTTCTTAATATTCTATTTGCTTTCCACAAGCTACTTAATAGCTTAAAAGGAAACAATAGGTTTTTAACCGTTATTTTTCTTTGAATTCCAGAAATCCACAAACCTTCTATTTCGTATCCTGCCTGTGGTACTTTTTCCATTTCCATTTTATCTTTTGCCCCCACAAACAAAATCTTAGCTTCTGGATAACGAAGTTTAACCTCGTTTGCAATTGCAATCGCAGGATAAATATGACCTCCGGTTCCTCCACCGCTTATGATTATATGTAACGCCTTTTTCATACAGCTTATTTATATTGTTTCGTGTAAAATATCAAGTGGATTGTCATCTAAAATTGATTCCTCTGTTTCATTTTTAGATGCACTTACACTTAAAATCATTCCTAACGCAAAGCATGTCATCCAAATAGATGTTCCTCCACTACTTATAAGTGGTAATGTTTGTCCTGTTACCGGAAATAGATTTACCGCTACCGCCATGTTAATTATAGCTTGAAATACAATAGGCAAACCTACTCCTATTACTAAAAGCGTTGCAAAAATAGTTGTCGCTTTCCTTGCTGATATTATAATTCTGAAGAGTAATAGAAAGTAAATAAAAATTACTAGCAAAGCACCTACTAGCCCATACTCTTCGACAATAATTGCGTAAATAAAATCTGAAGAAGATTGTGGTAAGAAATTTTTCTGAACACTTTTTCCTGGTCCTTTTCCAGTTACTCCTCCTGTTGCTATCGCAATTTTTGCTTTTTCTACCTGATAATTTTCTACTTGTTTTTCAGAAAAGAATCCAGTAATTCTCTTTTCCCATGTAGTAACCCTGTTAGGCATTAAATCTGGGAACGCTTTTACCACTAAAATAAATAGTCCTAACGCTACAATTCCCATCCCTATAACATTTGCTATATATTTTAATGGGTAACCTCCTATGAATGTTAATAACACAATCATAAGAAATAAAATAGCTGTTGTAGAAAAGTTTGCTGGTAGAATTAACACCAAAATTATTCCTACTGGCAGCCATAATTGAATCAAACTTTCTCTAAAAACTATTTCCTTTTCTTTATTCTTTGCTAAATATCTTGCTACATACACCAACAACACTAGTGCTGCTAAAGTTGATGTTTGAAATCCAACTCCTACAAATGGAATTCGAATCCATCTACTCGCATTTGCTCCACCTATGGTAGTGCCTTGGGCGAGTGTAAATATTAATAATAAAATTACTATCGGAAGCATCAAAACCGATCCTCCACTAAAGTATCGATATGGAATTTTATGCACACCATATAAAATTCCAAACCCCATAATTAATAGCGCAATATGTTTTATTAAATGTCCTGTAGTTGAACCATTCCCAACCACGTACACTAAATTTGTACTTGCACTATATACAGGCATAAATGACAGGATTGCTAAAACCGCCACAATAGCCCAAATTGCTCTATCTCCCTTTATATGTGTGAATATAGTTTTCAAATTCCTATAAACTTCTTACTGCTTTTTTAAACTGCCTACCTCTATCTTCGTAATCTTCAAATAAGTCAAAACTTGCACATGCTGGTGATAATAATACTGTATCTCCATTTCCTGCTATTTTATGCGAAACTTTTACTGCTTCTTCCGCTCCTGCTGTTTCAACAATAACATCTACCACATTTTCAAATGTCTCTACAATTTTAGTATTGTCTAAACCTAAACAAACAATCGCTTTTACCTTCTCTCTTACTAAAGGCAATAAATCGCTATAATCGTTTCCTTTATCTACTCCCCCAACAATCCACACTGTTGGAGTTTCCATACATTCTAAAGCATAAAATGTTGCGTTTACATTTGTTGCTTTACTATCATTTACATACGACACCCCCTCTATTTTAACCACTTTTTCTAAACGATGCTCAGCTCCTTCAAAACCAGACATACTTTCTGTAATTGACTGATTTCTTACTTGCAATAATTTAGCCGCAAGCATAGATGCCATTGCATTTTTTGTATTGTGTTTTCCTTTAACTGTTAGGTATGATGTGCTCATTATATAATCCTCTTCTTTTAATCTTATTATTATATTATCTTCTTTTAAAAACGCTCCATAATCCAATTCTTTTTCTAATGAGAATGGAACTAGCGTTGACTCAATTGGTTTTTTAATTAACCAATTTGTAATTACTTCATCATCTGAATCGTAAATCAAAAAATCATTTGCTGTTTGATTTTTTGTTATTCTAAATTTTGAAGCTATATATTTATTAAAATCATATTCGTATCTATCTAAATGATCTGGAGTAATATTTGTTATTATTGCTATAAAACATCTAAAATCTTCAATCCCATCTAATTGAAAGCTACTTAACTCCAGCACATAGTTTTCAAAGTTTTTTTCCGCTACTTGCTTCGCGAAACTATCTCCAATATTTCCTGCAATTCCAACATTCAAACCTGCATTTTTTAACAAGTGATGCGTAAGCATTGTTGTCGTTGTTTTTCCATTAGAACCAGTAATTCCAACAATTGTCGAATTTGTAAACTGTGAAGCAAATTCAATTTCAGAAATAACTGGAATTTCTTTTGCTACTAAAGCTTTTACCAAAGCCACTTTATCTGGTATCCCTGGGCTTTTCATGACTACATCTGCATTAAAGATTTTTTCTTCTGAATGCTGACGCTCTTCAAAATCTATATTATGATGTAAAAGAACTTCTTTATATGTTTCATCGACACTTCCTTTGTCTGACACAAATACTTCGTATCCTTCTTTTTTTCCTAAAATTGCTGTACCTACACCGCTTTCTCCTGCTCCTAAAACAACTAATCTTTTCATTATCTTAATTTCAATGTCACTATTGTGAATACCGCCAATAAAATTCCTACAATCCAAAAGCGAGTTACAATTTTACTTTCATGGTAATTTAACTTTTGATAGTGATGATGTAATGGTGCCATCTTGAAAATTCGTCTTCCTTCACCAAACTTCTTTTTCGTATACTTAAAGTATCCTACTTGTAGAATCACAGATAAATTTTCTACCACAAAGATTCCTGCTAATAAAGGAAGCAACAACTCCTTTCTTGTAGCAATAGCAATTACTGCTATAATTCCTCCAATAGTTAAACTCCCTGTATCTCCCATAAACACTTGTGCTGGATATGTATTATACCACAAGAAACCTATAAGAGCTCCTGCAAATGCCAATATATATACTGTCATTTCTCCTGAATTTGGGATATACATTACATCTAAATATTCTGCAAAAACTATATTTCCCGAAACCCAAGCAAACAATGCCAGTACTAATACCATAATAGCGGAAGATCCAGCTGCCAAACCATCAATCCCATCTGTTAAATTCGCTCCATTAGAAACTCCCGTAACTATAAAAATTACTATTGGAATAAATATTAACCAAGCATATTTTCGATAATCATCTCCTAAAAAACTTAAGGCTTTAGCATAATCTAATTCATTATTTTTAAAGAATGGAACTGTAGTTTTCGTTGATTTATGTGCTTCTCCAAAAACCTTTCTTTTCCCATCTTGCTGCACTATTTGTTGATCGGCTGGTAGTTGTTCTTTTATTGTTACCGAAGGACTGAAATACAACATCGCTCCAACAATTACACCTAATCCAACCTGACCGATAACTTTAAAAATTCCTTTTAAACCGGCCTTATCTTTTTTAAATACTTTTATGTAATCATCTGCAAAACCAATTAACCCCATCCAAACCGTTGTTATTAAAAGAATTATTACATAAATATTCTCTAGTTTAGCTAATAACAATACAGGGATTAATGTTGATAATATAATGATAACTCCTCCCATTGTAGGAGTACCTGCTTTTTGCATTTGCCCCTGCAATCCTAAATCTCGAATACTTTCTCCTACTTGTAATCTTCTCAAATAATTAATTACTCGTTTTCCAAAAATGGTAGATAATAGTAACGATAAAATGAATGCAGTAGCTGAACGAAATGTGATAAATTGAAACACACTTGCTCCTGTTAAATTGAATTCATTTTCTAAGTATTGAAATAAATAGTATAACATTCGTTTTATCGTTTTTAATTAAAACATAATTTTATTTCTTCTAAATCATCGAAATGATGTCTTTCTCCATTAATCTCTTGATAATGCTCATGCCCTTTTCCTGCAATAAGAATTATATCTCCAGATTGTGCTAACCTATGTGCGGTTTTTATTGCTTGTCTTCTATCTAAAATTGACAATGTCTTTTTAAAATTCTCAGCAGAAACCCCAGCTTCCATTTCCTCAATAATAGTTTGCGGATTTTCTGTTCTTGGATTATCTGATGTGAAAATTGTTTGATTACTTAATTGAGATGCAATGTGTGCCATTTTTGGACGTTTTGCTACATCTCTATCTCCACCGCATCCTACTACAGTAATTACACTTTCATTTCCTGTTCGAATATTGTTAATTGTTTCCAACACATTTTTCAATGCATCTGGTGTATGTGCATAATCTATAATTGCTGTTACATTTTCTTTTGAAACAATATATTCAAAACGACCACTTACACTTTCAAGGTTACTTATAGTTGTAAGTGTTTCTAATTTATCTAACCCTAACAATTCCGCGACTCCATAAATTGCCAGCAAATTATACACATTAAAGTCTCCGATTAACTTACTCCAAACTTCAATTCCATTAATTGTTAGCAATGAACCCGAAAAACTTTTTTCTAAAATTTTCGCTTTATAATCTGCTAATGTTTTTAAGGCATAGTTATATTTCTTAGCCTTTGTATTCTGAAGCATTATCGTTCCGTTCTTATCGTCGATATTTGTTAATGCAAATGCTTCTTTTGGCAACTCATCAAAAAAACGTTTTTTCACATCTCTATACTCAGCAAACGTTTCGTGATAATCTAAATGATCATGCGATAAATTTGTAAATACTCCTCCTGCAAACTCTAATCCAGCTGTTCTATTTTGATGAATTCCATGCGAACTCACTTCCATAAAACAATATTCAACTCCTTCAGCAACCATCTTAGATATATATTCATTGATCGCTAATGAATCTGGTGTTGTATGTGTTGCAGGGTATTCCTTTACATCTACCATTACTTTCACGGTAGACAACAATCCAACTTTATATCCGAGTTTTCTAAACAACTCATATAATAACGTTGTAATTGTAGTTTTTCCATTTGTACCTGTTACACCAATCAACTGCAATTTCTTAGATGGATTATCATAATAATTAGCAGCCATAATTGCCAAAGCTTTGCTAGAATTAGCTACTTCTACATATGTTATTCCAGTCACTTTCTTCTCAGGTACTTTTTCACACACTACAACATTAGCTCCTAAATCTATAGCTTTAGCTATATAATCATGTCCATCTACAGTTACTCCTTTCAACGCTACAAAGACATCGTTCTTTGCTACTTTTCTACTATCAAAATGAATTGAATTCACTTCTACAGTTGTATCCCCGAAAACAGAATTTACTGTTACTTTATACAATATGTCTTTTAAAACCTTCAACTATGATAATTTTAAATATACTGTTGCTCCCTTTTTTACTTTTTCCCCTCTAGGTATCGATTGCTCAGTTACTTTTCCCATACCAGAAAACTTAACTTTCAACCCCATATTCTCCAATAACGAAATCGCATCCATACCACTCATTCCCAACACCTTTGGCATAATCGTTTTATACTTACTTAATACACTGTAATAATTTTTGTAATCTTTATCTATAGATTTACTAACTACAGAATCCGTAACCATTTGTACACTTGACGGTTTTGAAGTATAAATTTTATGCGCTATTTCTTTAAATACTGGCGCAGCTACTTTAGCTCCATAATAACCTTTAATAGCATCTGGCTCGTGTATTACCACAATACAAGAATACTTAGGGTTTTTAACTGGAAAGAAGCCTGCAAAAGAAGCTACATATTTTTGATTAGAGTAATAACCTCCTTCGTATTTTCCTTCTTTATTTTTTCTTCTTGGAATCCATTTTTTAGCTGTTCCTGTTTTCCCTGCCATTGAAAAATTCGGAGAATATATTTCTTTTGCTGTTCCTTTTTTTACAGCATTTTCCATCACTTTCACAACTTTATCAATTGTATTTTTTGATGCTATTCTCTTTTTAAGAACTTCTTTCTTAAATTTCTTAACTGTTTTACCTCCAATTTTCAACTCTTTTACAAATCGAGGTTTTACCAATTCTCCATTATTTGCTACAGCGTTATAAAACATCAATGTTTGTAATGGTGTCAACGAAACTCCATATCCCCACGCCATCCATTCTAATGTTATTGGGCTCCAACGTTCACTATCTGGTGACGGTATAAAAGGTTTTCCTTCTCCTACTATCTTAACTCCTGTTTGTTTATCTAAACCAAACTGTTTGATTCTCTTCAAGAATTTCTTTGGATTTTTATCGTAATGTTTTTGAATTGCTTTTACAATTCCCACATTTGAAGACACCTCAAAAACTCTAGCTAAAGAGATTTTCCCATACCCTTCTTTATGACTATCTTCTACTTTTCTATTATTGATGAAAATTTTTCCTTTTTCAGTATCTACTATTGTCGCTGTATCTATCACTTCATCTTCCAAACCAGCCATTAAACTTGCTAACTTAAATGTTGACCCTGGTTCATGACTCTCCCATACAGCATAGTTTCTTTTCTCATAATATCTTCCACTAGAAGTACGACCAAGATTAGAAATAGCTTTAATCTCTCCTGTAGCGGTTTCCATAACTACCGCACAGCCATGATCTGCATCATAACGCTCCATCTGTTTCAATAAAGCATGATGTGTTATGTCTTGAATATTTACATCTATAGTTGTAATTACATCTTTTCCATCTTCTGGCTCTTGCTCATTTACATCATTAATAGGTTTCCATTGCCCTTTTGCAATTTTCTGCTTTAATCTCCAACCATTTTTCCCCTTCATATATTCAGAAAAAGCTCCTTCAATACCTGCACCACCTCTATGATCGTTGTAACCAATTGTTCTTTCTGCAATTTTACCTATTGGATGTTCTCTCACTGTTTTTTGCTCTGCAATAAAACCTCCTCGATACACTCCTAAATTAAAAATGGGGAAACTCTTCATTTTCATATAATCGTTATACCCAAGGTTTCTAGCAATTAACAAATATCTATTTCTAGCCTCTTTAGCATTTCTAAGCTTTTTCACATAATAGCTAGGCGTCTTCCCTAACATTTTAGCAAGTTCTTCAGTCAATCCTTTTAAATTTCTCTCAAAAACATCATCATCTACCGCAATTACATCCATTCTTATAGTATAATTTGAAATAGATGTAGCAAGTAAATTTCCATCGGCTGCATATACATTTCCTTTGTTTGCGAAAATAGTATCGTTTTTAACCGTAGTTTCAACTGCTAGTTTTTTATACTTATCTCCTTTTACATATTGAAGCTCAAAAACCTTACCTCCAATAACAACCAGAAAAAGCAACATAAATGCTGCTATTACATATAACTTATTTAGTATACTCTTTTTTATGGCTGACAGTTATTATTTATTAATGATTACTTTTATTTTCTGTGGCGGATCTTTAGCTGGAGACAATCCTGTACTACTTACTTTTTTCCGTATAGCACTTTCCAACTTCATCCGCATTAAAATTGTGCTCGTATCTACATACTCTGCTCTTAATTCTCTTTTCTGTTTATTCAACTCAGCTATCTTAACCACCTTCTCATCTGCTGAATGTGCACTCCATATCATTATTAACAACAACACCACCACAAAAAAAATCACTTTCCAATTTTTAATTGCTGATTCATCCGTTAGGAAACTCCCTCTTAACAAATCATATATTCCCCCTGAATTTTCCTTCATCTATTTTAATGTTGCTATCCTTAGCTTTGCACTTCTTGCTCTATTATTCTCAACAACTTCCTCTTTTGTTGGAACAATTAATTTCCCTACTTTTTTCAATGGCTCACTTGTATTACCATAAAAATCTTTCTCTGGTTCACCTTCAAACATCCCTGTTCTTATAAATCTTTTCACCAATCTATCTTCTAAAGAATGATATGAAATCACACTCAATCTCCCCTCTTCATTTAACAACTCTGGCGTCTGCATCAAAAATTCTTTCAACACTTCCAATTCTTGATTCACTTCAATTCGTATTGCCTGATAAATTTGCGCCAAGATTTTATGTTCTTTTGACTTTGGTAAAAATCTACTCAACACTTGTTTCAACTCAAAACTCGTATTGATTTCTTGATTTTGTCTAGCTTCAACAATTTGCTTCGCCATTACTCTTGCATTTCGCAATTCTCCATACCAATACAACACATCTGCTAATTGCTTTTCTTCATATTCATTCACAACTGTTTTCGCTGACAATCCCGACTCTTGATTCATTCGCATATCCAACTCCCCATCAAACCTAGTCGAAAAACCTCTAGCTGCTTCATCAAACTGATGTGACGACACTCCCAAATCAGCAAGAATTCCATCCACCTTTTTTACACCATAAAACCTTAGAAACCTTTTTATATATCTAAAATTCTCTCCAATCAACACAAAGCGTTCATCATCTATTTTATTTTGCTGCGCATCTGCATCCTGATCAAAAGCAAACAACCTTCCTTTATCTCCAAGTCTAGCAAGAATTTCTTTTGAATGCCCTCCTCCTCCAAATGTCACATCTACATACACACCATCTCCCTTAATAGCTAAGGCATCTACACTTTCTTTTAACAATACCGATTTATGGTAATCACTCATCTATCTCAAAATTTCCCATTACTTCTTCAGCCAAATCAGCAAAGTCTGAAGCCGTATCTTCTATAACCGCTTCATACTTATCTTTATCCCAAATTTCTATGATATTCACTGCACTTGACAACACAACTTGTTTTGAAATCCCAGCAAAAACACATAAATCTTTAGGTATCAAAATTCTACCAGCCGCATCCATTTCCACCATCTTCACACCTGCAGTAAATCTTCTGATAAAATCGTTATTCTTCTTAACAAATCGGTTCAATTTGTTGATCTTTGCCATCATTTGGTTCCACTCTTGCATTGGATACAACTCTAAACAAGGCTGAAAAACAGACCTTTTAATCACAAAGCCTTCTTCCAAAACAGGATTAAGCTGCTTCTTTAAGCCAGAAGCAACCATAAGCCTACCTTTCGCATCGGCTTTGCATTCATATGTTCCAATAAGATTAACCAAAGTAACTATATAGTATAGTTCAAAAATATAAAATATTTACCACTTTTTACCACTTTTTACCACATTGTTAATAAATTTCATAGACAAAGAGTAAAAACTGACTGTCAAGCAGTTAAATTATTACCATATGGAGTCCTTAAAAGAAATTGATAGGTATCAAAAAAAGAATTACTTTTGCATTTAGCCAAAATATAGCTAATGACAGATTTTTTAAAGAAAGAAGATAAGTTTACATATGCAGAGGCCGGTGAAGGAAGAGCAATTATTGTTCTTCATGGATTAATGGGGGCCTTAAGTAATTTTGATGCTACTTTTAGTCATTTTTCAGAAAAAGGTTATAAGGTTTTAATTCCTGAACTACCTATTTATACATTACCTATAATAAAGACTAATGTTAAAAATCTTGCGAAGTTTTTACATGACTTTATTGAGTTTAAACAATTAAAAGATGTTGTTTTACTTGGAAACTCACTAGGAGGTCATATTGCTTTATATTATATTAAGCATTATCCGCAAGATGTTGCCGCTTTAGTTTTAACAGGGAGTTCTGGTTTGTATGAAAATTCTATGGGAAATAACTATCCAAGACGTGGTGATAAAGAATTTGTACGTACAAAAGCGCAAGCTGTTTTTTACGACAAAAATATTGCTACTGATGAGTTAGTTGATCAAGTTTATGAAGTAATTAACGACCGTAATACTTTAGTTAGAACATTAGCTATTGCAAAAAGTGCTGTTAGACACAATATGGCTAAGGATTTACCCAATATGAAACAGCCTAGTTGTATTATTTGGGGAAAAAATGACACTGTAACACCGCCAGAAGTTGCGGAAGATTTTCACAAATTACTTCCAGATAGTGATCTATATTGGATAGACAAATGTGGTCATGCTGCTATGATGGAACATCCACAAGAGTTCAATGACATTCTTGAAACTTGGTTTAAAAAACGAAATATTTAAACGATGAAGATTAAAAGCGCCGAGTTCGTTATGAGCAACAGCAATGTTATTAATGCTCCTAAAAAACGAATTCCAGAATATGCATTCATTGGCCGTTCAAATGTTGGTAAGTCTTCATTAATTAATATGTTAATGGAGCGAAAGAAGTTAGCTAAAACTTCTGGAACTCCAGGAAAAACTCAACTCATAAATCATTTTATAGTAAATGATGCATGGTACTTGGTAGATTTACCTGGTTATGGATATGCTAAAGTTTCTAAAAAGAAACGTACCATCTTTCAATACTTTATTGAAAATTACTTTAAAGAAAGAGAACAATTAGTTTGTGCTTTTGTTTTGGTAGATAGTAGACACGATCCTCAGAAAATAGATTTAGAGTTCATGCGTTTTTTAGGTGAAAATCAAATTCCTTTTGCTATCATTTTTACCAAAGCAGATAAATTACCGAGTTCTAAATTAAACAAACAAATTACTTCATACAAAAGAAAGTTACTACAGCACTGGGAAACATTGCCTGTTAACTTTTTAACTTCTTCTAGTTCAAAATTAGGAAGAGACGAAGTGCTTAATTTTATTGATGGAGTTAATAAAGATGTAGCAGACGATTTTAAATAAATCTATATGCATTCTACCAAACACAATCTTCAAATACTTCACGAAGACAATCATCTTATTGTTATAAATAAAAGAGCTGGTGATATAGTTCAAGGTGATAAAACTGGCGACCAACCTCTTAACGAGATTGTAAAAGACTATATTAAAGAAAAATACAACAAGCCTGGCAATGTATATTTAGGAACTGTTCATCGCTTAGACAGACCTACTTCTGGTATTGTAATTTTTGCCAAAACCTCTAAAGCATTAGAACGGTTAAATAAGATGCTTCGTGAAAAGGAAATAAAGAAAACCTATTGGGCAGTTGTAAAAAATCATCCATCTCAAAAAAAACAAACACTCGTTAATTACTTAAAGAAAAATCCAAAGAATAATAAATCTAGTGCTTATTCTAAAGAAATTAACGGAAGTAAAAAAGCTATTTTACATTATGTTGTTTTAAAAGAATTAAAAAACTACTCTTTATTAGAAATTGATTTAGAAACAGGAAGACACCACCAGATTAGGTGTCAACTCTCTAATATTGGATTTCCTATCAAAGGGGATTTAAAATATGGTTTCCCTAGAAGCAATAAAAATGGTAGTATTCACCTTCATGCTAGAAAAATAAACTTCACCCACCCTGTAAGCAAATTACCTATTGAACTTATAGCTCCAACACCTTTAAATGATCCAATTTGGGATGCCTGTAATTAATTCGTATATTTAGTTTTCGATTTTTATGAAAGCATTAAAATACCTATTAGTTTTTACCATTCCTATAACTGTAGCAATTTCGTTTACCTTTAGTGGTTGGATTACTTTTTTACCTTTAATATATGTATTTGGTATCGTTCCTATATCTGATTTATTCATAGCTATGGATGCCAATAATTTTGATAAAGAACAAGAGGAAATAGAAAAGAATAATAAATTATATAGCTATATTCTATACCTCACGCTACCTACTCAAGTTGCTTTTTTTATTTGGTTTTTATTTGTAATACAAGCTCCTGAAACCTCTACATTAGATCTTATTGGAAGAATTTCTGCTATGGGAATTATGTGTGGCGTCATAGGAATAAACGTAGGACACGAATTAGGGCATAGACAAAGTCGTTTTGAACAATTACTAGGAGAGATTTTATTATTGACATCTTTAGAAACACATTTTTTACCATATCATAATGGCGGTCATCATTTTAAAGTTGCTACTACAGAAGATGCTGCTACAGCAAGAAAAAATGAACCTTTATATATTTTTTGGGTTCGCTCACAGTTCATGAGTTATATAGATGCATGGAAATTGGAAAATAAACGATTACAGACTTCTGAAAGAAGTTGGTTTCACGTACAAAACAGAATGGTTGTTTACACTATTCTTCATATTTTTCTATTAGTAAGTATTTATTTCTTTTTTGGTTTAACTGTTCTTTTTTATTTTCTATCAGCTGCCATTATGGGAATCTTACTTTTAGAAACGGTAAATTATATAGAACACTACGGTTTGTTACGACAAAAGAATAAATTTGGAAGATATGAACGTGTAAAACATACACATTCGTGGAATTCGAATCATATTGTAGGTAAGTTGGTTTTGTTCAATTTATCTCGTCATTCAGACCATCATTATAATGGAAGCAAACATTATCAAATTTTAAAGTCCCTTCCAGAAAGTCCACAAATGCCAACAGGGTATCCAGGTATGATGTTATTATCTCTGATACCTCCATTGTGGTTTAAACTTATGAATAAAAAACTTCAAGAAATTCAATCAACATGACAGAAAGTGCAACTATTGAAGCAATCCCTGAACTTATTTTAGCTCAAAAAAGCTTTTTTGCAACCCAACAAACAAAAAACATTTCTTTCAGAAAAAAACAACTACAAAAATTACTTAAAGAACTCGTTGCAAGAGAACAAGATATTTTAGACGCACTACATAAAGATTTTAGAAAATCTGAATACGAAGGAGTAATGACAGAAACTTCTATTGTATTGTCTGAACTAAAAATGATGATTAAGAAGCTACGCTCTTGGTCTGCTCCTAAAAGCGTAAGACCTTCTTTACTTAATTTTCCATCGACTGCTAAAATCCACAAAGATCCTTACGGAACTGTATTAATAATTGCTCCTTGGAATTATCCATATCAATTAGCATTAGTTCCTTTGATTGGTGCTATAGCAGCTGGTAATACTGTAGTACTAAAACCGTCAGAATTAACTTCTAACACCAGTAAGATTATCAAGAAAATTGTTGAGTCTATTTTCGATAAAAACTTTGTTTCTGTTATAGAGGGAGGCGTTCCAGTATCTCAAGCTTTACTAGCACAGCGTTGGGATTATATTTTCTTTACAGGAAGTGTTCCTGTAGGTAGAATTGTTGCTAAAGCAGCAGCCGAGTTCATTACCCCAGTTACTCTAGAACTTGGAGGTAAAAGTCCGTGTATTGTAGATGATACAGCAGCAATAAAATTAGCAGCCAGAAGAATTGTTTGGGGGAAGTTTTTAAACGGCGGACAAACATGTATTGCTCCTGATTATTTACTAGTTCACAAAAAAGTAAAAGAGCTATTTGTTTCACATTTTAGAGAAGAAATACGCAAAGCATATGGTGAAAATCCTCAAGAATCTAATGATTATCCTCGTATCGTAAACTCTAGAAATTTTGAACGCTTACAGAACATGCTTCAAAATGAAACTTTATTAATTGGTGGAGAAACGAATAAAGATGAAAACTACATTGCCCCTACCTTAATTGATGAACCTAGTTTAGATAGCGAAGTTATGAAAGGAGAAATTTTTGGTCCTATATTACCTTTAATCTCTTATGAAACAGCAGAAGATTTAGATACTATTATAAGTAAATATGATAAACCTTTAGCTTTTTATGTATTTAGCAATAAAAAGTCTTTTGCCCGAAAACTAATCAAAAGATATTCTTTTGGAGGCGGAACTATTAATGATACTACTGTTCATTTTGCAAATCACAACTTACCTTTTGGAGGTGTTGGTGAAAGTGGAATTGGAGGCTATCATGGTAGACAAACTTTCGAAACTTTCTCTCATAAAAAAGGTGTTGTTACAAGAGGAAACTGGTTAGATGTTCCTACTCGATATGCTCCTTATAAAGGAAAACTAAAACAATTAAAAACATTAATGAAATTAGGATAATCCTATTTCTAAAAAGTTAAATTCGATGAGTAAAAAAACAGTTTCAGAAGCAATTGCCTATAGAAGATCTGTTAGAGTATATGATTCTGAAAAACCTATTGAAACTTCAATAGTAAAAAAATGTATAGCGCAAGCTGTATTAGCTCCCAATAGTAGTAATATGCAATTATGGGAGTTTTATCATATTACTTCGAAACAAACTGTATCTAAAATTGCGCCTTTGTGTTTCAATCAAAATGCTGCAAAAACAGCACAGCAATTAGTTGTTGTTGTCGTTCGTAAAGACTTATGGAAACAAAGAGCAAAAGCTAATTTGCAATATTTAAACACCATCTTTCCTCCTAAACCAAAATCGGAACAAAGTAGTCGTGAAAAATTTGCAAAGAATTATTATAAAAAATTAATTCCCTTTGTTTACAATGACTTTCTAGGTATTCTTGGTATCTTTAAATACCTTACTGTATTAGTTTCAGGGATATTTAAACCTATATATCGTGAAGTACGTAGTAAAGATATACGTGTAGTTGCTCATAAAAGTGCTGCATTAGCTGCTCAAAACTTTATGTTAAGTATGGCTGCTGAAGGCTATGATACTTGTCCTATGGAAGGTTCTGATACTTGGAGAGTAAAAAAAGTTTTAGGTTTACCAATAGGAGCTGAAATAAATATGATAATTTCTTGTGGTATTCGTAAACCAGAAGGTGTATACGGCGAACGATTTAGAGTTCCTTTCGAAGAAGTTTATAATGAAGTCTAAATTCTATTTTACATAAAAAAGGGAAGCTTTTACACTTCCCTTTTCTTTATTATTGATTAGATTATTTTTTACTTTGGTAAAAACACTAATTTATTTTCAGACTCTTCAATTTCGTTTTTATTCAATTTCATTTTCACAAATTCTCCATTTATATATTTGGCCGCTTGATCTTTATAATAAGGACTAAATACATTACCTGATTGTCCTGTTGGAATAACAGCTACACTATTTTCAATATCTGAAAAATCAATTACTCTTCTAGTGGAAGGCCCAGAGCGTACTTTATAATACCCTGTACTATCTAAATTAAAAATTTGATTGTTTAATACTTCATTTCCTCCAACAGTTTTAAAAGGACCTACATTAAAGAACTTTCGTAATACACCACCTGCTTTTCCTATTGCATGTTCATGTTCTACAGAAGTTACACGATCCCACGTCCAATCATCACTATTTTCTCCAAGTTGATTTTGTAAAAACGCAACTGAATTTTTAAATACTTTACTTACAATATCTTTTCTAGTCTCTACTTCTTCTGTATTTACATTATCCCACCAAACAGATTTTTGACGCTTAACTTGTTCTGCTAATGCTTTTTTAGCTGTTTGAGTATTTAGAAATATATTAAAACCATCTCCCATTTCATCTTTATATGTTTCTTTATAAAACTCAAACAACAAACGATTATAAATAGTAGCTGCAGCACTGTTTTTAGCATACGTTCCATCCCACGCAAGTACAGTATCATATACTTTCTTTTCAGAAGGAGATAAATCACTCACATCTATACCTGTAAGCATATCTTTGATAATAGTTGGAGCTGTAGATGATGTAACATCAAAAATCATTTTCTTTACGTCTTCTTTAGAAAACTTTTCTTGACTTTCTAATACCTCTACAATTCTTCTTGCTCTATCTTGGGGTTGATAATAACCTGGATACAACTTTCCTCTAATGCTATCTATCTGATGATTTGCAGAGTACACATAGTTCCAATCTGGATTGATAGCTTGCGGATTTTCTTCAAAATCTACAAAGCTTAGTATTTCATCCTTTCCAGAAGCCCCATCTAAATAGGTTTGTCTAAATAAACTATCTCTTACTTCATATAACTTTGCAGATGAAAACCAAGCTACATTTCCTTTGGCATCTCCATACATAATATTTAAACCTGGCGCATGAACTTTTGCTGCTCCTTGTTTAAAACTTTCTAAAGAATACGCATGTGATAAATCATAAGAAACGTCTAACAAAAGTTGATTTGGAAGTTTAGTATATATCCATTGCATTGCTATTGGACGTTGATCATCTATCTGTTCTATTAAATCATTCATTATAGGTCCATGACGACTTACTTTTATTTGGTAAGTTGTGTCTTTACCATCTTTGACTTTAATCGTTTTATCGATTAACTTATATTTTAAATATCCATTTTCTGTTTTATATTCTGATGGATTTTCAGGATTATTCTCTTCTACATAAAAATCAATATCGTCATTAGCTAACATCGTCAACCCATAAGCATATTCTCTATTATGTCCCAACAAAGGAAAAGGCGTTAATGCCAAATTGAACCCATACATTTCATAGTTTGGTGTTTTTATATGTGATTGATACCAAACTGATGGTTGTGAAAAACCTATATGAGGATCGTTTGCTAAAATTACTTTTCCGTTTTTAGTTTTTTCAGGAGCCAATACCCAAGAATTACTTCCTATAAAAGGAGATACTGGTAGTTTTTCATAAATTATATTTAGAGCTTCAGAAATCTTTGCTCCTATTTCAGGGTTCTTTTGTGTTTTATTAATGGTTAAGTTCTCAGAAAAAGATGAGATGATTTCTTGTAAATGTGCATTACCATATTTCTCTTTTACTTCAGTAAGAATAGGATCTGTTTTATGCGCCGCTGCAAAACTAAATGCCATATAACCAAAAACATTGTAAATATCTTTAATCGTGTATTTTTCTTTTTTAACACCGACTAAATAAAACTCTAATGGTGTTTGTCCTTCAGTTATAAATTGATTGATCCCATCTAAATAAGCACTTGTAAGCTTATATGCTTTTGTGTTGGTATCTATTTCTGCTATACTTTTGCCCGCAGCCTCTTCAATTCCTAAACCTGAAAAAAGCTTGTCTACTCTCACTAAATCCTTTCCAAAAATTTCAGACAATCTACCAGCTGCTATACGTCTTATCAATTCCATTTGCCATAATCGATCTTGAGCATGTACGTAACCAAAAACTTTAAAAGCATCTTCTTGATTTTCTGCATTAATATGCGGTACTCCATTCTCATCGTAAAAAACAGTTACTTTATCTTGTAATCCAGAAATTTTAATTTCTCCACTATAATCTGGCGCTAAAGATTTACTAATAATCCAATATGAAATTGCTAATAAGAGTGTAAGACTTAATAAAAAAAAGAGCAGTTTTTTTAGTAGTTTCATTCCTAAATATGTTTTATCAAATATAAAGGTTTTAAATTTGTACTTTTGAGTAAACAAACAGTAGGCTAGATGAAAAAAATACAGATGGTAGACTTACAAAGTCAGTACCAAAAAATAAAAGAAACTGTAGATGCTTCTATTCAAGAAGTATTAGAATCTTCAGCATATATTAACGGTCCTTATGTAAAAGAATTCCAAGCAGATTTAGAGCGTTATTTAGATGTAAAACATGTAATTCCATGTGCTAATGGTACAGATGCATTGCAAATAGCAATGATGGGATTAGGATTGAAACCTGGAGATGAAGTAATTACAGTTGACTTTACTTTTGCTGCAACAGTAGAAGTTATTGGACTCTTAAATTTAACTCCTGTATTAGTAGATGTTGAACCAGATTCTTTCAATATTGATATTGAAGCACTAAAAAAAGCAATCACTCCAAAAACCAAAGCTATTGTTCCTGTACATTTATTTGGGCAAGTAGCTAATATGGAAGCTATTTTAGAAGTCGCTAATGAACATAATCTATTTATAATTGAGGATAATGCACAAGCAATTGGTGCAAATTACACATTTAAGGATGGCTCTAAAAAGAAAGCTGGTACTATAGGTCATGTAGGAACTACTTCTTTCTTTCCTTCTAAAAATTTAGGTTGTTATGGTGATGGTGGTGCAATTTTTACAAATGATGATGATTTAGCACATATCATTAGAGGAATTGTAAATCATGGAATGTATAAACGCTATTATCATGATGTAGTTGGTGTAAACTCACGTTTAGATAGTATTCAAGCGGCTATTTTAAAGGCAAAATTACCTCACTTAGATAAGTACTGTAAAGCGAGAAGAAAAGCAGCAAAATATTATAATGAAGCTTTTGCTACAAATAAATATATCATTACTCCAAAAGTAGACTGTGACATAAAGGATTTAGAAGATTATGACGGTCATGTATTTCATCAATATACTTTACAAATAACCAATGGAAAACGTGATGAATTACATAAACATTTATTAGATAATGGTATTGCTAATGCAATTTATTATCCAGTGCCGTTACACAAACAAAAAGCTTATGCTGATGAGCGTTATAATGAAGAGGATTTCAAAGTAACTAATACATTAATCAATACCGTTATTTCACTTCCAATGCACACAGAGTTGGAAGAAGAACAATTAGAATTTATAACAAATACTATCAATAACTTTTTGAGTTAAGAAGATATGTAATGGTATAAAAAATAAAACATGCACATGATTTATGTAAATAGAATTGTAAAAATTACATCAAGTACTGCGCTGTTTTTAAAAATATTACAATTAAAAAAGGTATAGATAACACATCTGCACCTTTTTTTTATTTTTTTTAAACCTTTAATTATTCGAATAATTACAAATAATCAGATTATGAAAAGAATTTTAGTCACTGGTGGTCTTGGGTTTATTGGATCGCATACTGTAGTAGAATTACAAAACACAGGGTTTAATGTTGTAATTATTGATGATCTTTCTAATTCGAAAATTGAAGTATTAGATAACATTACTGAAATTACAGGTAAAAGACCGGATTTTCATCAAATAGATTTACGTATTAAGAAAGATGTACAAGCATTTTTTGATAACCATCATATAGATGGAATTATTCATTTTGCAGCATTTAAAGCTGTTGGAGAAAGTGTTCAAAAGCCTTTAGAATACTATGAAAACAATATTGGTAGCTTAGTTTATTTACTTCAAGAAATGAGAAATCGAAATATTGATCATTTTATTTTCAGCTCTTCTTGTACGGTGTATGGACAAGCAGATGAATTACCTATAACTGAAAATGCTCCTACTAAACCTGCTACATCTCCATATGGTAACACCAAACAAATAGGTGAAGAAATTATAAGAGGTACTTGTAAAGCTAATGGTTTGAATGCTATTGCGCTTCGCTATTTTAATCCAATAGGAGCACATGAAAGCGTAAAAATTGGCGAATTACCTTTAGGTGTACCACAAAACTTAATTCCGTATATCACTCAAACCGCTGCTGGTATAAGAGAGCAACTTTCTATTTTTGGAGATGACTACGATACTCCAGACGGAACAGCTATTAGAGATTACATACATGTAGTAGATTTAGCAAATGCACATATTGCAGCATTACAACGTTTAATTGATAAAAAGAATCTAAATAATTTCGAGTATTTTAATGTTGGAACTGGAAAAGGTAGTTCTGTACTTGAAATTGTAAAAACTTTTGAAAGTGCAACTAATCAAAAATTAAACTATAAGATTGTTGATCGTCGTGAAGGAGATATTACTGCCGCTTACGCAGACACAACCATTGCAAATAAAGAACTGAACTGGAAGACAGAAAAAACACTAGAAGAAGCATTACAATCAGCTTGGTTATGGCAAAAAAAGCAACAAACTTCTTAAAGAAAACTACATTCACTTCAAAAATAAATACGCTTACAACTCATATTTTAATATATCCGCAAAAATATCTTTATTACTTGCTTGCTTATTTTTTTTAGCTACATTTGCCCTCCCTAAAATTAATCCCCCTAAAAAATGATTACTTCCAATAATCTATCAAAATACGCGTATATTTTGTTGAATAAAAGAAACTCTTTTCTTCACAAGAAATGTTTACTCATGAAACATTTGAAAGAATAATATATACTTTTCTTTTTAGCTACGCTCCTGTTTTTTCAGCTGCTAGTTAAACAAACATATAATCCCAAATAAATAATCAATAATGCAAAAAGTAACCTTAGCAGGTAAGCTATGCTTACTTGGCTTGTCGTTGTTAACTACTACAACGGTAAAAGCCCAACGCGTCTTTGAACTTATGCACAAAGACAATGTAACACTTAAAGAAGTACAACTCGAAGCCGAAAAGTACTTTAAAGAAGTTGGTACTGGTAAAGGAAGCGGCTACAAACAGTTTAAGCGCTGGGAGTACAATGCTCTACAAAATTTACAACCAGACGGAACCATTTTTAACGATCGCGATTATCAAAAAGCCTATCAAAATAGAACGTCCTCAAGGCGATCTACACAAACCTCTCCTAGCAACTGGAGAGAATTAGGTCCTTTGATGACTGAGGAAGCAGATCGTAAAAATGTACAAGGAGGAATCGGAAGAATTGTTTCCATTGCTGTTGAACCTACACGTCAACAATTAATATATGCAGGTGCCCCAGGAGGAGGCTTATGGAAATCAGAAAATGCAGGAAACTCATGGACTCCTTTAGGAGACAAATTTCCTAGCATGCAAGTATGGGCAATAGCCATAGACCCCAACAATACCAATACTGTATATACTGGAGCTGGCGGACACTTTTTAAAGAGTACCGATAAAGGGGCTAACTTTTCCGATTTAGCTACTTTACCAAGTAGTATTACTGATATTTTGGTAAATCCAAACAATTCAAACGAACTTTTTATTGCTGTAAGACGAAATGGTTTATATCATTCTATAGATGGAGGACAGCATTGGACACAAATTATTAATGCTCCTATAGAAGATGTAATGTATAAACCTGGGAGTACTTCTGTTCTTTATGCTTGTGGTAATGATTTTTATAAATCTATAAACACAGGAAAGTCTTTTACTAAGATAACACAAGGAATTGTTGCATCAGAACGTATGAAAATGGCTGTAAGCTCTACCAATCCTGACTACGTATATTTAGTACAAAAAAACGATAGCTCACTTGGACAAATTTATCGTTCTACTAACAGCGGTACTAGCTTTTCTATTGCTTTTAACAAGAGAAACTTGTTAGGTAGCCAGGCTTATAGAGATATGGCTATTACTGTAAGTAATACAAATGCCAATCAATTACTTGTTGGTGGATTGGTTATTCATAAATCTACAGATGGAGCACAAAGTTTTTCACAATCGAATACAGAGAGAAATCCTTCTGCAAATAACTATGTACACGCAGATATAGAAGTATTAGAATATGTAAATGGTATCTTATATGTAGGCTCAGATGGAGGAATTTACAAAAGTACCGATCATGGTAAAACCTATACAGATTTGACTACAGGTATCGGAATACAACAATTTTATCACATTGCCAGTGCTAGTAAAAATAAACATTTAATTGTTGGTGGAACACAAGATAACGGAAGTTCTTTATTACAAGATAATTCCTATAAATGGAGACGTATTGGAGGAGCAGATGGTATTGATTGTGCAATCCATCCTATAAACAATAATTTAGTTTACACTACTAGTCAAAATGGAGGGTTAAGCGAACATAACCTAGCAAATCCAGGAGAAAAAGTTGGGTCTAGACCTATTCGAACTAGCTTCTTTACACCATTAATTATTGATCCTTTAAAAGGAGATCATTTATACATGTGTAATGATAATGTTTTTCGTAGAAAAACAGCAGACAAAGGCTCTGCTAAATGGGTAAATATTTCTAGCAATACTACTTTTGGTCGTAATCTTAGACATATGACGATAAGTCCTGCAAACAATAATATTATGTATGTAGCAGATGGATTTACAATTGTAAGAGGTGATAATATTACTACAGAAAATACCAAATGGAAGCCTTTAAAAAAGTTTTATGGATATATTAATAGTATAGCCGTAAACCCTTTTGATGAAAACCATATTGCAGTTGGAACATCAAATAGTAGAGTACATGTAAGTACAGATGGTGGTATAACTTGGACAAACATTAGTGAAGGCTTACCTAAAATGCCTGTAAAAGCTATTGTTTTTGACAAATCTGCTAACAAAGGAATGTACGTAGCTGTTACTGGAGCTGTATATTTCAAAAATAAAACGACTAATGACTGGGTATTATTTAATACCAATTTACCAAATGTTAGAATTGACGATATGGATATTTTCTATGGAAAAGGTTCTTCACAAAGTCGTATTCGTATTGGAACATTTGGTAGAGGTGTTTGGGAATCGAATCTATACGATACCACAACTAATGGGGCAACATTAACTTGTAATACTATCGTAAACAATTACCCACATCAAATGAGTTTCGAAACTAATTTTGGAGGATGGGAACAAAACACTAACGATACGCAAGATTGGACACGCATTAGAGGTAATAACACGCTAAAAGCATCTCATCAGAACTTTTATATTCAAGCAGTTGCAACTAAAAGTACTCAACCTAAAAATGCAATATTAACCTCTCCTTGTTACAACTTAACATCATCAGCAAATCCAACTGTAAACTTTTCATATTTTGTAAAAGGAACACAAGCAGGTACTTTGGCTTTACAAATTACAACTAACAATGTAGATTGGAAAACCATTTGGACAACCAATTCAAAAACTTCACAATGGGAAAATGTTCGTATTGACATAAGTGAACATACACATACTACCAATACCGTAAAGTTTAGATTGAACGCTTTGTTTACTAATACACAAGAAGGTAATATTGCTGTAGATGCATTTACCATTAATGAAAAAACAATTGAATGTGAGCATTTAATCAATAGTTTTCCTTTTCTTGAAAACTTCGAATCTGGTACTTTAAACAACTTTAAACGATCTAGTACAAGTCAGTTTTTCCCATGGGAAATTGAAAATAATACAACACAGAATCTTGTAGGAAAACATTATCTCACCACCAAAGCCAGAGGAGAAACAACTTTAGAATCTCCTTGTATCGACTTAACACAATTAAGTAATTCTGAATTATCCTTCAATTACTTTTTAGAAGTTCCTAATAATAAAGGAGCTAATTTAGCTGTAGAAATTTCTCCTGATGGAAATACTTGGAACCGTATATGGGCACGTTCAGACAATAAAGATTATGCGTGGAGAAAGGCTACAGTAAACTTAAAAGCTTATGCTGGAAAAATCATTAAACTTCGATTCATAGCAAAAGGTTCAGAAGTAACTTCTGCCAATACCATACTTCTTGATAATATTTCAATTAAGAAAGTTTCTACGGTAGCGCCAACTTGTTTCGATGTTGTAACGACTTTCCCTTATAAGCATAGTTTTGAAAATGGGATTGGAAACTGGCATAACTATGATAAAGACAATCAGGAGTGGACGTTCACCAATCCAAGTGAGTACCGAAATTCTCGTAAACCAGATCGCGTTGTAGATGGAAACTTTTATGCAAGAGCTAGAATATCTTCAAGCAGGAAAGGACATGTTTCTATTTTAGAAACTCCTTGTTTTGATTTATCAACTCTTAGCAATCCTATTTTATCTTTTAAACACTTTATCCGAATAAACCGTCCTGTCAATCGTCCTAATACTACTCTCAGTAGAATTGCTATCGAAGTGACAACTGACAACGAACTTTGGAAACAAATATGGTTAGCCAAAGGAAAAATGGATGCAAATTGGGAAGACGCTCTTGTTCAGCTAAACGAATATGCTGGAAAAACAATTAAACTTCGATTTATTGCAACAGTAGGAACTGGTGGATTACAAAATGGAGATATGGCAATTGATCTAGTTGAACTAAAAGGAACTACAATCGCTCCTCCATCTTCAGAAACTCCTAACTGTACCAATACTATTAGTGGGTTTCCATACAACCAAAGTTTTGAAAATGGACTCGAAAATTGGGCAGATGCAACTAACGATCATTTTAATTGGACGCGTACAACAGGACGTACTCCTTCAAACGTAACAGGACCTAGCGCAGCAGATCATGGTAATTACTATATGTTTATTGAAGCTTCTCGTCCTAACTACCCATCTAAAAATGCAAAACTATTAATGCCATGTTTAGATTTGACAAATGCTACCAATCCTACACTTTCCTTTAAATATCATATGTATGGTAGAAATATTAATCGATTAAATATTGCTATTACAACCAATGATACTCGATGGAAACGTGTATGGACACAAGTGGGTGAGCAAGGAGATTCCTGGAAAACAGGTACTTTAGACCTTAGTCCTTATGTTGGTAAAATTGTACGTCTTCGATTTGTAGGAGTAACTGGTGACGCTTCTAAAGGAGACATCGCTATTGACGATATTCGTATTACAAATACTGCTGAAAATAGAGCTATCGCATCGGATGTTACAAATATTAATGAAGAACGCATTGCTGTTTATCCGAACCCTATAAATGATATTATGCATGTACAGTTATTCACCAATGGGGAGCAAACTTCTGTAAGCCTATACAATACTATGGGAATACTTATAAAAACAGATCGTTTTGAAACACATAAAGGAATAAACTTAGTAAAACTAAATGTTGAAGAACTTTCTTCTGGAATGTATATTCTTAAAATTCAAAAAAGAGAAACTCGCATCACTAAAAAAGTTTTAGTTAAATAATAACTTTTTATTTGATTCCTTTTAAAGTCCTAGTTTTTATTAGCTAGGGCTTTTTCTAACTATACATAATATCATATAAGAATTAATCACTTATAATTTTCTTTTTTAACTACAGTAAACTTGTGCTGCTAGTTAAACAAACATATAATCCCAAATAAATAATAAATAATGAAAAAAGTAACCTTAGCAGGTAAGCTATGCTTACTTGGCTTATCGTTGTTAACTACTACAACGGTAAAAGCCCAACGTGTCTTTGAACTTATGAACACAGAAGGTGTCTCGCTAAAAGAAGTACAACTCGAAGCAGAGAAGTATTTTAAAAAAGTAGGACAATCTCATTCTGGATACAAGACCTTCAAGCGTTGGGAGTACCAAGCCTTAAAAAACTTACAGCCTGACGGAACAGTCATGAGTCAAAGAGACATGACCAAAGCCTCTCAAAAGATTATGTCTTTGAGAAACAACTCAAGACAAACATCTCCTAGTAATTGGAAAGAGTTAGGTCCTTTAACTATTTCTCATGCAGCCAATGGAAATCATACTGGTATTGGAAGAATTATAGCAATTGCTGTAGAACCTAAAAAGCAGCAATTAATATATGCTGGATCTCCTGGTGGTGGTTTATGGAAATCAATCAATGCTGGAAATTCATGGACTCCCTTAGGTGATCAATTTGACAACATGCATATTGGTGCTATTGCCATTCATCCTATCGATAAAAAAACAATCTATATTGGTAATGGTTCAGGAGCACTTATGAAAAGTACAGATGGTGGAAATTCATTTCAAACCCTTCACTCTATCTCAAGAGCTATTAATACAATCTTAATTAACCCTGAAAACGTAGACGACATCTATATTTCTTCCAGACATAGTGGACTCTTCCATTCTATTGATGGTGGGTTAAATTGGACCAAGGTTATCAATGAAGGTATTGAAGATGTACTATTTAAACCTGGCAATACAAATACAGTATATGCTTGTGGAGATAATTTCTTTAAATCAATCGATGGAGGAACTTCATTTACTAAAAAGACAACAGGTATTCGAGCTTCAGATCGAATGAAAATTGCTGTGAGTCCAGCAAGTCCAAACTATGTTTACATTCTTCAAAAAGGAGGTAATCATTTCGGGCAATTATATCGTTCTACAAATAGCGGTGAAAACTTTGTCGTTAGAATTGATAGAGCTGCAACAGGTTCTACTAGCTGGTACGATGATTTAATAGGACAACAAGCTTGGAGAGACATGGCTATCGCTGTAAGTAATACCAATGCTAACGAAGTACATATAGGAGGGCTCAATATGTTTAAATCTACCAACGGAGGTAGAAAATTTGTTAAAGAATGTGATTGGGCAAATTTCAATGGTAGAAATTATGTGCATGCCGATATCGAAGTAATCCAATATATCAATGGTAACATATACGTTGGATCTGATGGCGGTATTTACAGAAGTAAAAATAAAGGTGGAACTTTTGCTGAACTTACGGCTGGTATGGGGATTCAGCAATTTTATAAAATAAGTAATGCGCCTACTAATAAAAATAGAATTGTAGCGGGTGCTCAAGATAATGGTAGTGCTATTATGTCGGGAACTGCCCACGTTTGGAAACGATGGCATGGTGGTGATGGAATGGATTGCGTAGTGCATCCTAAAAATGCAAACATTGTATATAGTAGTATTCAAAACGGGTACCTAACTAAAACCATTAATGGAGGAAGAACAGAAACACCAATCGCGCGTACTCCAGAAGACGCTAATGGTAACTGGGTAACTCCATTAGGCGTAGATTTTTCAAATGGAGATAGAGTTTATGCAGGTTATAAAAATCTATACAGAAATGATAATGGTGCAAGACCAGGGAGTAAATGGATTAATATTTCTTCTAAAATAGATTTTGGAGGTTTATTAGATCATATTGAACTTTGTCCTTCAAATAATCGAGTAATTTATGTAGCTAAAGACGATCGTTTATTCAAAGGAACCAACATAACATCAAATAATCCTAAGTGGACTAGCTTAACGGGATTCTCTGGATATATTAACGATATTGCTGTAGACCCATTTAATGAAAATAATGTAGCAATTGCAACCTCATCTCGTCATGTATACATTAGCAATAATGGAGGTAATAGCTGGAGTAGAATAGACAACGGATTACCTAGCGGCATATCTGTTACTTCTTTAGTATTTGATAAATCTGCTAATAAAGGAATCTATGCTTCTTTAAGAGGTGCCGTATATTTTAAAAATAAAACGACTAATGGTTGGGTAACTTTTTCTAATAACCTACCTAATGTTTCTATTTCTGAAATAGAATTGTATTATGGTACAAAATCAAGTGATTCTAAAATAAGGATGGCTACCTACGGAAGAGGCGTATGGGAATCTTCATTATACGATACACAAACCAATGGTAACAATGCTTCTAACTGTACGAATATCGTTGATAGTTTTCCTAATAATTCTAATTTTAGCACAAATTTTAATAATTGGAAACACAGTGCTAACGATGATTTCAATTGGCGTAGACACCAAGGGGGTACCGAAACTTCCCAAACAGGTCCCTCTAATGCTCCTGATAATAATTTTTATATCTATGCAGAAGCATCAGGAAACACAAATGGAAAAATAGCTACAATTACTTCTCCATGTTATGATTTAACAAAGAACGAATATTCAGAAGTTCGATTTATGTATCATATGAGTGGTTCGGATATTGGTACACTTCAATTAGAATATACGATAAACGATTACGACTGGCATACTTTATGGGAAAAATCAGGAGACCAAGGAAGTGATTGGATTGAAGAAACAATCGATTTAATTCCATATAAGTTTGACACTATTAAATTTAGATTAAAAGCTACTACAGGAGAAGGCGAAAAAGGAGACATCGCAGTTGATATGTTTACCGTAAGAAAGCTAACACCTAAATTGACTTGTGACTCAGAAATAGACATATTCCCATATACAGAAAGTTTTGAAACTGGATTTAATAACTGGACCAATATAGATGGAGACGATTTCGATTGGACACATCGTCAAGGAGGAACTCCTTCTTCCTCTACAGGACCTTCAGAAGCTAAAGACGGAACTTATTATGTATATATCGAAGCTTCTGGGAATAACAATCCGAATAAAAGTGCAATCCTACAAACACCTTGTTTAAATTTCACTGAATTACAAAACCCTGAACTTCGTTTTAACTACCATATGTATGGAGGGCATGTCGGAAACTTAAAGCTAGAAGCTTCTAAAGACGGATACTTTTGGGATGAAATTTGGTTTAAAAAAGAAGACCAAGGAAACATGTGGCATACAGCTACTATTAACTTACAGCAATATGCTAAAGAAGCTATTCAAATAAGATTCGTTGGTACTTCTCGCTATTATCAAAGTGATATTGCTATTGATCAAATAGTTATTGAAGATAAAAAAATCTCTCCTCCTATAGAAACTCCTAACTGTATCAATACTATTAGTGAATTCCCATATAGTCAGAGTTTTGAAAACGGATTAGGAAATTGGGCAGATGCAACCAACGATCACTTTAATTGGACACGAAAATCTGGAAGAACTCCTTCGAACGAAACAGGTCCTAGTAGTGCTCAACATGGAAACTACTATATGTTTATCGAAGCTTCTCGACCAAACCACCCTAGTAAAAATGCCAAGCTACTAACTCCTTGTTTAGATCTTACCAATACTACAAATCCAGTAGTAACATTTAAGTACCATATGTATGGTAGAAATATTAATCGATTAAATATTGCACTAACAACCAATGATACTCGATGGAAGCGTGTATGGACAGAAGTAGGCGCTCAAGGGAATTCTTGGAAAACAGGTACCTTAGATTTAAGTGAATATGCTGGTAAAATTGTACGACTTCGATTTGTAGGAGTAACAGGAGATTCTTCTAAAGGAGATATTGCTATCGATAATATTACGATTACAAATAACTCAGATAACAAATACAATACGACTGCTGAAAATCTTGAATTTACTAGTGAAACAATTGCTATTTATCCAAATCCGGTAACTACGGAAATGCATATACAATTGTTTACCAATAACGAGCAAATTTCTGTAAACCTATACAATACTATGGGAATACTTGTAAAAACAGATCGCTTTGAAACACGTAACGGAATAAACTTAGTAAAACTAAATGTAGAAGAACTTTCTACTGGAATGTATATTCTTGAAATTCAAAAAGGAGAAGATCGTATCACTAAAAAAATCTTAGTTAAATAATATTTTTTATTTAATTCTTAAAAAAGTCCCTAGTTTTTAAAAACTAGGGACTTTTTATTTTGCCTTTTTAGCAACTTGTTATATAATAGCTTTCAAAGTCAGTTATTTACCCTTCTAGATACATAAATAACTTCTCTTATCAGCTATTATACTCAATAATATACGTAACACATTGATCTTATTAGGTTATTTACTACTTCATCTTAATAAAATATAGCATCATATAATTAAAGAACCTATTGGTTAGGCTATAATACCTCTAGAGAGCATTACAATACCTAAATAATCTATTACCAATACCATACACTACCATTATTTAACCTAGAAATTGGAATTAGTAACTACAAAATTTCAATAAACTACCCCTCTAACATAGTATTATACCTATATCTACAATTAATCAACGTATATTTTTAGGTTAACAACCACTATACTTTACTTATAAAGATGTTTATACTAATTACTTTCAACTATGTAATTACAACTTCACAGCAACTTTGAGCCACTATTTAACAGTTTGTACCAATGGTAACTTTATATATTTCAGTAATTTGCTTGCTTTAAATAGTAATCAATCATGATAAAAAGAATACTTTTGAGTTGTACTGCAACAATTCTTATTAGCTGTAATACTCCCAACACTACTCAAAAACAAGAAAAAATAGATCTCAAAATTGATTATGAAAAAATCACATTAGACAATGGTTTAGATGTTATTTTTCATGTTGATAAATCAGACCCAGTAGTTGCTGTTGAACTAATGGTTCATGTAGGTTCATAGAGTTTTTATCAGTAATCATTTTACAATAAACTTTACTTTTATTAAAAATTTAACATCATTGGATAATAACTAACATTCAAAAAATATTAGATTAGCAAAAGAACTTAAAAAAGAAAAATATGAATTTCTCAAAAATTAAAATGTTAGGAAAAACTTTATCTAAAAACGAAACAAAAAACATTACTGGAGGTACTGTATACCATGGTATGTGTGAGAGTGGGACAACTTTTTCATTTGAAACACATGATTTACAATCGGAAACTGAAGCTTACATAGAGAGAACTTATTGTGACGGTACTAGAGTAGCTTTCGTAATGGAAAGAACAGGTCGTTAATGAAGTATTTTTTTTTTAATAAAGTAAAAGACTGCCGCTTGGCAGTCTTTTTTTACATACAAAACTACATAACTTCCTATGTTAATAGCTTTTAAAAAGATCTCATTTTAAATCATCACTTTACTAAAAACCTATCTACCTTAATTAATTATTCATCTGAAATTAGCTGCTGGAGGCCCTGGTTATGTAACCAAAGAAATAAATGCAACTTTAGCAGTTACTGCTGAAGATGTAATGAATGTATTTAATACCTACATTAAAGGAAAAAACTTTATTGCAACTAGTTTTGTTCCTAGAGGAGAGGCTGAATTAGCCTTAACAAATTCAGTTCCTGCTGAAATTGTAGAAGAAAAAATTGTAATTGGAGCAGAAGAAACATTTGATTCTTCTATTGCTGCTACCTATGAAAAAACACCTTCTACATTTGATCGTTCTGTGGAACCTCCTTACGGAAAAGCTCCTGAGATAAAAACTCCTGAAGTTTGGAAAGATCAACTAGACAATGGCTTAAAAGTATTAGGAATACAAAACAACGAAGTTCCTTTAGTAACTTTTGATATGACTATCGACGGTGGTCAGTTAGTAGAAAGCATGGACAAACTTGGAGTTGCTAATTTAACTGCAAGTTTATTAGAAAAAGGAACACAAACAAAAGATGTAAGTGAATTAGAAGATGCTTTAGCACAATTAGGAGCTTCTGTAAACATTTATGCGACTAAAAGCGATATTCGTATTTCTGGAACTACATTAGCTAGAAACTATGATGCTACTTTAACTTTGGTAAAAGAAATGTTATTAACTCCAAGATGGGATGCCAATGAATTTGAACTCCTTAAAAAGAGAGCTATTACCAATTTAAGGCAGCAAGAAGCGAGCCCAAGAGCTATTGCTAGCAATCAGTATAATGCATTAATTTACGGTGAAGATAATATTCGTTCTAAAAACATTTTAGGAACAATAGCATCTGTAGAAACAATTACATTAGATGATCTTAAGCAATATTATACGAACTTTATTTCTCCATCTGTAACTACAATGCATGTTGTTGGAGATATTAACAAAGAAAATGTAGTTGCTTCTCTTCAAGATTTAGCTACCAAATGGGAGGCAAAAGAAGTAGTTATTCCTGAGCACAAAACACCTGCTCCACCAGAAAAATCGACTGTTTATTTTTATGACATTCCAAATGCTAAACAATCTCAATTGCGTTTTGGAGCTCCTGCTTTAGCATTTAACGATCCAGATTTTTATCCAGCTACTGTAATGAACTACATTTTAGGTGGTGGTGGTTTTGCTTCTCAATTAACACAACAATTAAGAGAAGGTAAAGGATATACATATGGAATTCGTTCTCGTTTTTCTGGTTCTAAAGTAAAAGGTCCTTTCACTATTTCTAGTGGAGTTCGTAGTAATGTTACTTTAGAAGCATCTCAATTGGTAAAACAAATTTTAGAGAATTATGCTAAAAACTATAATGAGAAAGATTTAGAAACTACAAAAGGTTTCTTAATAAAAAGCAATGCTCGTGCTTTCGAAACTATGAATGCAAAGCTTCGTATGTTAGAAAATATGAGTGCCTATAACTTATCTCCAGATTATGTAAAGAATCGTGAACAAGTTGTAATGGATATGACCATTCCTCGTATTCAAGAATTAGCTAATAAATATATTAAAGCTGATAACATGATTTGGTTAGTTGTTGGTGATGCTGAAACACAACTAAAAAGAATGAAAGAATTAGGTTTTGGAGAGCCTGTTTTATTAAATAAACTTCAAATACCAGTTAAGAAGTAATGAATGTATTATGAAGCATCTTATTTAGTAAGAGAATTTTGTTCTTCTTGATAGCTCCTTCGTTTCACGAAGGATGACATTATGTATAATTTGTCATTCTGAAATGTTTCCTGAGTGTATCGAAGGAACATGAAGAATCTGTCGCTAACAAAATGCTCATAAAACTTCTGATATTTCAAAAAAATAACTCCGTGCTTGTAAGCACGGAGTTATTTTTTATACTTTGAAATTGAACTAATTGTTATTCAAAGCTAGCTCCGCTAGCTGCAACATTTCTATCAATTTTACGCATTAATCCTTGTAATACTTTACCTGGACCAACTTCTACAAATTCTGTAGCTCCATCTGCTATCATTTGTTGAATAGATTGCGTCCAACGAACAGCTCCTGTTAATTGTGCTACTAAGTTTTGTTTAATTTCCGCTGGATCTGTTACCCCTTTTGCTACTACGTTTTGGTATACTGGGCAAATTGGCGTGTTAAATGTAGTTTCTTCAATTGCCTGAGCTAATTCTTCTCGAGCTGGCTCCATTAATGGTGAATGGAAAGCTCCGCCTACTGGTAATACTAATGCTCTTCTTGCTCCTTTTTCTTTTAAAATATCGCAAGCTTTATTAATAGCTTCTACCTCTCCTGAAATTACAATTTGTCCTGGACAATTATAATTTGCTGCTACAACTACTCCTTCAATAGATTCACATACTTCTTCTACTACAGCATCTTCTAATCCTAAAACAGCTGCCATTGTAGATGCTTGTAATTCGCAAGCTTTTTGCATTGCCATTGCTCTCTTAGCAACTAATTGCAATCCATCTTTAAAAGATAATGCGTTACTTGCTACTAATGCAGAAAACTCACCTAATGAGTGTCCTGCAACCATATCTGGTTTAAAGTCCTCTCCTAATACTTTTGCTAAAATTACTGAATGTAAGAAAATAGCTGGTTGTGTAACTTTTGTTTGTTTTAACTCCTCTGCTGTTCCTTCAAACATTGCATCTGTAATACTAAAACCTAAAATAGAATTTGCTTCTTCAAATAGCTCCTGAGCCATTGGTGATTTTTCATATAAATCCAATCCCATTCCTGTGAATTGCGCTCCTTGTCCTGGAAAAATATAAGCTTTCATAAGTTTCTTTAATCTTTGTTTACGATTACAAACATAATCAATTTTAATTTTGCTATTTTCGTTTTATGACAGAGAAAAATAAACTCTTAGCACAAAATATTTATTTAATCCTGGCTGCATTATTTATTGCTTCGTTAGTTGCTTCAAATCTTATCTTTCAAAAGTTTTTTTATTGGTATCCTATAGATTTAGAAATTTATGATGTAAAATTATTTGAAGTTTCTGTTGGATTATTACCGTATCCTATTACATTCTTAATTACAGATATTTTATCTGAAATTTACGGGAAACGAAGAGCCAATCAAGTGGTAATTGCAGGGATTTTTGCTTCGTTATTTTCATTAGGTATTATTTTAATAGGAGAACAAGTTCCAGCAACTCCATGGTCTCCTGTAAATGATAACACTTTCAACTTAGTTTTTGGAGCAACTCCTTTAGCTGTGCTAGCTTCAATGTTAGCATATTTATTTGCTCAATTTATAGATATTAGGGTATATCACTTCTGGAAAAACTATACAGACGGAGCACATTTATGGCTGCGAAATAATTTTTCTACTTTCTTTTCTCAGTTCATAGACACCTTAACTGTACTCCTATTATTATGTTCTTTTGGAATCATTCCTTGGGATAAATTCCTCGGACTTTTAATTAGCGGTGTTGTTTTTAAAATTATGATTGCCGCATTAGACACTCCATTATTATATGTAGCTGTACACTGGTTTAGAAAAAAGTTTGATTTAAAACCTGGTGAAGAAATTAAAGGTATTTAAAATTAGTAGTAGACATAAAAATGTCAGTAGAAAATAAAACTTGGAGGAAATATGAAAGACAGATCTATAAAGAATTAGTCTCAGTTTTTAATGATTGTGAATTTGAGTTTGATGATAGAATTTTTGGAAAACACAGTAAAATAGATAGACAAATTGATATTTCAGTACGCGGCCATATTGGAGGTAATAAGATTTTAGGTATAATAGACTGTAAACATTTCTCAAAAAAAATTGATATAAAAGTTATTGAAAGTTTTCTTGGCATGCTTGAAGACACTAAAGCTAACTTTGGACTTATAATTACCAATAAAGGATATAGCACTTCAGCTAAAAATAGAGCTAGTGTCAGAAACTTAAGGCTTGATATTATTGAGTTTGATAAATTAGAAAAAATTAAGTTAACTCATGACTATTTTATAAATCAAAAAATTCAAAATCTTGAGCTTTCTAAATACGAGTTTTTTAAAAGAGCTAAACAAAATTCATCTTATTTCGACACAAATAAATCAGATTACAATAACAGAATAATTGTTTTTAAAGAAGGATTTGTAAATACTGAATATTATGCTTTTAAAAAGATAATTAAAGAAAGTGCACGTATGTTCAGAGACTTTAATGATTTGGAGGTTGTTACTATTAAAGTTCCCGTTAATCAAAATAACCAAAAACGGTTGTATCTATCCAAAGTAAATCGAAATCAATTAGAGAGATTTTTAAATGTAACTTTTAAACAATTAAAAGGGGATATTAAATCTTGGAGAAATAATTTTTTGGAAAATAAAAATTATACTAAGCAATCAATTTATAATTTTGCAAGTGAGAACATAAACTCAATTAGTTATAATAGTTATGAGAATGATATATGATAATTAAAAAACGAGTTAATATAAATAAGTTCATATAATTCTAAAGTTAATTAAATAAAAAGTTTGAATAAATTCTTTTACAATTTCACAAGAGATCACCTTAATCTATCTCATGAAACTGCCACCTATCTAAATGTATTAGGCAACTTATTTATTATTGCTGCATTAGGTTATATTTTTTTTAAAATCGTTCGGTTTTATGGTAGCAAATTAATTCGAAAAGTTGCCAATAAAACAAAAACTGAATTTGATGATATTCTAGTTAAAAATGCTTTCTTTTTAAAACTAAGTAGAGTTCTTGTTCTATATATTGTTTTTGCTTTACTTCCTTATATTCTAATTCACTTTTCTGATGTATTAGCTTATGCAAAGCGTTTTGTTAATGTACTTATTGTAATTGCTTTTATTTCTTTATTAAGAAGTGTACTGCATAGCATTAAAGATTACTTAAGGACATTATCTGTTTTTAAAGACAAACCTTTAGAAAGTTATGTTCAAATTTTCATGATTATCTTATGGGTTATTGGATTGGTTATTTCTTTTTCAATAATTACAGGAAAACCTCTGTTACGTTTCTTTACTGCCCTTGGAGCTTTTTCTGCTGTATTGTTATTGATTTTTAAGGATACTATTTTAGGTTTTGTTTCTAGTATTCAAATTTCGGTATATGATACCGTACGATTACAAGATTGGATTACTATGGAAAAATTTGGTGCTGATGGTAATGTGATAGAAATCAACTTAACTTCTGTAATTGTCAAGAATTTTGACAACACCATTACCAGTATTCCAACCTATTCTTTAATTTCAGATTCTTTTAAGAATTGGCGTGCGATGAACCATTCTGGTGGTAGACGTATTAAAAGAGCTATTTTTATTAAAATAAATAGTATTCATTTTTTAACTTCTGAAGAAATTGAATCTTATAAAAAGATTGCTCTTATTAAAGATTATATTACCGAAGCTTCCAACGAAGTAAATACGTATAATACAGAACACAATATTGATAAATCTGTTCTAATTAATGGTAGAAACCTTACCAATTTTGGTGTTTTTAGGAAGTATTTAGATCTTTATTTACAACAACATCCTAAAATTAATCAGGAATTACTTTTTATGACGCGACAATTAGCTCCTACTCCAGATGGAATTCCATTAGAAGTATATGCTTTTAGTAGTGAAAAAGAATGGAGCATTTATGAGCGTGTAATGGCAGATATTTTTGATCATATTTTTGCAAGTGTACCATACTTTCAATTAGCAATTTTTGAAAACCCTACTGGACAAGACCTAATTAACTTAAAAAAGCAATAATGTCTTCAACTAGTAATTCATTGTATGCAATGGCTTTCCAAAAGCTCAAAAAAAGTAAAATTGGTATGATTAGTTTTGTATACATTATTCTTTGTGGGTTTATAGCTATTTTTAGTTATGCTTTAGCACCAGATAATAGTAACTCTGCAAATGTAATGCATGTTGAAATTCATTCTAAAGCACCTGGTTTTACAACACAAATACTTCAAGTTCCCTTACCAAAGGAGCATAAAAACTCATGGTATTCTACACTAATTTCTGGTAAAAAAATCAATTTTAACGAAGTACCAATTACTTCATATAAACTAAATGATACTAATATTTCAGTTACGAAATATGATGGAACAACAAAAGATTTTGACTCTGCTATTTTTAAAAACCAACCTCAAAATTATATCAAAACACAAACCTTTTATTTAGGTACAGATAAGTTTGGTCGTGATTTATTAAGTAGAATCCTCATTGGAGCTCGAATATCTTTCTTTATTGGCTTTATTGCTGTTTTTATTTCTTTATTAATAGGCATTCCTATTGGAGCTATAGCAGGATATTATGGAGGGAAAATAGATGCTTTTATTATGTGGGTGATTAATATTACTTGGTCTATTCCTACCTTATTATTAGTTATTGCTATTACTTTAACTTTAGGAAAAGGTTTTTGGCAAGTTTTTATTGCTGTAGGTTTAACCATGTGGGTTGAAGTTGCTCGTATTGTAAGAGGACAAGTAATAACTGTAAAACAGCAACAATATATTGAAGCTGCAAGAGCCTTAGGTTTTTCAGATCTTAGAATAATTTTTAAACATATTTTACCAAATACTTTAGCACCTATTATTGTAATTTCTGCTGCCAATTTTGCTGCGGCTATATTAATTGAAAGCGGATTGAGCTTTTTAGGTATTGGAGCACAACCTCCTACTCCATCTTGGGGAGCCATTATAAAAAACCATTACAATTATATTGTACTTGGTAAACCTTATTTAGCTCTTATACCTGGTATGGCTATTATGAGTTTAGTAATGGCTTTTATGCTTCTAGGAAACGCATTGAGAGATGCTTTGGATGTGAAAACTTAAGTTTGTACTTTCGCTCCTTCAATTAAAAAACTTATGAATTTTACGGTAAATTTTACAACAAGGTGGGCCGATTTTGATGCCAATATTCACATGCGTCATACCGCATATAATGATTATGCTGCCGAATCACGTTTACGTTACTTTAATAAATATGGAGTTACAATACACGATTTTACAAAAGAAAAAGTAGGTCCTATTCTTTTTGAGGAAAACACTCGTTTTTTAAAAGAAATACATTTAGGTGAAGATATTTCTGTAAATCTAAAAATCACAGGTTTATCGAGTAAAGGAGAACGTTGGAGAATTCAACACGAAGTTTTTAATAGCAAAGGAAAGCTTTCTGCTATTATCAATGTTTATGGAGCATGGTTAGATTTAACTAAAAGAAAATTAACTGTTCCTCCTTTAAAGTTTCAAGAAATTTTTAAGGATGCAGAACGAACAGAAGACTTTCAAGAAATCGTTTTAAAAGGTGAAAAATAGAAATAAATTAATAGCCGCTATACTTTTAGTGGCTATTTTAACTTTAAACCATTATCTGGATACAACTAACGACGATAACTCAACTGGTATACCAGAAACTCTTCCTTCTAAAAAAAAGACTGCTACTTTTAACTACTTACCGTCTTCTACAACGCAGCAAATTGTAAAACACAACTATTACGCTTTGTCTTATAATGAAAAGCATGAACAGGCTGAATGGGTAGCATATACCTTAGACAAAGATGATATTGTAAATACTAATTTTAAACGTCCTTTTTTTATTAAAGATCCAAAAGTAAAAACAACTTCTGCTGATTGGAAAAACTTTAAAAAATCTGGATACGATAAAGGGCATTTATGTCCTGCTGGTGACAGACGGTTTTCTAAAGCTGCTTTTAATGAAACTTTTTACACCTCTAATGTCACGCCTCAGAAACATAATTTTAATGCAGGTATTTGGAATAAATTAGAACAAAAGGTGCGTTATTGGGCAAAAAAATACGATCATTTATATGTAGTAACTGGTGGCGTATTAACAGATGCTAAATACACTACGATAGGTAAAGAAAACGTGTCTGTTCCTAATTCATTTTTTAAAGTAATATTAGATTATACACAACCAGAGATTAAAGCTATTGCTTTTTTAATTCCACATAAAGAAACCGATAAACCTCTACATGATTTTGTTATTTCTATAGATAAGTTAGAAGAAATAACTAACATCGATTTCTTTCCTGAGCTTCCAGATTCGATTGAAAACAAACTAGAAGCTGCTACTGATTATAAAAACTGGGCTTTTGGTAAGGGCTTATAATTTACTGAATAAAGTATTATTATTTATATATAAAGAGATATAAAGCTATCTTAAAACACTATCATACACTAAATTATAAATGTTTTAAGATAGCTTTATCTTACTATTTAATTTTCAATAATCAACTCACTTTTACCATTAAAACCAACTGAAACTCCATCATTTTCGGACCTGATATATAATGCTAAAGTGATTTCTCTTTCTGGTAAATTATTGATAATATTAGCTGATTCAAGCATCTCAAATGTTACATTGTTGCTTGTTATCCTACTTTCTTGAATTAGCTCATTATCTGTTTCATTATACAATTCAAAAATAAAATTATTATCACTTCTTGATGTTTTCGCTACTGCTGTATAACTTATTGAACTTGCATTTTCCCAATCTCTTTTATCAAAACGAATTAACTCTCCCAATTTAAGTCTAGAAGTACTTGACGTTCCTGAATAACTTCCATTAATTGCTCCATGGTAAATCAGCAATCTTGTTTCTTTGTAGGAATCTCCATTTAATCCATTACAAATAAACTGTGTAGAAGTTACTTCTTCATTTTCTAATTCAGAATTTGAATTAACGTCTACACCTGATTCTATTTTAATTCCTCCTGCTTCACAAACAGATCCAGCACTTTCATTTGTTATTTTTGTTAAACTACTATCCCCAGGAGCTCCATTACATACATAGGATGTGGAAGTAATCTCTGATTCATTTAATATTCCATCTGAGTTTGTATCTATTCCTAAATTTATTTTAACTCCTCCATTTTCACAATTTTCTCCTGCTAACTCAGTTATCACAGATGTCAAACTATTGCTTCCATTAAGTCCATTACATATATAACTTGTAGTTTGAACTTCATTCATTTCTAATAACCCATCTGAATTATTATCTATTCCTACATCTAATTTAATTCCTCCGTTTTCGCAATTTTCTCCCGCAGGTACATTTGTTATATTTACAAGACTACTTAAACCATTTTCTCCTGCTGGCCCAGCAACACCATCTTCTCCTTGGCATCCTATTAAGAAAAGAGAGATTATACAATAAATAGTTTTCTTTGTTTTTCCTTGTTTCATTTTTAATAATTTGAACTGTTATTTATATTTAGTTTAGAATTTTAATTTTGACGTGTAAAACAATAATTAGACTAAAATGAATAATACTATGAGAATTCGTTTTATTTCTTAAATTATTAGCCCTCAAAAAGAGTTAAGAAAATTTTTTATAGAAAATTATATAAAGTGGTAAACATAGCTTTTAGTCTTTTTCAATTGGTACAAATATACATGTATTTGCAATGATACCTTACCACTAAATCAAATATTCTTATTTTATTTAGTGGTAAGGTATCATCTCTTATTTAACTTTTTAAATACTATATAAAATAGAAAAGGCCGTTCTTACGAACAGCCTTTCTAATTTACTTTATCTTCTTGCTATATAATTAGTTTTTAAAACGTTTTAATCCGTCTTTTAACCAATTATGATACGTTAATTTATCTGTGTATTGTTGTGGTGAATTCAATACTTCTAATTCTGGACTCATTAATACATAATAAGGTTGAGAAGCGTTTTTAAAGTTTACACTTTGTAAAGTTGCCCACTTTTCACCATACGTTCTAATTTTCTTGATTTTTCCGTTAGGCTTCACATAATCGAACTGCTTGTCTATTGGAAGTTTATTCTCATTATCATCTACATATAATGAAATTAATACATAATCATTCTTTAATGTATTATAGATATTATTTTCACTCCATACATTTTCTTCCATTTTACGACAGTTAACACAAGCCCATCCTGTAAAGTCTAATAATACTGGTTTATTTACAGATTTAGCATATGCCATTCCTTCATCAAAATCTTTAAAACAGTTTAATGCTAACGGACAGCTATTATCTTGCTTATAAACACTATAGAATTGTGGTGGTGCAAAACCACTTAATAAGTTTAAGTTCCACATTGGTTTTTGCATTAAACCTGGTGCTAAATAAGCTCCAAACCCTAATACTCCTAAACCTAAAATAATTCTTAATCCAGAAACACGCTTTACTTTTGGTCCACCAGGGAATTTAATAACTCCGAATAAGAAGAATGCCGCTAATACAGCAATTAAAATCCAAATTCCGATGAATACTTCTCTCTTAAGGAAATTCCATTGACCAACTAAGTCTGCATTTGATAAGAATTTAAATGCTAATGCTAATTCAACAAATCCTAACATAACTGTAATTGCCTTCATCCAGAAACCAGATTTTGGAAGTGCTTTTAATAAGTTAGGGAATAATGCGAAGAATGCAAACGGTAATGCTAATGCTAAACCAAATCCTCCCATACCAGCAGTTAATTGCATTGGTCCTCCATCTGAAGTTAATGAACCTGCTAATAATGAACCTAAGATTGGTCCTGTACAAGAAAATGATACAATAGCTAATGTTAATGCCATGAAGAAAATTCCTAAGATTCCTCCAACTCCAGATGCTGAATCTGTTTTGTTACTCCAAGAACTTGGTAGTGTAATTGTATAAAAACCGAAGAAAGATCCTGCAAAGAAAATTAATACAATAAAGAAGAATATATTTAACCACATATTCGTAGAAATTGTATTTAAAATTGCTGGGTCTAAGTTTTCAGCAAAGTGGAAAGGTAAACTTAAGGCTACATAAATAGCAGCAATAAAGAAACCATAAATAACAGAATTCGTAATCCCTTTAGATTTTTTATCAGACTGTTTTGTAAAGAATGATACTGTTAATGGAATTAATGGGAATACACATGGTGTTAAGAAAGCAATTAAACCTCCTAAGAATCCTAAAAGAAAAATATTTACAAGATTGTTCTTTTTATCTTTTTCTTCTGATTCTTCTCCTATATCTGTATTTAATAACTCTTCATTTTTAAGATCTAATTTTAAAGAATTTGTGATCGCCTGGCTTTTTTCGTCTACTGTTGCTACAGTTTCTACTACTTCACCACCATCTAATGAGAATGTAAAATCATCATCATACGGTAAACAAAATTCTTTACATACTTGAGCATCTATATTTAAAGATACTTGTCTTACAGAAGGATCATCTACTTTAATACGTTGTACTAATTGTGCTTCTTCTACAAAAAAGATTTCATCAACCCCCCAGATTTCACTGTATTCTGTGGTTGTTTCACTCTCTGTAGCTTTACCAACAAGTGTAAACCCAGATTCTCCTTCTGATGGTTTAATTGTCATTGGTAGCGAAGCATCTTGTGGATTATATTGTGAATATAAATGCCATTCATCTTCAATGTAAACATTAAAAATCAAATCGTACTCAGTGTCAGAGATTTTCTTTACTGAGGTCTCAACCTCTATCGGTGCATCATCTTGGGCATAAATTGAAGAGGTAAATCCTAGGATTAGTAAAAGTAAGGTAAAAACTCTTTTCATTGTTATTGGGGTTATTTTATATACTTATTTTTAAAAAATTCTCAGTTGTGGAAGTTGGTAAAAATCTTCTGTCCTGCCGCATTCCGACAATCCATATGATTTCATTATTGGCGTTACAAAGTAACCAAGTTTCGTCTTTTTGAAATTGCGATAATTTTTCGTCTTTAAAAAACTTACTTACTTTTTTCTTACCAAACATGCCAGTTGGATAGAAAAAATCACCGTCCTCCCGTTTTCTTAAAATCATCGGGAAAGTTACTAAATTTTTGTTAACTAAAGCATAATTTTTGGATTCCGATTGTTTTTTGTCCATAATTTCTATATGGAGTCTAATTGGTTCGTCTACAGTGGTTATACCTTTTTCAATTATGAATTTTTGCTTCCCTTTGGCTATTTCATGACGACTCTTAAGGATTAAAAAGGCTCTATCCTTAAGTAATACGTGGGTTTTCGAGCGAATTTGCTTACCAGATTGTGCTGTTAGCAAATCAAAAACATTATCCCATTCTGTAAAATTATATGTCTTTAACAAGGCATATAAATACGCCTTGGGACTCGACAATTTTAACACTTTTTCGATGTCAATTCTTACCTCATCTCCTACTTTTAATAGTATTTGAGGAGTAATTTCTTTTACTTTTTCAGCTATTATTGCACTACTTTCTTCTAAATGCGCAATCGTTCTCGAAAAACTGTTTAATAAATTAGGATTTATTTCCTTTAAAACGGGAATAACTTGATGTCTAATTCTATTCCTAATATATTTTATTTCTGAATTAGACGCATCTTCTCTCCACGCTATTTGATTATTTTTTGCATAGGCTAAAATCTCCTCTCTAGAGAAAGGCAGTAATGGTCTAATTATTTCTTTATTTTGTTTTGGAATTCCTGTTAACCCTTCTAATCCAGTACCTCTGGACATGTTTATTAAAAAAGTTTCCAGATTATCATCTGCATGATGGCCAGTTACAAGATAACCTAGTTGATGTTCTTTTCTTATTTCTGAAAACCATTGATAACGCAATTCTCTTGCAGCTAACTGAATAGATAGCTTTTGTTTTTCTGCATATTCCTTTGTATCAAACTTTTTGACAAAAGTTATTACATTTAATTCTTTTCCTAGTTCTTTTACAAAGTCTTCATCTAAATTGCTTGCTTCTCCTCTTAGTTTAAAATTACAATGTGCTAGAAAAATTTCATATCCTAATCCATGGAGTAAGTGTGCTAATACCACACTATCTATTCCTCCAGAAATAGCTACGAGTAGTTTTTTCCCTTTTATAAAAGGAAAATCATTATTTATATGCTTTTCAAGCGATAACTTCATTAATCTACAGCATCGTTTTGTTTGTGCAACCATTGTAAAATATCAGTCAACACCTCTTCTTTACAAAGATCGTTATGTAACTCATGATACCCTCCTTCGTATAATTTTAAAGTTGCATGTTTATTATTTTTAGCAAATGCTTTTGTTCCTTCTGGACTTATTAATTTATCTTCTGTACCATGTAATAATAACATTGGCACATTACCTTTTGCTGCATTTTCTATAGCCCACGCTCCTCTATCTATAAAAGATAATGAAAAATTAGGACTTACTTTTCCGTGAATTAACGAATCTTCTATATATTTCTTTACCTCATTTTCATCTCTAGAGATAAAACTTGCATCGACTTCATTTCCTAATGTAATAGACGGTGCTATTTTTTGCATGATTTTACCTAGAGATAGTTTCCATGCTGGAGGTTGAAACGCTAATTGTAAAAATGGACTTGTTGCAATTACTCCATTCAAGTCATGATCTCTCGATAACATGTAGTTAATTACTGCATTTCCTCCCATAGAATGTCCGTATAAGAAAATTGGTTTTTCACCGAAGATTTCTTTCGTTTTTTCAATAAATTTCCCAACACTATCTAAAACACTTTCATACCCTGGATTATGCCCTCTTTTTCCTAATGTTTTTCCATGTCCGAAATGATCAAAAGCTGCTACACCAAATCCATCTTTTACCAATACTTCTGCTACATGTGCAAATCTTCCAGAATGCTCTCCCAATCCATGTAAAATAAGTACAACAGCTTTTACAGTATCTGATTTCCAATACTGACCAAAAAATGTTGTATTTAATTCTTTAAATTGTAGTGTTTTGTGTTCCATTTTTTATTGTTTTAAAGGGTTTGTTAGCACATATTTCATTGCTTTAGCTTTTAACAAGCATTCTTCATATTCTTTTTCTGGAGTAGATTTTGCAGTAATAGCACCTCCAACTGAATAGGAAATATATTTTTTTTCTGCATTATACAAAATACTTCTGATAACAACATTAAAATCGAAATCTCCTTCTGGTGTAAAATACCCTACACTACCTGAATAAAGTCCTCTTTTTGTTTCTTCTAAGTTTTCTATAATTTGCATTGCAGATATTTTAGGTGCACCTGTCATACTTCCCATAGGAAATGTATCTCTAATAACATCTACAGGATGTACATCTTCTTTTATTTCTGAAACTACAGTAGATATTAGTTGATGAACTTGCTTAAACGAATATACTTTGCATAATTCTTCTACAGTTACACTTCCTTTTTTAGCCGTTCTAGATAGATCGTTTCTAACTAAATCTACAATCATAATATTTTCTGAACGTTCTTTTTCATCTCTAGCTAAATCAAACGCGATTTTTTCATCTTCTATAGGATCTACAAAGCGTTTGGCTGTTCCTTTTATAGGTTGTGATATAATTTTTGCTCCTTCTTTTCGTATGTATCTTTCTGGTGAGGCAGATAATAAATACAATTCTTCGCTTTTAAAAAACGTAGCAAAAGGAGGTTGTGATATCTGATTAAGGTGTACATAAACATTATATGGATTTATTTCTGCGTTTTCTGCATAGAATTCCTGACAGAAATTTGCTTCATAAATATCTCCTCTTTTTATATGATCTATGACTTTACCGACCTTTGAATGATATTCGTCTTTATGAATACGTAATTTAATTTTTACTTCTGAGTTTTCATTTACAATTTCTTTTGAAATTGTTCCTAATATCTGTTCAAAATCATCTTCAATTTCATCATCTACAACTCTTAAATAGGAAAAATAAGCCTCATTATTTTTAATAAAAATTAATTTCTGAGGTTGAAAAAAGTATAAATCTGGAAAATCTAAACCATCAAAATTATCTGATTTTAAACGTTCTGTATCATTTTTTAAATCATAGGAAAGATAACCGAAGATATAATCTTTAGTATATGATTGGTATTCTTTTAATTTTTCAAACCCTTCATGAAAATCTGTTTTTATAGAGGTAAACTCCTCAACAGCTAATACACAATCGAAACTAGAATATGTTTGTGCATAGGTATTACTATCTAAAAACACAATGGTTTCGTACTGTTGTCCCCAGTTTAATAATTGCTCTTTAAAGGTTGCTACGTCCTCTAAAAAAAATGTTTGTTCCGTTCGTAAAGGCATCACGCAAAAGTAATCAATGAACAGAGATTGAAAAAAAATAAGGTTAGGATATCCCAACCTTATTTTTATAAAAGTGTGTTAATTTTAAGTTCGTTTGTTTTCTTTAATAATTCTTTTAGAAATCTAACACTCTTTTTAAACCTATTGCTAAGTTTCTTTCCAAAACAGAAAACTTATTATCTGCATTAAAAATACTTTTCATATCGTCAAAAACATGTTGAACTTGATCTTTTGTATATCCTAGATCTTCTATTGTTTTTCTTATTTTTTGAATTGCTTGATAATCATTATCCTCTTTAAACTCTTCATACATGCTATCAAATGTGTCTTCAGACACCATTTGCTTTATTAATTTTACTTCATCAGGAGATTCTTCTAAATCTGCATTCATAGAGAAAATGCAAACATAAGCTTGTAATTCTTCTGGAGTCCAATCTGTGTTTAGTATTATTGCTGACATTCTTCTAGATTTTATTAATTACAACTCTAAACTAACACAATGAATTACAAATAACTATGATATCTATCATGTTTCTAAGAACTTCAATATTTATTTTTCTAGCAATTGCTTCTTTTTATCATAACGCTAACTGATTAAACTCTAAACTTAACCTTGCTAATAACATTAATTCTGATTTGTTTTTTCCTGCAAAAGCTCCGGCTATACTACTGGAAGTTTCCATAATCAATTTCTTTACTTCTCTTGTAAAAAAGAATGAATGGTTATGATAATATTCTATAAAATCGGCATAGCAATCGTCTGAAGTTGCATTTTTACTATACAACCAATCAAAAACAATTTCTATTTGGTATGCTGTATCTGTGCCAAAAACATCAAAAGTTTCATCAACTGCTAGCCATTTTTCTTTCACAATCTTCTTAAGCACTTCTATTTCTTTAGTATCCACCGCATTATCAGATTTAGCTACTGCATAGAAGACTTTCCCTATGTTTTGATAAAACTTTATATTTAATTTTTGCGTACTCATCTTTTAAGTATTTTACATACAAAGCTATACGTAAACTGTGATTTTTTAAATGATAAAAATCAGTTTTACTTGTACTAGAAAACCTATATTTATACTAAATATGTTGATCTATGTTTAACACAGAAGAAACTATCGCTTTTGATATTTTATTTGAAGCTGTATCTGAAGCTGTAATTGTTGTGGATCGTACACAAACAATTAAAGTAGTAAATTCATCTACAGAAGAAATGTTTGGTTACGAAGAAGGGGAATTGATTAACAAACCGTTGGAGATTCTTATCCCTAAAAAATATAAAGAGCATCATAGCGCTCATTTTAACTCTTTTTTAGGTTCTCAACAAAAAAGACAAATGGGACATGGTAGAGATTTATATGCTGCTCATAAAAACGGTAATGTTTTTCCTATTGAAGTAGGGTTAAATCCTTTTCAAATACAAGGTGAACATTATATTATGGCACTTGTAATTGATACTTCTTTAAGAAAACATCAAGAATTAGAAATTCTTGAATTAAACACTAAGTTAGAAAACAAAGTACGAGAACGTACACGTAGCTTGAGCGATACCGTTAATAAGCTCGAGAAAATGAATCAGCAACTAGACGAAGAAAATAAAAAAAGAGTTGAAGCTGAAAATAAAGTAAAGATTGCATTAAAAAAAGAACGAGAGTTAAACGAATTAAAAACAAAATTTTTGTCTCTAGTTTCTCATGAATTTAAAACTCCTTTAAGTGGTATTTTAACTTCTAGCATGCTTATTTCTAAATATAAACTTACAGAACAACAAGAAAAAAGAGAAAAGCATTTATCTATAATTAATAGTAAAGTACATTACCTCAACAATATTTTAAATGATTTCTTATCTATTGAAAAATTAGAAAAAGGAGAAATTAAATATAATATTTCTGATTTCGATATTCAAAGAGCACTGAAAGAAGCCGTTAACGGTGCTAGCTTATTATTAAAACCTGGGCAAGAAATTATTTATCCAAAAGACGAAGTGTATTCTCTTTTACATCAAGACGAAAAAATATTAGAATTGACGCTTTCTAATCTTTTGAGTAATGCTGTAAAATATTCTCCAGAAAATTCAACGATTCATATTACAATTAAACAGGATGACGAAAAAACAACTTTTAATGTTATTGATGAAGGTTTTGGAATTCCTGAAAAAGATCAAAAAAATATATTCCGTCGCTATTTTAGAGCAGAAAACGTTTTATTAAATCAAGGTACTGGAATTGGGTTAAATATTGTAAAAAGTCATTTAACCAATTTAGGCGGTACCATTACTTTTAAAAGTAAAGAAAAAATAGGTTCTACTTTTACAATTACCATACCCAACAAAGCTGACTTATGAAAAAAATATTATTAATCGAAGACGATATTACTTTACGTGAAAACACTGCAGAATTACTTGAATTATCTGGTTATTACAACGTAATTACTGCTGCAAATGGTACACAAGGGGTTGCTACTGCGCTAAAGGAGTTACCAGATATTATTGTTTGCGATATTATGATGCCAGAATTAGATGGTTATGGTGTTTTACAAGAATTATCTAGAAACGCTAGCACACAATTTATTCCTTTTATATTCTTATCTGCAAAAACTGAAAGAAGTGATATTAGAAAAGGAATGAATTTAGGTGCCGATGATTATATTACAAAACCTTTTACTGAAGATGAATTAACCAGTGCTATTGAAAGTAGATTGGCTAAATCACTAATTTTAAATGAGCAAAGAGCACAACAACCAGAAATAGCAACTGAACCAGAGCAAGATGAGTTACGAAATCTGAATGATTTAAAAAACTTTTTTGACGACAATGGTACCGTATTTACTTTTAAGAACAATGAAAAAGTATTTGAAGAAGGGGATAATTCTAATTACATTTTTTTAGTTGCTAAAGGAACTGTAAAATGTTCTAAATTAAATGAACAAGGCAAAACACTTACCACTTCTTTATACAAAGAAGACGATTTGTTTGGGTACACTTCTTTTTCTCAAAACCAAGCTTATCAAGAAACAGCCATTGCTATTGCTCCTACCGAATTGGTTGGGTTAAAAAAATCTGAGTTTATTTATCTTTTACAACAAAATCATAAAGTTGTTTTAAGTATGGTAGATTTATTAACAGACAACCTTAAAGATGTAAAAGAACAATTGTTAGATATGGCATATAATTCTGTTCACAAAAAAACAGCAGATACACTTTTAATGTTTGCTGAAAAAATTAATAGAAAACCAAACGATTTAATAAAAGTATCTCGTCATGATTTAGCCAGTGTTGCTGGTATTGCCACCGAAACATTAATTAGAAGTATTTCTAAACTAAAGAAAGAAAGTATTATAGATATTGAAGGTAGAAACATTAAGATATTAGACTTAGATGCGTTAAAAATGGTTGAATAATTATTACTTAAAACAACTATTAATCAATACAAAACTATAAAAAGAGTTAGCTTAAAAAGTTAACTCTTTTTATTTATGTTATTATCATTATCCTAGCCAGCCTTCTCTATCTAAGCTTCTATATTGGATTGCTTCTGCTATATGATGTGGTTTTACTTCTAAAGAAGTATCTAAATCTGCAATAGTTCTACTTACTTTTAAAATTCTATCATAAGCTCTTGCAGATAAATTGAATTTTTCCATCGCATTCTTTAACAAGTTTTTACTCTCCTCCGTTAGAATACAATATTTTCGAATTTGCTTTACCGTCATTTGCGCGTTATAATGAACAGTTTCATTGTCTTTATAGCGTTCAGATTGTAATGTTCTTGCTTTTATTACTCTCTTTCGAATTTCTACACTGCTTTCTCCTTTTCTTTCTTCAGATAGTTTTTCAAATGGAACTGGAGTAACTTCAATATGAATATCTATACGATCTAATAACGGTCCTGATATTTTACTTAAGTAACGCTGCATTTCTACTGGAGTAGAATTTACTGGACTATTTGTATCGTTATTAAAATAACCTGAAGGACTAGGATTCATACTTGCCACTAACATAAAGCTGCTTGGATAGGTTATTGTAAACTTTGCTCTAGAAATCGTTACTTCTCTATCCTCTAAAGGCTGTCGCATTACTTCTAAAACAGAACGTTTAAATTCTGGCAATTCATCAAGAAACAATACTCCGTTATGTGCTAAAGAAATTTCTCCAGGTTGTGGATACTGACCTCCTCCAACTAAGGCTACATCTGATGTTGTATGATGTGGAGAACGAAATGGGCGCTGATATAAAATTCCTGAATCTTTTACTTTTCCTATTACAGAATGAATCTTAGTAGTTTCTAACGCCTCTTGCAAAGTCATTGGAGGTAAAATAGAAGGCAATCTTTTTGCTAGCATTGTTTTTCCTGCTCCCGGTGGTCCTATTAAAATAATATTATGTCCGCCAGCTGCAGCTATTTCCATACAACGTTTAATTGATTCTTGTCCTTTTACATCTGAAAAATCAAATTCGGGACATCCACATTTTTCATAAAATGCATCTTTAATATCAATTTTAGTAGGTTTTAATTTTTCTTTTCCATTAAAATGCTCAATTACTTCAGTAATATTATCAACTCCATATACATGCAAACCATGAACAATAGCAGCTTCTTTGGCATTTTCTTTAGGCACTATTAAATATTTAAACCCTTCTTCTTTTGCTTTAATAGCAATAGGTAACGCTCCTTTTATGGGTTGCAAACTTCCATCTAAAGAAAGCTCTCCCATAATTACATATTTATTTAGTTTTTCTGGACGAATTTGATTGGAAGCACCTAGAATTCCCATAGCAATTGTTAAATCGTATGCAGCTCCTTCTTTTCGGATATCTGCAGGTGCCATATTAATTATAATTTTCTTTCCAGGTAATTTAAAACCGTTGTTGGCAAGTGCGGCAGAAATCCTATATGAACTCTCTCTTACGGCATTGTCTGGTAATCCTACTAAATGATAACCAATTCCTTTATCAATATTAACTTCTACAGTAATTGTGATCGCCTCCACCCCGAATACGGCTGATCCATAAACTTTTACTAGCATTTTACTTTTTCTTGTAAAAATAGAAATTTATTCCATTTTCACAACATAAGACTCTGAATTACTTGCCATTGGATATCTATTCAAGAAAAAAACCAACTCTTCTCCTCCATATGCAACCGTTTTACATACACTTTTTTTAATAACATTTTTAGTAATGACTTCAAAGCAAACATCTGCCAAGCCTACTTCAGAAACAAAATCATCTAACTTTATAGATCGTGTATTTTTAGCAACAACTGCTCCATTTACTTTCCATTGATATGAAACATCCTTCTCTTCTACACTAGGAATTTCTTGTAAACGTATAAAATGACCTTCTTTAGTTTCTTTCTCAACTAATTCTGTATTTCTTTTACTTCCCTTTCTCTTTTTATGATTCCCTTTAAGGATATAGGTTCTCGTATTTAAATCGTTAACACCTAAATTATCTTTCTCTTGGGGTTTACATGATGTACACACTATAATAGAAATAAGTAATAGACATCTTGCAATTTTTAAAATATTCATTGTTTGTTTTTATGTATTGGTAGATTATAAACAGTTGAAACTAAAATTCCCCTACGTTTCATCACGATTTATTTTTAAAAAATGACTTGAGTATTTTTACTATTTTTAGCATTATGGAAGTTATTATCAATAGGCTAGAAAAATTAATAGACACAGGGCATTCGTATATTCAGAGAACATCTGTATTAGAGTTGAAATACAAACCCAATCCTAAAAAATGGTCTAAACAAGAGATTTTAGGTCATTTAATTGATTCTGCTATAAATAACTTGCAAAGATTTACCGAAATTCAGTTTACAGATTTTCCATATACAGTTAGAAGCTATCAACAAAATGAATTGGTTGTTGCAAACAAGTATCAAGATTCCGAAACAGAAGAATTATTAATGTTTTGGCTAGCTCTGAATCATAGGATTGCATATATAATGCAACATACAACGCAAGAAACATTAAATGAAACCATTATAGTCCCCAACGGAACAATGAAAGACGTCCGTTATTTAATGATAGATTATGTTGATCATTTAGAACATCACTTACTTCAAATAACAGTATAATTTTTTTCAAAACTTTGTTATTACATAATATATCTTTTCTTGAAGTTTTATCTTTCATAGCCATTTTACATTGCTTTGTTTTAAGTTTTGTTATTTTATTTTCTAAGTTTTTCAGAAGTAGTACAAATAAATATTTAGGCATTACTCTTTTTATTATAGGCATTGTTGGCTTAAATAATTGGTATTGGGATCGTGGAATGAACCCACAATTTATTAATGTATTAGATATATTCCTTTGGCAGTTTTTATATCCAATTACTTTATTTCAATTCTTTTATGGTTCTTCTAAACAACATATTATAAAATCGAAATACATCCGATTCCTTTATCTTCCTTTTTTCGTTCTTAGTATTATCAATTGTTTTATTTATTTAAGCACTATTTTTAAATTTTACGAATTACCAACAGTCATTGAACAACAACTTCCCTTATTTTACAGAAGTATTAGTTTTTTATCTATTGTTTTTCCATTAGGAATGATTTTACTTTCTCATAAACAGATTGCCTTAAACAAAGAACTAACTACAAAGAAATGGTTACTTTACCTTTGGTATTTCTTTTTAGTTATTGAATTATTAGGAATTGCATTAGAAGTACATAGATTCTTATATTCAGAAAAGCTACCACTTACCTATGTATGGGCTTTGACTTCTATTCTTATTTATTGGCTAATTTATAAAGGATTATATCAGTTCAAACTATCTAACGACCAATATGAAATACGAACAATTACAAAAAAACAAATTCCTACAACTATAGCTACTCAAAGTAAAAATGCTCACTTTCAAAAATTAATCACACTTCTTGAAGAAGAACAATTACATCATAATCCAAATTTGAGTAGAGATATGATTGCAGAACAACTTGGTATTAGTAATGGATATCTATCTCAAATTTTAAAAGAACACGCTTCTTCCAGTTTTTCAGATTTTATCAATTCCTATCGTATAAAGGATGTAAAAAAAATGATGAAAGATCCACAATTTGATAAATATAGTTTGCTCGCTATTGGATTGGAATGTGGTTTTAATTCTAAAACTTCATTTTACACCAACTTTAAAAAACAAACAGGACTTACTCCAAAGGAATTTAAAAACAAATAAGTTCTATTTTGTGTAAAGTGAAGGTTCTAGAACCTTTAAAACTCCTGTCACACCTAGGTTTGTTGAAAATTTAAAATAATGATGATAAAATTTTTAACTACCATTTTTTGTCTAATAACAATTTCAACAGCCTGTTCTCAATCTGCAAACGTAGCAAATTGGACAGAAGATATTAACCTATACAAAACCAACCTTGAAAAGTATCATATAGATTTATATAACAAAATCAGTAAAACTGAATTTGACCAAGAATTACAACAAATACAATCAAACTTAGATAAAAAAACAGATCTATCTGTAATTATTGATTTAATGCGACTCACTCGAAAAATTGGCGACGGTCATACTGCATTTTCTTTAAGAGGTATTGCAAAACATTTGTTCCCAATTGAAATCTACAAAACAAAAGGACAATGGCGCGTTATTAAAACTATCAATAAATACAAAAAACTTTTAGGCAAAAGATTGATTGCCATTGACGGAAAACCCATAAGTCAAATAGTAAAAGAAGTAAGTAAAATTGCTCAGTATGTCGAAAATGAACAATCTAATAGTATTCGAACAGCTCAGTATGCAATGATTTCTGAATTACTTTACGGTTTACAATTAACAGCCACGAAATATAATGCTGCTTTTACTTTTATTGATGACCAAAACAAGAAAACAACAGTAATGTTAAACTCAATTAGCAGCAAAGATTATTATGAAAATACTGACTTTATAAGCCTAGAAACTACAATTCCTGAAATAGAAAAACCAACAGACTTAAAACATGATTTCCTTTGGTTTAGTCCTATCAAAAATACTAAGGGTATTTATATAAAATTCGAAAGTTATCCTTCTTTTGATGAAATGCAAAAGTTTGGTGAATCTGTTTTAAAGTATATTCATGAAAATGATATAAAACAAATCGTTATCGATTTAAGAAACAATGGCGGTGGAGATTTTTTTGTGGGTACATTTTTAGCTTACTATTTAAATCTTGCAGATAGCGTAGACTGGAAATCTGGAGTTTATGTTTTAACAGATAATGTAACTTTTTCTGCAGCAACTAGCAATGCGTCACAATTTAGACAAATATTAAATGCTAAAATTGTTGGAGAACCTACAGGTTCCAATCCTTCAGGTTATCAAGATATGGGACAGTTTCAACTTCCTAATTCTGGAATAATTGTTACCTACTCAAAACGCCTTTTTAGATTTCAAGACACCTCAACTCAAGGTGTACAACCAGATGTATTTATTGCATATGATTGGGATAGTTATTCTAAAGGCATTGACAATATAATGCAATGGGTTCTTAACGATATAAAAGGAAAGGAATAATTGATTAGATAAATACTTTAAGAAGATAGCAGGTCTTATATAAGATTTACAAAATTCAAAAATCATAAACTCGAAGATTTCTTTAAATTAGCAGAAATTTGAAATCCCCCATTATGACTGAGATACTTGATATAGAAGAAAACTATAAATCACAATTAGATAATATTTTCAAAAATGAAGATGACTTTAATGAAATAGAAGTTTTCGATAGAGGTTATGGAATTCATAAAAGTATACTTCTTAATTCTATTCTCTTTGTTGGTATAAACCCTTCCTTTTCAGGAAATGATCCTGGCTCTTATTTTATCCATTTAGATCAAGAAGGAAAAACAGAAAAAGGTGAAACTTTTCCTTACTTTAAGAAATTTGTTGATATCTCTAATAAAATTGGGCTTAAATGGTCACATCAAGATATTTTATTTCTTAGAGAAACTCAACAGAAAAGTATTGACAAAATTTATAACCAAAAAAATGGAGAAAGGTTCATTAATGAACAATTAAATATATCTAAAGATATAATTATAAAATCTAAACCCAAAGTTATTATAGTTTCAAATACTAAGGCTAGAAATTATATGAAAGGAGAAATGGGTTTTAATTTTGAATTTGATCCAAATTTAGGTACTCAAAAAATAATTAACCACTCCGAATTAGAAAACACACCTGTGTTCTTTACCAGCATGCTATCTGGACAAAGAGCTTTAGATTTAGGCTCTTACGAAAGATTGATTTGGCATATAAACTTTGTACTTGAGAAAATATAGAAATCTTTTTATAAATTCTAAACTTTAGAAAAATAAAAGAATTATTGTGCAGGTTTAGTGTAAACCTTATAAACTAAAAAATGCAATTAACTAAAAATAAGCTAATTGCATTTAAACTAAGTACGGGCGGAGAGACTCGAACTCTCACACCTCGCGGCACTAGATCCTAAGTCTAGCGTGTCTACCAATTCCACCACGCCCGCATACTTTGAATTTGTGGGTGCAAATATACACAAACTATTCAAAAATAAAACCTAAAAAATAAATTTATGTTACTTTTTTATTTAACTGCTATACATTCAACAATATATTTCCTAAAAAATAAGTTAACTTAGCATGAAATAAACTAAAATTATAATGCAAACTATACAGGAATATATATCAACCCATAAAAATCGTTTTATCGACGAACTTATAGAGTTATTAAAAATCCCATCTGTTAGTGCAGACACCGCTTTTTCTCAAGATGTTTTAAATACAGCCGATGCTATTATGGAAGCTCTTACCAAAGCAGGTTGTGATAAAGTAGAACTTTGTGAAACACCAGGATACCCTATTGTATATGGTGAAAAGATTATAGATAAAAACCTCCCAACTGTACTTGTATATGGTCATTACGATGTACAACCTGCAGACCCAATTGATTTATGGGATTCTCCTCCTTTTAATCCAGTAATTAAAAAAACAGATATCCATCCTGAAGGAGCTATTTTTGCTCGTGGTGCTTGCGATGATAAAGGTCAAATGTACATGCATGTAAAAGCATTGGAATATATGACAACAACTGGAAATTTACCTTGTAATGTAAAGTTTATGATTGAAGGTGAGGAAGAAGTAGGTTCAGAAAGTTTAGCATGGTTTGTTCCAAGAAATACTGAAAAATTAGCCAACGATGTCATCTTAATTTCTGATACAGGAATGATTGCAAATGATATTCCTTCTATTACAACTGGACTTAGAGGTTTAAGTTATGTTGAAGTAGAAGTTACAGGACCTAACAGAGATTTACATTCTGGTTTATATGGTGGTGCAGTAGCTAATCCTATAAATATTTTATCGAAAATGATTGCTTCTTTACACGATGAGAATAATCATATTACAATTCCTGGTTTTTATGATAAAGTAGAAGAATTATCTAGAGAAGAACGCGATGAAATGGCCAAAGCTCCCTTTTCTTTAGAAGCTTATAAAGCTGCTTTGGATATTGATGATGTTTATGGTGAAAAAGATTATACCACTAACGAAAGAAATTCTATTCGCCCTACTTTAGATGTAAACGGAATTTGGGGTGGTTATACTGGTGAAGGTGCTAAAACTGTAATTGCTTCTAAAGCCTATGCAAAAATCTCTATGCGTTTGGTTCCAAACCAACAATGGGAAGAAATTACTGAATTATTCCAAAAGCATTTTGAAAGTATTGCTCCAAAATCTGTAAAAGTAAAAGTTACACCGCATCATGGTGGACAAGGTTACGTAACTCCAATAGATAATATTGGCTATCAAGCTGCCAGTAAAGCTTATCAAGAAACATTTGGTGTAACGCCAATACCACAACGCAGTGGTGGTAGTATTCCAATTGTTGCTCTTTTTGAACAAGAATTAAAAAGCAAAACTATATTAATGGGATTCGGATTAAATTCTGACGCAATTCATTCTCCTAACGAACATTTTGGAGTTTGGAATTACTTAAAAGGAATTGAAACTATTCCATATTTTTATAAATATTTCACAGAACTAAGCTCTTAAAATATTTTATTAAGAAGTGCTATTGCTAACTAAATTTAGTTCAATAGTACTTCTTTCTTTTTAAAGTGAAATGTACCAAGTCGTACGAAACCATAAACTGTGTTCGTTTACAGCATCTATAAAATTGCTAGATCTAAAATCAAAACCAACCTCAACCTTATCTTTCGGACTTACTTTGTAACCTAAATAAGGGGAAAATCTAATTTCTAAATCCTCACTTGTAAAGTTATACACGTATTCGTTTCCTAATTTCAAATAAAACTCTTTAACGTCTACCTTTTCTCCAGCTAAAGACTTTTGTAACGTAATTCGATATCTAGTTCTGTAAAATGTATTTGATTTCTCAGGAAAATGTTGTTCTAGTCCAATCCTATGCCCTAATTTTAATCCGTCAAAACTCTGCACAAAATTGTATTGCTGAAAAAGTCGATGCGTTAACTCCTCCTCTTCTATTCGAACTATATAACCCAAATTTAAAGATTGATGCATGTTTGTTTTTATTGAAAAGATCGTTGCTACATCAACCAAGCTATGTGTAAAACGAAAAGTATCTTCATACACAACTTCTCTAGTTTCAATACTATTTACCCATTTTGTTTTTTCATTCAACTTATAAGAAAGATTTACTTTGGGTAACCAACCTAGATTAAAAGTTGTTTGACTCTGTAATTGTAAAACAGCAAATAAGAAAACAACTACAATATATCGCATATACTAAAACTCTAAATTATCGAAGTTCGTAGGTATAAACTTCAGTTTACTTACCTTATTTCCATTTGTATTAAAAAGAAATTCATAACGTTGATAACCTTTTTGAGATTTTCCATCTAGTACAATTTCATAATTTATTGTCAAATTCTTCTCGGTTTTATGCTCTTGAAAATAGTTTATTAATTCTTCTTCTGAACCTTTATACTGAATTTGTGTTTTGCGAATTTTAAACTTTTTAAATTCTTTATACAACTCCTCTTTTATAGTACTTTGTGTTTCCTTCGGAATTTTAGGAAATAGTGTTTTCACCTCTATATCTGCAAGTTTACCATCCTTAAAAAACTCAACGCTAAATTTTTTAGATAAATATGTAAACTTAGCTTCAAATGTTTTTCCTTGCTGACTTTCTTCAACATACCATTTTATTTTTCCTGTTGGTTTAATTTTTCGCACAAAACTAGTAGCCGTATGTGGTACTTCAGATTGTTTTATACGATATTCTTTTTCAAACTTAAATTGACTAATTACATTAAGACTAATAAAACAAAATAACACGCTAAAAAAATGTTTTACTTGCATCAAATATTAATTTATAACTACAAAGTTACCAGAAACATACTCTTTTTTCAGGTAAAACCCCCGTTTTATTTTTTTTTATACATTTGCATAAAAATTAAAAACTATGAGAAAGTACATTGCCACGCTTATGCTCCTTTTTTGGTATTCACTACATTCTTATTCTCAGAATAATATAACAGCTTTTTTATTACCATCTGAGTTAAAAAAAGATGCAAATGCTATTGTTAGAGAGAATTACCTAGAAATTAATCTTGAAGCAACTGATAGAATGGTTGTAAAACAGAGAAGAATTATTACTGTTTTAAACAAACTAGGAAACAAACATGTAAATGCAGTTGAAGGCTACGATAACGATACTAAAATAACTGAATTAAGCGCAAAAGTTTATGATGCTTTTGGCAAGGAAATTAAAAAATATTCTAAAAAGAAATTTACAGACGTTAGTGCTGTAGATGGCGTTTCTCTATATTCCGACTCTCGAGTTAAATATTTGAATTATACACCTACAAGTTATCCTTATACTGTTGTATTTGAATCGGAATACAAAACTTCTTCTACTGGTTTTATTCCTAAGTGGTTTCCACAAGAGTCTTTTTATGTTTCCATTCAAAAAAGTGAATACAAAATAAACAATCCAAATAATTTTGATCTCAGAATTAAAAAGAAAAATTTTGAAGGCTACCCTATCAAAAGCCTTTCTGACAACCAAGTACATTATATAGCAGAAAACATGCCTGCTGTTAAATATGAACGTAATAGCATTTATCTTACAGAGATTGCACCAGAATTATTGGTTGCTCTTAATAAATTCACTTTAAAAGGAGTCTCTGGAAATGCAACAAACTGGAAAGAGTTTGGAAAATGGATGAATGACAAATTACTTTTTGGAAAAACAGCATTACCACCTACAACAGTTGCTAAAATAAAGAGTTTAGTTAATGGTTTGGATAATGATATAGCAAAAGCTAAGAAAATTTATGAATTTGTTCAAGATAAAACCCGTTATATCAGTGTACAAATTGGAATTGGTGGCTGGGAACCTATCCCTGCTAGCGAAGTGGACAAAATGGGATATGGGGATTGTAAAGGCTTAACAAATTATACCAAAGCTTTATTTGATGCTGCTGGAATAACATCTTATTATACTTTAGTATATGCAAAAGAGAAGCAAAATATAGACAAAGAGTTTTCCTCTTTACAGGGAAATCATGTGATTTTAAACATTCCAAATGAAGGTAAAGACGTTTGGTTAGAATGTACTAGCCAAAGTATGCCTTTTGGTTTTATTGGTGATTTTACAGATGACAGAGATGTACTTGTTATTACACCTGAAGGTGGTGTCATAAAACATACGGATGTATTTAAAAACGAAGACAACCTACAAGTTACAAAAGCAAAAGTTACGCTCTCTGAAGCTGGTGATGTAAATGCAACAGTACAAGTAAAATCTACCGGAATTCAATATGATCACAAGTATGCAATTGCAAATCAGCCTAAAGAAGACATAGAAAAACACTATAAATCAAACATTTGGGATTATAATAATAATTTAGAACTGACTTCTTTTCAATTTGAAAATGATAAAGACAATGTTACTTTTAAAGAGGATTTAGAAGTTGAAATCAAAGATTATGCTAGTATTACTGAAAACGAGCTTTTATTCAGAGTAAATATTTTCAATAGAATAACATCAGTTCCTAAACGCTATCGAAAGAGGAATTTACCATTAAAAATTAATAGAGGTTTTAAAGACATAGAAGAATACACTATAACATTTCCTAACGGATATGCTATAGATCAATTACCTCCTAAATATGAAATCGACAATAAGTTTGGCACTTATACTATGGAAATTAAAAAAATAGATGATCATACGATTGCCTACCATAGATCTTTACTTATTAAAGACGGTTTATTTCCTAAAGAAGATTATAAAGCTTACAGAAAATTCAGAAAAAATATTGCAAAACGCGAAAATTTAAGAATCGCCCTACAAAAACAACAATAACTATAACTTTTTAATTAAAAACTATGAAAAAAATTATTCTCGTATGTACATTGTTACTTACGTTACAAGGAATTTCCCAAGAAATTAAGTTTGGTAAAATCTCAAAACAAGACTTAGAAGAAAAATTTTACCCTACAGACTCAAGTGCTAATGCAGCATATCTTTATAGAAAACGTAAAACCAATTATGTTTATAGAAAGGGAGTTGGGTTTCAAGTAATTTCAGAATTCTTTTTCCGTATTAAAATATACAATAAAGAAGGATTCGATCATGCTAATTTTAACTTGGTATATTATGATCCTGAATCTGGTGATAAAGAAAAAATTAGCAGTATAAAAGGGTATACTTTTAATCTAGATGATAACGGTGAAGTTTCTAAAACCAAACTAACTAGTAAAAGTATTTTTGATGAGCAAGTAAATAAATACCGTAGCGCTAAGAAAATATCAATGCCAGATGTTAAAGAAGGTGCGGTTATCGATTTACAATATAAATTAATATCACCTTATAGAACTATTATAGATGATTTAACCTTCCAAACAGGCATACCAATAAAGAAGCTTTACACAAAAATTGAAATTCCTGAATGGTTTATTTTTAATAAAATGACAAAAGGGTATTATAATGTTCCTGTCAAATCATCTACTAAAAACGGAAGCATTTCTTTTACTCAAAGAGTTAGGCATCATGGAGCAGTTACAGTTCGTTCAACGGTTCAAAATGCTAGAGAAGATTTACGATATAATATAGATGAATTTATAGCTACAAACATTCCTGCATTAAAAGACAATGAACCTTTTATTTCAAATGTGAAAAATTATTATGGAGGATTAAAATATGAATTAGCCATGATTCAATTTCCAAACTCATCTCCAAAACCATATACAAATACTTGGGAAAATGTAAGTAAACAAATCTATCAATCGAAAGGTTTTGGTAGAGAACTTGAAAAGAATAATTATTTTAAAGATGATTTAGCTGCTATTCTTAGTGCAACAGAGGGAGATGTGCAAAAAGCTATTGCCATTTTTGAACATGTAAAAAACAAAGTAAAATGGAATAATTATTATGGTAAATATGTAGATGAAGGAGTTAAAAGCGCTTATAAAAATGGTAGTGGAAACGCAGCTGAAATAAATTTAATATTAACAGCTATGTTAAGAGCAGCTGGTTTAGGAGCTAATCCAGTATTAGTAAGTACTAGAAATCATGGTATCCCATTATATCCTACTTTAGATGGTTTTAATTACGTTGTTACTTATGTAGAGTTTCCTAATAATGGAGGAACAATGCTTTTAGATGCTACAGAACCTTATGCTACGCCAAATGTTTTACCTGTAAGGGCATTAAATTGGAATGGTAGAAAAGTTACGAAAGAAGGATATTCTGAATGGGTAAATTTAAGCCCGCCAAAACATGCTTCAGAAACAAACACTCTTAAAGCAAAAATAGATACTGAAGGAAATATTACAGGACTTTTAAGAAAAAATGAAAGCATGTTAAATGCTTTATTAACTAGAAAAAGATATAATCATTTAGAAGAAGATGCCTTAATTTCTAAACTTGAAGAAAAATATAATATTGAAATTGAAAACTTCAGATTTAACAATAAAAAGAAATTAAATAAGGCTGTTAGTCAAATGCTGAAATTTAGTAGTGAAGATTTAGTAGAAGGAATTAATAACAAACTTCTTTTCAATCCTCTTTTATTTTTAACAAAAGAAACAAACCCATTCAAATCTAATGATAGAAAGTTCCCGGTTGACTTTGGTTCGGCTTGGAAAGAAACAAATAATGTTTCTATTGAAATTCCAGAAGGTTACACTGTTGAAAGCATTCCTGAACAATTGGCTATTGGGCTTCCAGACAATCTTGGTTTCTTTAAATGTAAAGTAACAAATACAGGTAACATTATAAAAGTAAATGCAGTAATGCAAATTAACGCTGCTATTATTACACCTAAATATTATGCTAGTTTAAAAGACTTTTATGCGAAAGTGGTAGCTAAACAAAATGAAAACATAGTTTTAATTAAAGGATAATTTCAATGAAAAAACTACTTTTTATTGTAGTAATCACTTTCACCATTACAAAAGTTTTTGCTCAAAAAAACGGTAAAACTCCAAAGCTTGGGCAAACAACTCAAGAAGAATTAAAAATGGCCGTTTACTCAAAAGATTCGACGGCCAATGCTGTTGTGTTAGAAGAAATAGGATACACATTTGTTGACAAAAAAAATGACTATGATTTTAGAACTGATATATACAAACGTGTAAAGATTTTCAACAATAATGGATACGATCAAGCCACTATTAAAATTCCTTTATACAAGAAAGAACGAGTAAAATATATTAAGGCTGTTACTTATAACATAGAAAACAATAATGAAACAAAAGTTTTTCTTTTAGATAGCCAAGTGTTTACTAAATCAATTTCAGAAAACTGGAAAGAAGTATCATTTACACTGCCTAATATTAAAGATGGCTCCGTAATTGAATATCGTTACAGTGTAATTTCTCCATACACTTCATTAGATGATTGGAAATTTCAAACAAATATTCCTAAAATAAAAAGCGATTATACGGCTTCTATACCTGGAAATTGGAGATACAATATTGTATTAAGATCGAATAGAAAACTAGATCGAAATGAATCTTATAAAAAGAGAGGTTGTTTATATATTGGTGGAATTGGAGAAGGAGATTGTGCTGTAGTTTCTTATGGTATGGATCATATTCCAGCATTTAAAAGTGAAGATTTTATGTTATCTGAAGAAAATTTCAAATCCAAAATAATCTTTGAACTAGTATCATTCACAAATACAAACGGAGTAACTACCAAATACACAAAAACATGGAAAGACGCCGACAAAACACTTAAAAACAATTTCTTTGATCAGCAAACTTCAAAAAAAAGCTATTTCAAGAAAAAACTTCCTCAGGAAATTTTATCGATAACACCACAGTTAGAAAAAGCTAAAGAAATTTATAAACATATTCAAAATAAGCTTTCGTGGAACCATAAATATTGGTCTCGAGAAAAAATTAGAGTTAAGCAAGTTTATGAAAATAATTCAGGAGCTGTAGATGGCATCAATTTAGTATTATATAACGCAATGCAAGCTGCTGGAATAGAGAGTTATTTGGTTACACTATCTACAAGAAATAATGGACAAATCACCAAATTACACCCATCTGTTTCTGCTTTCAATTATGTGCTCGTTAAAGTAATTCTTGATGGAGAAACATATTTCCTTGATGCTACTGACAAACAACTCTTTTTTGGAGAAATTCCGTTCAAGTGTTTAAATGGTAAAGCCAGAGTAATTGATTTTAAAAAAGGAAGTTATTGGGAACTATTAAAGCCTAAATTTTATAGTTCAGAAAGAAACAATATTACGTTAGCTTTTAATGAAGATGGTATTCTTTCAGGAAATATTATTAGTGCTAAAAAAGGATACCCTTCTTTACGCACAAGAAGAAAATTAGAAACTAAATCTACAGAAGAATATCTAGAAAGCTTCGAATCAAATCATCCTGATCTAGAAGTTAGTCATTTTGAAGTTATTTCAAATACTAGTGAGGCATTAAAAACTTCATATCAAGTAGAGGTTCCTGACTTTAATATGGAAGGAGATATTATAAAAATCAATCCTTTTGTTTTTGATAAATACGATAAAAATCCTTTTAAACTTAAAGAAAGAAACTATCCCGTTGACTTTGGATATGCATGGGCAAATTCTTATTTCATAACATTAAAAATACCTGACGGATACATTGTTTCTAAAACTCCAGAAAACGCAACTTTATCGTTACCTGAAAAAAGCGCTAGATTGATGTTTAGAGTTAATAAAACAGATAAAGAAATTAAAATTTACATGAAATTCAACTTTAAAAAAGCGATTTACACGAACGTAGAATACCACTATTTAAAGGAATTTTTTAAAAAAATTATTGAATTACAAGATACATTCATTGAATTAAAAAAGAAATAATCTCCATAAAACTATATACAAGATATTCAAAGTGCAGTTAACTTATTATCAACTGCACTTTTTTTAATATCACAAACCAAAAAACAACTCTACATTTGTAGAATTAAAATATTATCTCTACATTTGTAGAGTAAATTCTAATTTTGTAGAAATGCAATTGAGTAAAACTGAAGAACAAGTAATGCAATTATTATGGAAATTAAAGAAAGCTTTTATGAAAGACATACTAGCTGAATTTCCTGAACCAAAACCAGCAACAACAACGGTAGCAACTTTATTAAAAAGAATGACCGATAAAGGTTTTGTGAATTACAAACTATATGGTAAATCACGCGAATATTATCCTTTAGTTAAAAAGTCAGATTATTTTTCTAAGCATGTAAACGGCTTAATAAAAAACTTCTTTAACGACTCTGCTAGTCAGTTTGCTTCGTTCTTCACTAAAGAAACAGATCTATCTGTTACCGAATTAGAAGAACTACGCAAGATTATAGACAATCAAATAAAAGAGCAGAAAAAATGATTAGTTATTTAATTAAATCATCTATTTGTTTAACGGCTTTAATGCTGTTTTATCAGTTTATACTGGAACGAGAAAAGATGCATCAATTCAATCGTTTCTATCTTTTGGGTAGTGTGCTATTTTCATTTTTGGCTCCGCTATACAGTATTTCAGTATATATACCAATTGAAACAATTGTAGAACCTGTTATTATGGATGAACCTATTGTTTATACAGAAACTATAGTCCAAGAGCATCCTATAAATTATCTAACTGTCTTCTTAATTCTTTCTAGTATAATTTCTTTTATATTATTTATACGATTTGGTATAAACCTACTCAAAATATTCACAAAAGTTCGAAAGAATACCAATACTAAAATTGATAAAGCTATTTTAGTTTTAGTAGATGATGAAATTAATCCACATACATTTTGGAACTATATTTTTATTAATAAAGAAGATTATAAATCTAAAAATATTGAAAAAGAATTATTGACTCACGAGTTGACTCATGCTACTCAAAAACACACATTAGATGTACTTTTTATAGAGTTCTTAAAAATAATTTTTTGGTTCAATCCTCTATTCTATATACTTAAAAAATTCATTCAACTCAACCACGAATTTATTGCAGACAACAAGGTGATTCACCTTCATAAAAATATTTCCGAGTATCAACATTTATTATTAAACAGAACTGCTTGGAACAACGATTATTACCTGGCCAGTAATTTGAATTATTCATTAACAAAAAAACGATTAGTTATGATGAGCACACGAACATCAAAGGTCAATAATTGGCTGAAAAAAATTGCAGTAATTCCACTGCTAACTGGAAGTATTTACGTTTTTGCTGAACGTGTTGAAAGATTTCAGGAAATTGAAACTATTAACGAGCAAAGAAACGATGATCATGATTCTTATTTAGAAATTAGAGAAGGAGAAAGTGTAGATGAAACAAGCACTCCTGAACATCATTACACCAAACAGACATTTTGGGTTAAAGATAAGAATGGAAAACAAGTTGCAAAGAAGTATTACGAATTATCAGAAACATTACGTAAAAAATGGTTACTATTTCCAAAAAATCAAAAGGAAAACATAACTCAAAGCGAATTAAATACACTAAAAAACGCACAGAATTACATTGTAAGAATTAATGGTAATCTGATTAATAATTCTGACCTCTCTAAATATAGAAGCTCTGATTTTGTAAGTTATTCATATGATAAGATCCATAAACTAGCAAAGCTAGATCAACAATATCATTATAATCTTATCACAGTAAACGGTTTAAAAACTTTAAAAAATCTTAAAGAGATTATTAAGAAGGAGAAAACTAGAACTAATTCTAAACAGAGTATTCCTAGCGAAGAACCAATTGCTACAAAAGCTAAAACTTCTAGTAAAGAAAAGTTCTTAGCTTCAATTGAAAGAACTGATAATGATGCTATTTTAAAATGTTACAACTGTGAACGATGGGCAAAATTAAAAATTCCATTAAATAAGGAATTTACAATTACAGATTGGGGTTTCACAAATAATGGTAATATCTCAAAAGGAGAATACGCTTTTACGATTAAGGTTACAGAAAAAGATGTTCGTTTTAAAAGTTTAAAAAACACAGCATGGGAAACTTTAGAATTTCCTTTACTTGAAAACAAAAAGCGATATATCAATCAAAATGGGATGATTGCTTATGGAACAAACTTAAAAAAGGGCATTGATACAAAACTAAAGGGTACAAATGAAGCAATAAACAATATTGATAAACTTGAACTTTCAATTCCAAAAATCCAAAAAACTATAAGTTTACAGGAAAGTTATAGCGACGATTTAATCTTTTACAACCAACAAAAATCTGAATATGATCAGATTAGAAAAAGAAAGCCTAACTATATCTATAGTAGTCCAGAGCGCAAAAATGAGTTAGATAAATTATGTTCTGATTTGGGACTATTGTATTACGCGCTTCCAATTAAAGATAGAAACAAAACTAAGCGCGCTGCTCGTCCTTATTCACCATACATAAAAATTAAAAGAATAAACGATTTTTATTATAAGTTACCTAATGAGCTAACGGAAGAAGATAAAATATTTATTCCACCAACAATAGAACCTGATGCTTCGGAAGAAGAAAAAGATAAACACCGACAAGCTTTCCGTAAGTGGGCAAGAAAGGTTAACAAGTACTTGAAAGAAAAAAAGGCTCGTCCAGTAAAAATTGAAGTACAAGACAAACCAAAAAAAGGAATGGTTAAAGTAAATAATCAAGATTTATATTATGTTACTAATAAAAAAGGAACAACTTACTATAACCGATGGGGACAAGAAGTAGATAAAACTGGAAAAATCATCAACCCTGAAAAGAAGTTTCCTGTGGTAAAAAAAGGAGATGAATCAAATATTCCTCCTCCACCTCCACCCAAAAAAACTTTAAAAAAGTATAAAGACGTTAAAGTTATCAAGGATAAAAAAGGAGAATTATATATGGTTCTCACAGATAAAGAAGGGAAAAAAGTGGTTAAAAAATACGCTGATTTAACTCCTGAAGAGAAAGATCAACTTCCACCACCTCCGCCTCCTGCTCCCACTCCACCAAAAGCTTTTAAAAAATATAAAGACGTTAAAGTAATTAAGGATAAAAAAGGAGAATTATATATGGTTCTGACGGATAAAGAAGGAAAAAAAGTGGTTAAAAAATATGCTGATTTAACTCCTGAAGAGAAAGATCAACTTCCACCACCTCCGCCTCCTGCTCCTGCTCCACCAAAAGCTCCAAAAACACGAAAAGCGTCAAAAGCTAAAAAGACAGGGTACAATTTTAAAACAAAAAAGAAAAGTAACTATAGAAAAATCGGTAAGCTTTCTAATAAACTAGCACTTTCTTTGCCTAAAGAACTAATTCCTAACAAAGTAGATTACTTAAACAATAATCTAGTTGTAAATAAAGTTTTTACTCCAAAAAGCTACTAGAAAAAAGCATTACTGTATGTAAATAAAAATAAAAGCCTCTTCATTGAGGCTTTTTTTATTTCTTAAAACTACATGATACATTAAAACAGGTTTTTCCTTCTGATAGACAAGGTTTTAAACTATGAAAAAAATAGAGAAAAACCATTAACATTACATCCTTTAACCTTTAAAAATCAACATATTACACCTATAAATTTGTGAAATCTGTATACCTCATACAGCAACCATTCATAGTCCAAAACTGGAATTAACCAACTAAAAACTAGATATTATGAGTTCACAAATTATCAACTACACTTTAAACACTTTGAGTGTAGCCAACAAAGATGGCAGCAAACCTGCCACCCTTAAAAATTGTACTATTAACAATACTGCTTCAATACCTTCTAATGTAAGTAGACTAACAAAATCTATAATTTTCAACGGAACAACTTCTATTTCTTCAGCATTACAGAAAACAGAGATCGACGCTAAGAAATTCTATGGAAAGTTAATTTTTAAAACTCCTACGAAAGTAGAAAGCAGGCAAAACTTAGTAGAATCTAATAGTTTACCTATAGCCGCTTTTTTAAATAAAGGAACAGCTGCAAATAAAATTCAACTAGATGTAAATGTTCATAATAAAAAGAATGGCTGGAGTAGCACTTCTTGTCTTTTTTCTAAACAACTCACACCAAACACTTGGTATAAATTAGAATTCGCATACGATTTCAATACGCTTGCTTTATTTATCAATAATAGATTGATAGATGTTTGTGCTTTCCCTAAAGGAGAATTATTAATTGGTCGTGGAGCTAAAATTTATCTTGGAACTTGGGTAGATGGAAGACGTTTTCCTTTTAAAGGTGAAATGGCACAGTTTGAGCTTCATAAAGGAATACCTACCGCCATAGAAAGTAAATTAGATCATTCACGTGCTAATAATCAATGGCATATTTCTAGAAAATATAACATTATAAAACCGAATCTGAATTTTGGAAAACGAACACAAGATCTTATTAGAAAATCAACATATGCTATCCAACATTATCAATTTGGTGCTATTATGTATTCTGTATTAGGAGCTTTTGAAATGCATGGTGCTATTTATTCAAAATACAAAAGTTTATCGAGCAGAGTACAATTTTCATTAGGACAATTACAATCCGATGAAATTAACGGGAATGCAAGAGGAAGTAAAAAAAGCTTGTTTAGAGGTGGCGGAATATATTGGTCTGGAACTACAGGAGCAAAAACTGTGTTAGGTCAATTATTTATTGACTATGAAAATATTGGTGAAGGCGCACATGCTATTGGTTTACCAATTAGAGATGCAAGTACTATCTCTGGCGGAAAAATGCAATTATTTAAACGTGGAAGAATGTATTACCGAAATGGCAGTAGTCATGCAAAAGAAGTCCACGGAGCTATATTAAATAGATACTTAAGACTAGGCGGACATACTAAGAAAGGATTTCCAACCAGCGATGAATTAGATGTTAAAAAGGGAACTAGAGTTGTTGGAAAAAGAAGCGATTTTGAACGTTGTTCTATTTATTGGAGTAACAGAACAGGAGCTTTTGAAGTATATGGAGATATTGCTAGAAAATATGATAGCGTTGGTGGACCAATTGGTCAATTAGGATTTCCTACATCTGGAGAAATGGATATTCCTGGAGAAGGCGGCGCACGATATAACACTTTTCAAAACGGAACTATTACTTGGTTTAAAAGTTGGAGTCGTACATATGTGTGCTATCCTTTTGAATTATTTTTAGATCGAATCAAAGTAAGAGATGCAGATGATGACTTTATTTTTAAAGACGATAGTGATATTTATGCTAGAATTGAAGTCTTTGAAAATGGACATAGAATGCACAATAAAAAACTTCCTAATAATGGAACCTACTCAAATACCACAGAAGCAAATCTAAAATATACCATTCGCAAACCTTTTATTCCAAACCATGTAAATTATAAAGTAAAATTAGCTTTCGAAGCTTGGGATAGTGATTCTGGAAGACCATTCTCTGGAGGCGATGATCATTTAGGAAAATATACCAAAGAACTTACTATCAGAAATGCTTGGGGATTAAGAGACAATGGAGGTATATACAATCGCTCAGCTGGGTCTAGAGGAATGAAATTAGATTGGAGTATGCGACCTAAAATAAAACAAGGAAGTATGTCTGATAGAGATTATCGCTTCTGGGGTGTTCGAAACTGGGGAAATACACATTCTGTTCCTTGGAGTGTTTATGCAGATGCTTTTAGAGATGTTACTGAAGGTACAAATATTTTTGACCATTTAAGTTTGCGCTCGCTGTATTATGAGGTAATAGCTAAAGATGCTCCAAAAGGAGGAAATTGTTTTGGTATGAGTTTAGAAGGAATTTATGCTAACAAGTGTCTAAGTAGATTTGGAAAACCATTGAATCGATTTACAAAAAATCAAATTCAACGAGAAATAAACACCAAACATTTATACCAATTAGGAGCAGCACCTATGTGGTGGTTTGTAGGACAATTTTTATCAGGAAACACGCACGACCCAAAAGATGTCTTTTTAGAATCTGAACGCGCCTATAGAAATGGAGATTGGCCTGTAATATGTATTTCTCAAGATTATTGGTTTACTCAAAAACCGCATTGCATTATGCCTTGGAAATGGGACAGAAGTAAAACTCCTTGGGAAATTAGATGTTTCGATCCAAACGTAACTTCAAAAGAAACTATAATAAAAGTAAATCCAAATTCTAACACTTATGATTACCAAGGTTCTTCTAGATATCGCGGTGGTGCATGGTCTGGTGGTAGATTTCATTATATGCCGTGGCGAGTTCTAAACTCAGCGCCAAGAACTCCTAACTGGGAAATTTACGCATTACTACTATTAGGAACTGTTATCATTTTTGGAGATACAGCAGAAACAAATGCTATTACAGATCTAAATGGAAATAATTTAGATGGTAGAAAACTAAAATCTACTGACAGTGCTTCTCAACGAAATAAAATGTTTGTTCCCTATCCTGGTTTTGATTCTAAAAATCCATTCAATATGTTCTTACAAAAAGGGCAAGCTCTTAACAACAATTATAAACATTCTTTAAAAGGAACAAAATCTGGAAAGCTACAGTATGGAGTGGTAAATCTGAACCAAGATATTGTTGTGCAGAGTAACATTAGCAAAAATGAACTTGAAACATATCATATTGAGAAATTAGGAAAAACAGATAATTCGATTGCTGTTCTAAATCAAAAAAACAAATTATACGACATTAGTTACAGTCAAAAACTTGGACATTCAGAGGATACATTAAAAGTTAAAATCGAGAATATTCCTACTGCTACTAGAAAAGATTTAAAGTTTAGTTTAAAACCTGAATTAGAAGGTGTTGATATCATTTCCAGTGGTGGAAACTCTCGTGCAAAAATCACTACAGAAATTATCAATAATCAAAATAAGGTAATTAAAAAGTCAACATTCAATACTAATCTAGAAAACGGTTTTAGAATTAGACCAGAACGTTTATTAGACAACAACACCTTAATTATTGGTAGCATTGATCGAATTCATGGTCGAATTTTCAATCCGATTCATATAAATCCGAATAATTAACACTTTTTTCACCTTTTAAAGGTCGTAAACTTGTAACATTTCATATTAAAAATCGTTTAACATAGTATGCTTAAACGATTTTTCCTTTTATATTCAGGAGCTGACTTACAAATAATTAACAAATGCTCTAATGCTGAACAAAATAAATATGCTGGTATAGGTGCCACCGTTTTTTTCACTGCACTAATGGCTGCTATTGCTTCTAGTTATGCGCTCTATACTATTTTTGACAATATATTTACATCTATATTTTTTGGTATTATATGGGGATTACTCATTTTTAATTTAGATCGATTTATTGTTTCAACTATAAAAAAAAGAGAAAAAAAGAGTTTAGAATTTCTTCAAGTAATTCCTAGACTTATTCTAGCTTTTATAATTGCTGTTGTTATCTCAAAACCTTTGGAATTAAAGATTTTTGAAAAGGAGATCAATCAAGTATTGCTTACTGAAAAAAATCAGATGACTCTAGATAATAAAAATCAAATCGCACAACAATTCACTCCAGAAATAGCGAAAATACAAGAGGAAATAGATGGATTAAAAACAGAAATAGCAGATAAAGAAAAAGAAACTAATACCTTATATGAAACTTATATTGCAGAGGCTGAAGGAAGAAAAGGTACAAAACGAATAGGTAAAGGCCCTGTGTACAAAGAGAAGAGAGAAAAGCACGATGCTTCATTAGCCGCATTAACTAAATTGAGAGAAATAAATTCAGAAAAAATAGCGAATAAAGAAGCTGCTATAGCAAATCTAATTGAACAACAAAAGCAAGCAGAAGTTACCACACAACCTATCATTAGCAACTTTGACGGATTAATGGCTAGAATAAATGCTTTAAATAAACTTCCTTGGTTGCCATCATTTTTCATTTTCTTATTATTTCTTGCTATTGAAACTGCTCCAATTTTCACCAAATTAATTAGCGCAAAAGGTGAATATGATTATCGTATGGAAAATCATGAATCTGAAGTAACAGTTTGGATTAAACAACAGGTAGACCAGAGAGAAAAAGTAGCCGAAACTGATATTGATTTGAATTCTAGAGTGTATGAAGACTTAAAAACAGAAGAAGAGCTATATAATTATAAACAAAAGTTAGCTCAAGAATTAATTAAACTACAAGGAGACACCTTCTTAAGCAACCAAAAGCGCTTACTGTAAAACACTTAACATTTTTTAACAAATAAACTCAAAAAAGACTCATTTACTGAGAATTAAACCTTAAATTGCGGCTTTAATATTTAATACATTTTTATAATGAAAGAAGGAACGGTAAAGTTCTTTAATGAATCTAAAGGGTTTGGATTTATTACTGAGTCAGGCTCAGGAACAGAGTATTTTGTTCATATCTCTGGTTTAATTGATGATATCAGACAAGGAGATACTGTTGAGTTTGAACTAAAAGAAGGAAAGAAAGGATTAAACGCTGTAAGTGTTAGAGTTATTTAATATAGAACAACATTTAATTTTTTTTGAAAAACACCTGTCATTCAGGTGTTTTTCTTTTAAATATCTATCACATATATTATTTATCTCAAAAAGATTTTTTAAATTTGCGCTCTCAAATATTGAAGCTAATTCAATATTTACAAATTAATAGATTAATAATCAAGGTCGTGAACCTTAAAAATTAACAAGTATGCCTGTAAAAATTCGTTTACAAAGACACGGTAAAAAAGGAAAACCATTTTATTGGGTGGTTGCTGCTGATTCTAGAGCAAAAAGAGACGGTCGTTTCTTAGAAAAGATTGGAACTTACAACCCAAACACTAACCCTGCAACTATTAACTTAGATGTTGATGCTGCTGTAAAGTGGTTACAAAATGGTGCTCAACCAACTGACACTGCTAAGGCTCTTTTATCTTACAAAGGTGCTTTATTAAAGAACCACTTAGCTGGAGGTGTTAGAAAAGGTGCTTTAACAGAAGAGCAAGCTGAAGCTAAGTTTAACGCTTGGTTAGAAGAAAAAGCTGCTAAAGTTGCTGGTAAAGTAGATGGTTTAGCGAAAGCTCAAGAAGATGCAAAAGCTAAAGCTTTAGAAGCTGAAAAAGCTGTTAACGAAGCTCGTATTGCTGCAAAAGCTCCTGTAGTAGATAGCGAAGATGCTACTACTGAAGAAGGTGGAGATAGCGAAGAGTAAAAAAGAGACGATAGATGCAACAAAAGGATTGTTTTTACCTTGGCAAAATCGTTAAAAAACACAGTTTTAAGGGTGAAGTCGTTATCAAATTAGATACCGACGAACCTGAACTTTACAAAAATTTGGAATCAGTATTTGTCGAACTCGGCAATAATCTGGTTCCTTTTTTTATTGAAAAATCCTCTTTAAGTAGAGGAACCATGCTAAGAGTTAAATTTGAGGGTGTAGACACAGAACCAGATGCTGAAGCAATTCTTCGATCTGGAATCTATTTACCTATTTCATTACTTCCAAAACTTACAGGGAATAAATTTTATTACCATGAAGTTATTGGTTTCACTATTGTAGATAATACTTTCGGAAAAGTAGGAACTCTTACTAATATTAATGATTCCGCTGCACAACCACTTTTTGAAATTGACAGAGAAGGAACGGAGATTTTCATTCCTATGATAGATGATTTTATTCAAAAAGTAGATCGAGAAAATAAAACTATTGAAGTTGAAACTCCTGAAGGTTTAATTGATTTGTATATTAATTAAAATGTAAATTCATATACGCAATCTTCTTCTCCTTTAAAAACTTCTTTTACGCCAACATATTCAAACCCTAATCGTTCTAGTAATTTTCTAGAACTTTGGTTTTTAGGCATCGTAAAAGCACATACTTTTTCTTGTTGAAATGTATTTCGCACATACTCCATTATCAATTCTGTTGCTTCCTTCGCATATCCTTTTCCTCTTCCCTTAGGCAAAAAACCATACCCTACATCTATATACTCCATTGTTTCTCTTTGTAACGCAGAAGACATCCCTATAGGCTCTTCAGTTTCTTTTACAATTACAGTAAAAAAACCTAATCCATTTAATTTCTCATTCTTCTTTAAAATATCTTCTAAATACACTTCAGTTTCGGCTACAGATCGTAATCCTTTATCATGAACATATTCAATCCAATCCGGATCGTTAAACATTTTAAAATAAAAAGGAGCATCGCTCACTTTTGCACCTCTTATTACCAAACGTTCGCTTTCTAAAAACATATATTGCTATTTTTATACAATAATAATCTTTTTTATAAAGTATATTACAACAATCAAGATCATAAAATGAAGCTCATTATAAATTATAGACCATGAAAAAACTTTTTACCTTATTTATTCTTATCATTTCTTTCAATTCTGAAATTATAGCACAATCTAAAGACAAGCAAGAAATTATTGCTGTAATGAAACAGCAAGAAGCAGCTTGGTCTAAACATGATTTAGAAGGCTTTATGCAAGGTTATTGGAAATCGGATTCACTTAAGTTTTATGGAAGTAATGGTATTACTTATGGATGGAAAAAAACCTTAGATAATTACAAAAAAGGATACCCTACGAAAGACCATTCAGGAACATTAAACTTTAAAATTAATAGCATCACTCAAATAGAAAATAATAGCTATTATGTTATGGGAGAATATCATTTGACTAGAAAAATTGGTAATGCAAATGGTGTTTTTATGATCATTTTCAAAAAAATTAATGGTGAGTGGAAAATTATTGCTGATACTTCATGTTAAAAGCAACAATTCGAAATAAAAATGTACTTTCGCGGCAAGAAATTACACTATGAGTTTACTACAAGAATTACAGGATAGAAGCGGAAATCAATGTGAATTGTGTGCTGCAAAAAACAACTTAACAATTTATGAGGCACCTCCTATTTCTACAGGAGGCGTAGACGGAAATTTGTTAGTTTGCGAAACGTGCTTGCAACAAATTGAAAATCCAGAAACTACAGATCCAAACCATTGGAGATGTTTAAACGATAGTATGTGGAGTGAATTCAGTCCTGTAAAAGTAGTTGCTTGGCGTATGTTACACCGACTAAAAAAAGAAGGGTGGCCTCAAGACTTACTAGATATGATGTACTTAGAGGCTGATGAACTTCGTTTTGCTGAAGCTACTGGAGAACATTTAGATGAAAGCGAGAAAGTAATTCACAGAGATAGTAATGGCGCTATTTTGCAAGCTGGTGATTCTGTAGTGTTAATTAAAGATTTAAAAGTCAAAGGATCTAGCATGGTTTGTAAACAGGGAACTGCAGTAAGACGCATTTCTTTAGATCCAGAAAACGCAGAATATATAGAAGGAAAAGTTGATGGACAAAACATTGTTATTATTACCAAATATGTAAAGAAACTATAGCTTTTATTTGATTAAATAGCTGGATTTTATACTTTTGCAATTAAGTAATTAATTGTAAATTTAAAAATATGAAAAAGATGCTACTAGCAGTTATCATACTGCTATCTTCTTTAAACTTCTATGCCCAAAATTTTGTCAAAAAAGCTGTAACTGTAGATTCATCTGGTTGGAAAAGACTAGCAAGACTAACAGGTAGTGTAGGTAGAGGTTATAATGAAATAACAATAGCTACAACTGGTGGCGCTAACGCTCCAACTGTTTCTAAAATATCTTGGTTTAAAGGATATTCTAATTATGGTGGCATACACACTGAAACACTTAGTGATATACTTTACTGGTCAGAAGCTAGAATTACCTATGATGGTACACATGCTTATCTTGAAATAAACTTTACTAGAGATGTTCCAAATCTTACTGTATACTTAGATCAATCTGTATGGACAGGAGGTAATATTCTTGAAGGAAATTTAGCTCCTGGGGCTGGTGATGTAGTAACAAGTACTCGTTTTGGAAGATTTAGTATTGGAGGCAACAAATTATATGTTGACAAAGGTAATGATGGTAATGTAGGAATAGGAACCTCTACTCCTTCACAGAAATTAGATGTCGAAGGAATTGCTGAATTAGGTAATTCTTCTACATATGGCGGAGTATTTTTAGCTCAACAATACTCTGGAGATGACTACCTTGCAACTTTAAGTTCAAATTATAGTAGCGGCGCATTAATATTAGGCTATGGTGTAGCTGGTATGAGCTCTCAAGGGTCTTCAGGACAATTAGTTTCTACATTTGATAATTTCTCTTCACATAGAGGAGCTTTAAGAATTGGAAAAGGTACTCTAGAGTTTTTAAATACTCCTACCGCTGTTCAAACTGCCGTTAATGATCAACTAAGTATCAAGTCTAGATTCTTTATAGACAACAATGGTAAAGTAGGGATTGGTACATCAACTCCTGGTACTTCTCTAGATGTACATAATGGTACATTAAAAGTCTCTGGAGGTAGTGGTTTAGGACAAGAAACGGCAAGATTAGTAGTAGATTCAGGAGCATCATATGGACACTCATTACTCGAATTAAGAAATAATAATGGAGTCGTTCTTAAAGCTAGTGGATCTGCAATTAGTATAGGAACAATCGATACCCCTTCTGATTATAAACTAGCTGTTGCTGGTAAAATTATTTCTGAAGAAATAACAATCAAACTACAATCGACATGGCCTGATTATGTTTTTACTGACGATTACAACCTCCCAACTTTAAAAGAAGTAGAACAACATATAAAAGAGAAAGGACATTTAGAAAATATTCCTTCTGCTAAAGAAGTTGAAGAAAATGGTGTGAAGCTAGGTGAAATGAACAAAAAACTTCTAGAAAAAGTAGAAGAATTGACCTTATACACTATTCAGCAACAAAAACAACTAGAGAATCAAAACAAAGAAATAGAAAAGTTAAAAAGCTTAGTAAAACAATTAATTAACTCCAGACATAACTAATCTATGAAAAAGATTCTCTTTACTATTAGCATTATAGTAACAACTTCCATTAATGCACAAACACAAATTACAGAGTTTAATGGAAATGTCGGTATTAGTCAAACTACTCCTCTAGAAAAACTCCATGTGAATGGGAAAGTATTAGTCCAATCTTACTCTCCTATTCTTAAACTTAGAAGAGATACTGATACTGGTGGGTTTATACAAGGTATTCAAACAGAATTCCTAAACGGTAGCCCTAATTTTTTCTTTGGAAATATCGATTCTTCAAACTGGATTGTTTCAAAAGGAGAATGGAATGGAGAAAGATTAATGAATATCAAGAGTAATGGGAATATTGGATTAGGAACCTCAGCTCCTAACCATAATTTAGATATTAGTAATAATCCTACTGTAAGAAATGTGGGAGTAGAATTAGATGCATCTCATTACACTGGATCTGGAGTTTCACACGCCTATATGCAATTTAGAACTCCTAATTTTAAAAATGATAATACATTAACAGCTGGGGCTGCTGAGATTGGATTATCAAATTCAGGAGGTACTTTCTATATAACTAGAAGAACTAATGTTGGTACTAACCCTTACGGATTTGTAATGGATCAAAGCGCTAATATTGGAATTGGTACAATAACTCCTACTGAAAAGCTACATATAAATGATGGTAATGTTTTAATACAACCTAAAAGTGATAATGAAGATAACATCTTCCAAGTTAATGAATATAGAGGAGGGAGTTTATTAAACTTTTCAGAAGTTGGAGATGCAGGGTTGTTAAAAATAGGATATTATGGCTTAACTGGAGATCGAATTGAAATTAATGGAGGGGTTTCTAATACAGGTGCTGAACTTAAAGCTTATGACAATAACATTGCAAAATTCCACTTAAAATCTAATGGAAATTCTTTTTTAAACGGAGGCAATATTGGAATTGGTACAACTACTCCTTCTGAAAAATTAGACATATATCACTCAAACTTACGAAAAGTTGGTATCAATCCTCAAAATCAATTAGACGTAACAGGAAACTCATCTATAACTATTAAGGAATTCGTTCCAAGCATTGAGTTCCACGATTCATCAACATCTGCTTCTTCTGCAGTAACTTTTGTTAATAACAATAAATTTTATGTAGGTAAAAAAACTGGAAATCTAATTACAAGTAGTAGTTTATTTAATGTTGATTTAAACAATGGAAATATTGGAATTGGAACATCTACCCCAGACTCTAAATTAGCAGTAAATGGAATAATTCATACAAAAGAAGTTCAAATTAATTTAATAGGATGGCCAGACTATGTTTTTGCTAATGATTATAAGCTTCCCACATTAAAAGAAGTAGAACAACATATTAAAGAAAAAGGACATTTAGCAAATATTCCTTCCGCTAAAGAAGTTGAAGAAAATGGTGTTAAGCTAGGTGAAATGAATAAAAAACTTCTAGAAAAAGTAGAAGAATTAACCTTATATACTATTCAGCAACAAAAACAACTAGAAAATCAAAACATACAAATACAACTACAGAATAAAGAGCTTAAAGAATTAAAAAGCTTGGTGAAACAATTAATTAACTTAAAAAAATAGTTCTATATGAAAAAGATTTTTTTATCAATATTACTCGTTAGTAGTGTATTTCATCTAAATGCACAAATAACAGAAACTCCTGATGGCAAAGTAGGTATTGGAACAACAACTCCTGAGGCAAACATACAAATAGGTAGTAGTACAACTAACGGACTTATAATGCTAGGCGGAGGTAAAGGATATTCCTCTATTGGTTCTACTAGATCTGATGGTGGTTTAATTTTAGGTAAAAATGTATATGCAAGATACCTAGATGCTACAGATAATCAAATTGGAAGAATAGGTCAAACTTCTACTTTTGGTTTCTCTGGAATCAAATTAGGACAGAATGGTATTATTGATTTCTTTGGTAAAAGTGGTAATGTTACTGCAGGCGAAATAGCTAATGAAGATCAAAATAGTAAATTAAGAATTAATAGTGACGGGAATATAGGTGTTGGCATTACATCCCCTAAAGGTAAATTAGAAGTAAGAGGTACAAATGCTATATGGAGTGACTTTAAAAACTATGATGGTACAACTGTCAATGGTTTTCTTCCTAATGGAAAAAAACCGACGCTTATTATTAGCGAAACTTCATCAGGAACATACATTCCTGCAACTGGCGGACAAATTACTTACAAAGGAGGACTAAGCTTTGGTTATGGTGGAGCTGGAATTTATTCTATAAACCCTAATCCAGCAGGAAGTGGTTTTTATGGAGAACTTAGATTCCACACTACTTACTGGAATGGTTCAAACTACAACAACTCAGATAGAATGGTTATAAAACTAGATGGTAGAGTTGGAATAGGAACAACATCTCCAAGTGCAAAAATGCACATTACGGATGATGGAAGTTCTACTGATATTACCTTAAAATTAAATAATAAATTTAGATTTAGAGGTGATGGAGTACTAAACTGGGGATCATCTTCAAACCATGGTTTACTTTCATGGGATACCAATAAAACAATTATTGGAGCACTATCTAATAATGACTTAAGCCTACACGCTAATAATTCAGAAAAAATGATTATTAAAGCAGATGGTACTGTAGGAATTGGTACTAATGCTCCAAATGGTAAACTAGATTTGGGAGGAAGAGTTGGTGCTAAAAGAGGGTTAAAAATTGGTGACTATATTGAATTAAACGAAAGAGAAGATATTAACAATGCTGGAGTGTTAGGTTTTAATTCGGTAATTGACGATCAAAATATTAGTAAATTCAAACCTATCTGGACAGGATCTTCTAGCTCTTCTGGTATGATAATGTCCATGGCTTCTGGAGGAAGAAGTGATCTAACTTTTTATGGTTATGATTGGGGAACAGATAACACACCAAGATCTTTAGATGAATTCACGAAAGTATTACACTTATCTACTAAAGGTCAAGTTAGCATAGGAACTACAAACACTCCATCTAATTACAAACTAGCTGTTGCTGGTAAAATTATTTCTGAAGAAATAACAGTAAAGTTACAATCGGCATGGCCAGACTATGTTTTTACGAATGATTATAAACTCCCAACTTTAAAAGAAGTAGAGCAACATATTAAAGAAAAAGGACATTTAGAAAATATCCCTTCTGCAAAAGAAGTTCAAGAGAACGGAATTAAGCTTGGTGAAATGAACAAGAAACTACTAGAAAAAGTAGAAGAGTTAACATTGTACACAATTCAACAGCAAAAAGAAATAGAAGAACTAAAAGGTTTAGTAAAACAATTAATCAACTCAAAAAAGTAAAACGTATGAAAAAGATTTTTTTAGCAATATTATTAGTTAGTGGTGGTGTATTTCATCTAGATGCACAAATAACAGAAACTCCTGATGGCAAAGTAGGTATTGGTACAATATCTCCTTCTTCCAAGCTTCAATTAATGAATGGAAATAATGGATTAAGTTTTGACGCAAGTGATGAATGGATTGGAATTGGTTTTAATAGAAGTGTTCAAAATGGTCAAATTTTCAATAACTCAAAATCTGGCTGGCAACTCACTGCGAGAGACGAACGCTTTTCTCTAGAAGGGTATAATGGTGCCAATAATAATTTATTTAATGCATTAAAAAATGGTAATATAGGACTTGGAACTACCACCCCAAAAGCTAGGTTAGAAGCAAACGGTACTAATGCTATATGGAGTGATTTTAAAAATTATAATGGTACAAAAATAAACAGCCCTCTCCCTAATGGTAAAAAACCAACACTTATTATTAGCGAAACTCCATCGGGTACATACGTCCCTGCTACTGGAGGACAAATTACATATAAAGGAGGATTAAGTTTTGGATATGGTGGTGCTGGAATTTATTCTATAAACCCTAACCCAGCCGGAAGCAGTTATTATGGAGAGCTTAGATTTCATACTACCTATTGGAACGGATCTAACTATAACAACTCCGACAGAATGGTTATCAAATTAGATGGTAAAATAGGAATTGGTACTTCTTCTCCCTCTGAAAAACTGGAAATCTATAATTCTAATACAACTCCAGCTACAATCTCTTTAAAAAGTCTTAGAAATGATGCTGGATACGTAGATGTAGGAAGATTGACAGCTAAACAAGGCACCATAGAAGTTGCAAGAATTGGAATGCCTAGAGCCGGTGGTACAAACACAGGGTATTTAACTTTTTGGACTAAAGAAACAAATACTAGCTCCTTAACTGAAAGTATGCGAATTAATCATAAAGGTTATATTGGTATTGGAACTACAGAGCCAAAAGATAAATTAGATGTAGATGGAAGCATTGTGATAAAAGATGGACATAACCTTTCTTGGGGAGATAAATATGGTGCTGGAATTCCAACCATAGCTTCAAACACAACTTCTGGTATTTTCTTTTATCCTAATGGAAGTACTCTAGGAGCTACTATGAATATTAACAAATCAGGAAATATTGGTATTGGTACATCAAATCCAGTTAATAAAAATGAATCATCTGCAATACCTACAGTACTGCATGTTAAAAAAACTTCTGCTTCTGGCGATGTAGAGGTTGCTCGTTTTGAAGGAGGTAATGATAATGACAATACCGCAGCAGTAGTAAGAGTAAATCACTCTAATGATAGAGGTTTATATTTAAAAGGAGGAAGAAGAAATGGAAATCGTTCTTTTGGAGAAATCGGTGTAATTAGTTTCTTGGGAGATTTAAAAGCTCCCTCGATTATTATGGACGATGCCGGGAATGTAGGAATAGGAACTGCAATACCAGACTCTGAATTAGCCGTAAATGGTACAATTCATACCAAAGAAGTAAGAGTTGATTTAATAGGATGGCCAGATTACGTTTTTACGAATGATTATAAACTCCCTACCTTACAAGAAGTAGAAAAACATATTAAAGAGAAGGGACATTTAGAAAATATTCCTTCTGCTAAAGAAGTTGAAGAAAATGGAGTTAAGCTTGGTGAAATGAACAAGAAATTACTAGAAAAAGTAGAAGAGTTAACATTGTATACAATTCAACAACAAAAAGAAATCAATCGATTACAAAAACAAGAAGAGAGACTTGAAAAGCAAGAAAAAGAGCTTGAAGAATTAAAGTCTTTAGTCAAAAAGTTACTAAATTCTAAAGAATAGGTTTTTCTATCTTTAAAAAAGATAAACATTCAAAAAGCCCAAAGAAATTTAATCTTTGGGCTTTTTTAAATATTATAGAATCTATTTAATTGTGACTTCGACGAAGCTCAGTCACCAAATTTCAAACTTTTAACAAAACTATTACTTCTCAGCGTTATAATACACCTTGTAATATTTCATTCGCTTATCTTCATCGTATCCACGTTCTAAATATTCAGAAGCTGCATCGGGAGCATCAATATCTAATTTTATTTGAATATTTGTATCTAGTTTTATTTCCGTTTTAAGCTTCCCTTTTTCTTTTTTTAGCACTACATCAGAAACTTCAAAATTATTTCGAATTAACACATCATTTAGCTTCTCAAAATGTTGCTTGTAATCTTCAAATAAATCTTTGTGTTTATCTTCATGAAAAACTTCATCTTTGAATGTGTGATAATCTACACTTTCATGCTCTTTAAAATAATCTACTGTATTAGCTAAGAAGTTTCCTTGTTCGTGTTTTCCAAATTCTGGTTTAATTACCTCTTCAGAAAAATCTTTACACAATTCTAAATAATGTTGCGTGTGCAAATTACGATCATCTGCAAACTTTACACTTAAGAAGTTTTTTATCCAATATTGTGCATCGTAATTATTATTATCTACAGAAAGTACAACAGTTCCCTCAGTGTCAGATGAATTTAAAACTAAACACCCTTTATCTAATCTTTTTGTTGAAATTCCTTTTTGCACCACTACATCAAAACTATCATCATCTAAATAAGTTTGAAAGAAATCTACTTTACTTTCAATTTTAAAGATTCCAACTGCTTCTGTAAGCACATCTTTATATTCTAACCCTTCAAATAACACCACCAAAACATCACCCGTTTTAATTTGAGCTGAATTAGATTGTTCATATAAATGATTTACGACATTCTTAGAATTTTCTATGAAAGTTTCTTCGTCTTCAAAAATTTGAGATGCATAATTATTAATTTCATTCAATCGTACATCTGCATGATGACTAAAACGATAACTCTGTGTAACATTAGCAAATGGTTTTAATAAAAAAGGCATCAGTAATTCATAACTTTCCTCATCAAAACGTACCAAACTTTCCGATAACGCATTCTTCCCACTATTATACTTATTTGCTACTTTATGAATAATACATTTCGTTATTTCTGCTCGAGTTCTTTTAATCATTTTTCAAAAAATTAGGTCACAAAAATACGTATTTTAGCATTTCTAATGTTAATGTTATGAATCTTATGAAAAAAATCTTTACAATTGCTATATTTATTTTTACTTCATTATTTTTTACAAGCTGTATCGATGGTGCTGAATTCGTAGATGTTTCTTCCGAATCTAGACAATTTATTTTCAAAAATTATACAGATAATAGCTTTAGTGAAGCTTCAATAGCTTTAGGAGAAGTCTTAGATAATAAAATAGTAATTAAACTTTCCGAAAAAGTATTAGATATTCCTGCTAAAGGAAATTTAACGTATGCTGAAAAGAGTTCTAAAAAATCTGTCAATTGGTATTTTGAGTATGCCAGATTTTTAAAATCAGAAAATGATTTAGGTTGTTTTATAATCACACTTTCAGATGATAGAAAAATGTTTATTCCTTTAGAATTTAATACAGATCCTATTTACGGCGATGCCATTACATCTGCTCCAAATCTTTTTGAAATTGATATTACAACCACAGAATTTACAACACGATATAAAACAAATACCCTCAAAGGAATTCCAGTTGAGGATTATGAAATTATAATAAATTAAAACATATGAAATTATTAGGTATTGGTTCCAGAATTAATCATCCAGAATATGGATTTGGAGTAGTTACTAATGTAGATAGCAAATTATACTGGGTTACTTTTCAAGAAAACGGATTAGAAACCATAGCTCTTAATGATGAGTTTGAAGTTATAGAGGCTGTAGAAGATGAAGTAGATACTATTAGTTTTTTTGAAGTAGAAAGTTCTTTACGTAAAATTTTAAAGCAATGGAGCGATGTTACTGAAATAGTTCCTATTGCAGATAAATTTAAAGGAGGGAAATTAATTTTAGAGCCTGCAGACACAAGTTTAAGCGCTAAAGAAATTCCTATTGATACGTTTTTCCACAAAATTGTAATGGTTAGAGACCGTATTCGTGTCATGGAACAAAAAATTAATGCTAGTAAAACGTTAGACGATCAAGATAAAATAGATTTGCAACAATACATTACCCGAATCTATGGAAGTTTAACTACATTCAATGTGTTGTTTAAATTGAAATCAGATCATTTTGTAGGTTCAAAATCAAAATAGAGCATATAAAAAAACGAACATGAAATAGATCCTTGCGTTAGCGAAGACAGTATTGCTTTTACAACCTTTTTAAAAGAGTTTTGATATATAAAACTCAAAAAAATAAAAATAATGAAAGTAATTAAATTATTAGCCTTGTTATTTGTGTTTGGCTTAGTATTTACTTCTTGTAGCGAATCTGAAGCGATTGAAGAAATTCTTGAAAACGACCAAAGCACTACATTTAAACAAGTTCAAGGTAAAAAAGCACTAAATGCCAATCTTTTTTGTGATAACGTACAAATAAGCAACCTTGTAAATGGACCACTAATGAGAAGTGGTGTTAGTTTAACTTGGACAGTGGATAATCAACTATCTGGTTTACCTGAGTTGGTAACTTATACTGTGCAATTTCAAGTAGGTTCTGGTGGAATTTCTGTTTTTGGACAAACTTTTAGCTTTAGTGAAGATGAACTAATTTTTCCTGGCTCTCAACAAACATTTACAAAGCATTACAGTTCTCTAAGTCAATTAAATGGACATGTTTCAGGTAGATGGAGAGTTCGTGTTGAAGATTGTGATTGGAGCGATTGGAAAAATCATTATTTCAATTGATAATTCTGAATTTGAATCAAATCCATTATAGAGTTTAAAAAGTAATCGTTATTCTATTACTTTTTAAACTCTATTTCTAGTTGCTCTGGTAACAATCGAAAAGATTTCCTGTGATACTTAGTAGCACCAAATTCTCGAATGGCTTCACGGTGTTGTTTTGTAGGATATCCTTTATTTTTTTTCCAATGATAATTTGGAAATTCTTTGTGGATTTTTTCCATGAATTCATCTCTATACGTTTTTGCTAATACAGAAGCTGCTGCAATGCTCATGTATTTACCATCTCCTTTTACAATTGTTTCATGAGGAATATCTTTATAAGGTTTAAATTTATTTCCGTCTACAATAATAAATTCTGGTTGTACTTTTAATGCTTCAATAGCACGATGCATTCCTGTAATAGAAGCTTGTAAAACATTCAACTCGTCTACTTCTTCATTCGCTATGAACGATACTGCATAACTCAATGCATTTTCTTCGATAAAAGGACGTAATTCCATTCGCTTTTTTTCAGATAATTGCTTCGAATCATTCAACAATTCATGTTCAAAATCTTCAGGTAAAATAACTGCGGCAGCTACTACTGGACCAGAAAGACAACCTCTCCCCGCTTCATCTGTTCCTGCCTCTAAAACAGAACCACTATAATTTAATGCTAGCATACTACAAATTAACAGTTTTCATAGATAAGATTCGCATTTATTTTCGTTTTATTATTTTACATTTGTCTTTATGAAATATTTTTTAGTTTTTCTTTTTTTACTTTCAAGTATTACAATACAAAGTCAGTTAAGAACCGTAGATGGAGGTTTTGCTGGAGGTAGAAATAGAAGTATTGATTCTGTAGCTGGTAATGAAATTTCGGTGATTTTAAACGGTAAAACAAAATATACCGATTATAAAGTTTTTCATTACCAAAAAGACACTACATACGTAGATACAACTTTAAATATTAAAAAAGAGTATAAGTTTAATTTTAGAAGAAAAGACAACTTTGAGTTATTAGCTTTTCAAAATCAAGGACAAACTTTTAATACTCTTGGTTATAACTTCAGAAATATCACTCAATTTCCAGATATTGGTTTTAGAGCAAAGCAATTTAATTACTTAACCATTAGAGACATCGATTACTATCAAGTACCAACACCAACTACAGTAATTATGTATAGAACTGGTCAGGAACAAGGACAAGTATTAGATGCTTTATTCACTTTTAATTTATCTAAACGTTTAAATTTTAGCGTTGCCTACAGAGGTTTACGATCTTTAGGACAATATCGTCGTTCGTTGGCTAGTACTGGTAATTTTAGAGCTACCATGCTTTATAGTACTCCAAAAGATCAATATAATATAAAAGCACATGTTACAACCCAAGATTTTACCAATCAAGAAAATGGTGGATTAACTGAAGCTTCTTTGCAAAACTTTGTAAATAATGATCCTAATTTTACGGATCGTGCGCGTTTGGATGTTAACTTAAATGATGCTGAAAATGTTTTTGATGGAACAAGAGTTTATGTAGATCATAACTACAAGCTCTTCTCTAGTAAAGATAGCGCCAACGTTAAAGACTTTAGTAATTTAAAAGTTGGACAAGTTTTTTATTATGAAGGAAAAACATACAAGTTTGATCAACAAAATATAACCACTAGCTTTTTTGGAGATGCAAGTAAAACTGCAGGAAGTGTAAATGAAACAACCAATTATACCCTATTAAATAACCAGGCATATTTAGAATTTAATTCAAAATATGTTTTAGGAAGATTTAGGGTAAAAGCAAATTATACAACTGTAGATTATGGATATGACACCATATACAACAGTAATATTTTAGTAAACAAACAACGTTTAAAAGGTAATGCGGTTTCTTTAGGCGCAGATTGGAACGGAAGAGTTGGTGACTTTAGCGTAAATGCTAGTGCAACTGTTACTCCAGGTAGTGGTTATTTAGCAGGTAATCATTTTAATGGTGAAGCTATTTATGAAAAAGATAGCGTATTTAAAGTAAAAGGTAGTGTATTACTTACTTCGAAAGCACCTAACTTTAATCAACAGTTTTTTCAAAGTGTATATAATACTTATAATTGGGAAAATAACTTTACCAATATAGATACTCGAAACATTGGAGTCGCATTAAATTCTAAATGGGGTAATGCAAGTATCGATTTTACTAATATTGAAGATTATGTGTATTTTGACACAGACAATCTTCCTAAACAATTTGGCGGATCAGTTGTATATCTTAAAGCGAAAGTAAATAAAGAGTTTAAGTTTTTCCGAAAATTTGCATTAGACAATACTGTAATGTACCAAAACGTGTCTAGTGGTAGTAATGTATTTAGAGTTCCTGAGTTTGTTACTCGTAATACCTTATATTATACAGATGAATGGTTTAAAGGAAAACCTTTAAAAGTACAAATTGGTGCTACTTTTAAATACTTTACAAAGTATCGCGCAAATGCTTATAATCCATTATTAGCAGAATTTACACTTCAAAATGATACTGAAATTGGCTATCCTACAATAGATGTTTTTTTTAATGCCAAAGTAAGGCGTACAAGAATTTATTTTAAGGTAGATAATGTTACTTCTGGTTTCTCTACTAAAAACTATTTCTCTGCACCAAATCACCCATATAGAGATTTATCTATCCGTTTTGGTTTGGTATGGAACTGGTTTATCTAAAAAACAAAATATCAACAATAAAAAAGCCTTATAAATGAATTATAAGGCTTTTTATATTTTAGTAAAGTTCTAAACAACCACACATTAAATAAGCTCTGTATGGATAGGAACCAAAACCTGAGCAAACTCTTTCACAATATTCTAAGCGACTCAATGCTCCATTAATGTTTTTTAGTTCTTCTCTGTTTAATTTTTTTCCTAAGTTTTCAATTTGTTTTTTCATGATTAGAAATTTAAGAGGTTAATATTCTAAAGATAAAAAAACATTTTTCATTTGCTATTAGATGAAAACTAATTTGCTTTTTATTTCTTAGCTAGTTGTCTTATTTTAATTCTGAAAGCAGCAAAGATTAATGTCATAAATGGACTTAACCAATTAAATATTGCATATATAAAATACTCTCCTACTCCAACACCTAATACACCACTTTGATAAGCTCCACAAGTATTCCATGGAATTAAAACAGAAGTTACCGTTCCACTATCTTCTAAGGTTCTACTCAAATTTTCAGGAGCCAATCCTCTATCATCAAACGCTTTTTTAAACATCTTTCCTGGAATTACAAGTGCTAAGTATTGATCTGAAGCAACAATGTTTAATCCAATACAACTCGCAACGGTACTAAAGAACAATCCAAATATAGATTTCGCCATTTCTAAAAGTACATTTGTAATCTTGGCTAAGGCTCCAATTGCATCCATAATACCTCCAAAGACCATTGCACATACAATTAATAAAATAGTCCACAACATTCCTTTAATTCCTCCAGAACTAAACAATTCTGTTAATCGCTCATTATCTGTCTCAACTTGTGTATCACTTAAAATTGCATTAAAAATAGATTCAAAATGAGAATCTGATAATTTCACTAGTACTTCGCTTTGAAAAATAACAGCAAATATTGCTGCCAAAACAATTCCTGTTCCTAAAGCTACCAATGGTTTGGTTTTTAAAAGAATTAAGGCAATTACTACTAAAGGAACTACAAATAGCCACGGAGAAATATTAAAAGCATTATTTATAGCATTTAATAAAGTACTTACATCTGAACTACCACTTGTATTTACTGAAAAGCTTAAAATGGTGAAAACGACCAATGTTATTAAAATTGTTGGTACCGTAGTAAATGTCATATATTTAATATGCGTAAATAAATCTGTACCTGCCATAGCTGGCGCTAAATTTGTTGTGTCTGAAAGAGGTGACATTTTATCTCCAAAATATGCTCCAGAAATTACAGCCCCAGCAATCATTCCTGTTGGAATTCCAAGTGCGCTACCAATTCCTACTAATGCAATACCAACTGTAGCCGAAGTAGTCCAAGAACTTCCTGTTGCTATAGATATAATGGCTGCAATTATTACAGAAGCTGGTAAAAATATCGTTGGACTCAATACTTGTAATCCATAATATACCATAGCAGGTATAATTCCACTAATTAACCAAGTTCCAGCTAAAGCCCCAACTAACACCAAAATTAAAATCGGTACAAAAACACTCTTCCAGTTTTCCCATACTTCAGCAAACATTTTGTTAATAGTTGTTTTATTTAAAAAACCTATTATTGCTGCTGCTCCACCTCCCATTAAAAGGATGTATTGATTTGAATAATCGCCAAGCCAAGCTCCATCTTTGGCAAAAATATTATATGCAAGTAATCCTATTAATATAAATACGGGTAGTAATGCTTCCCAAATAGACAATTCTTTATTTTGCTGAATTTTTTGATTTTCTATTTTAATTTCAGAATTCTTGTTGTTTTCTTGCATTGAAAGATTTTTTTTGGTTTGTAATGTTACGATTTTGTTAAGACTTACGCAAGTGAAAAGCGTTTGCTACTTTTGCTTCTAATATGGATTCATTAACTCAAATAGTTTTAGGTGCAGCCGTAGGTGAGATTGCACTCGGGAAAAAAATTGGTAACAAAGCATTATTATTCGGAGCCATTGGTGGTACTATTCCCGATTTAGATGTTTTCTTTGGTAAACTCTTCTACAATAATTCTATTGATGAATTGATATTTCATAGAGGTTTTATGCACTCTATTCCTTTTGCTATTATTGGAGCTTTTCTGTTTGGTTATCTTACTTTTTGGTTATACGACACAGGAAAAAGAAAAAACACAACCACGCGAAAAGATTGGATTTGGCTTTATTTTTTATCCATTTTCACACATCCGTTATTAGATAGTTTTACTCCTTACGGAACACAACTATTCTTGCCTTTTTCAGATTACAGAGTTGCTTTCAATACTATAGCAGTAGTAGATCCTTTATACACCATTCCTTTTTTAATTTCTTTAATTATTTTAATGTTTTTTAAAAGATCTAATCCGAAACGAACATGGTGGTTAAAAACAGGGGGTTATGTAAGTTCTTTTTACCTTCTATTAACTATAATCAATAAAATTTATATTGATAGTGTTTTTAAAGGAGCCCTTTCTAAAGCTAAAATTGAATACAAGCGTTATTCTGCTCAACCCACTATTTTAAATAATGTTTTATGGTATGCTATTGCTGAAACAGATCTAGACTATAAAGTAACTTTTTACTCTTTATTAGACACTCATAAACCTACCAGCTTTATATCTCTTCCTAAAAATCATGATCTATTACCAATGCATAATCCAGATTTAGAAAAGTTAGAGTGGTTTAGTAATGATTTTTACAATCTGCAAAAAACGGATAGTTCTTTTATTCGTTATAATGACTTACGCTATCCTTTATTAAATCCTGAAGATAAAAACTCTTCCGTATTTAGTTTTAAGGTGAAAAAAAATGGCAATCGCTGGGAAGCGTTGCCATTATATGATAGAGCTCCATCTCAGGAGGACTTTCAAAAGTTTTGGTTAAGAGTTTCTGGGATCTAAACTATAGAATTCCTACCTCTTTCATACATTCTTTCATCATATCATAAGTACGTTCAATATCGTTATCTAAACCAATAGAAAAACGGATTAAACCATCTGTTAATCCCATTTCTTTTTGTTCGTCTTCTGGAATTTCTGATGATGTAGATGTTCCTGGTGCAGAGAATAATGTTTTGTAGAATCCTAAACTTACTGCCAAGTATCCTAAATTTTTGCTTTGCATTAATTCCATTAACTCGTTAGCCTTATCTAAAGAACCAACATCTATGGTAAGCATTCCTCCAAATCCATACTCTTCATTTATCATTGTTTTAAACAATTCATGAGACGGATGTGATGCTAATCCTGGATATACAGTTTTTAATCCATCAGCTTCAAACTTCTCTGCTAAATACAACGCATTTTTACTGTGTTGTTTTATACGAATATGTAATGTTCTTAAATTCTTTAAGATTGAAGATGCGCGCATACTATCCATTGTAGATCCTAATAGCATACAAGCTCCATCATTTACATTACGTAAATCGTCTATAAATTCTTGTGTTCCGCAAACTACTCCTCCTACTGTATCTGAAGAACCATTAATAAATTTCGTTAAACTATGAATTACAACATCTGCTCCTAATTGTACTGGAGTTACAGACAATGGTGAAAATGTATTATCTACTACTAATTTTAAGTTGTGTTTTTTTGCTAATGCTGCTAAACCTTTAATATCTGCTACTTCTAATAATGGATTACTAACTGTTTCACAGTATAAAACCTTTGTATTTTCATTAATAGCATTTTCTACAACATCTAATTTTGTAATATCTACAAATGACGTCGTAATATTCAATTTAGGCGTAAAGTTTTTCAAAAAAGCATATGTACCTCCATAAATTGTTCTGCTAGATACGATATGATCTCCTGCTCCACATAATTGTAATAATACTGGCGTAATTGCTCCCATACCAGAACCAGCTACATTTGCCGTTTCAGTACCTTCCATTGCCGCCAATGCTTCTCCTAAATATAAATTAGACGGCGAAGTGTGGCGTGAATATAAATAGCACCCATCTGCGTTTCCTTCGAACGTGTCGAACATGGTTTTAGCAGATAAAAATGTGTAAGTAGATGAATCTGAAATAGATGGATTTACTCCTCCAAATTCTCCAAAGTACTGTAAATCTTGAATTTTGTTTGCTGGCTTAAATTTCATTAGTCGTTGTTTTTACAACACAAAACAACAGTAAAACACAATAAAATTCAATAAAAACAAGAAAATACAGGTTTAAAATCTAAAAAAATAAACAATAATAGATTTTAATTCTTAATTCAAAATTTTAAAAGTACTTTTATAGAAATATTTTCGATATGAAACTTGATGCTATTGATGCTAAATTGATCAATCTATTACAAGAAGATAGTAAACGTACTAGCAAACAGTTGGCCATACTACTTCATTTATCGGTTACTGCTACTTACGAACGCATTAAAAAACTAGAAAAAGAAGGGATTATTACGCATTATGCGGCTAAAGTAGACCCTAAAAAAATAGATAAATCCTTTTTAGTTTTTTGTCAAGTAAAATTGATTCAACATTCTAAAGAATACCTTTCTGTTTTTGAAAGTGAAATTTCTAAACTAGATGAAGTGTCTGAGTGCTTTCATATTAGTGGTGACTATGATTATATTTTAAAAATATACGTAAAAGACATGCAAGAATATCGAGAATTTATGGTTACGAAGCTCACAACCATTAAACATATTGGTAGTACACAAAGTTCTTTTACCATTGGAGAAGTAAAAAACTCTACCAAAATCACAATATAAAAAAGGCCATTGTGCATTACAATGGCCTTTCACTTTTATTTAGAAAAATTTATTGTTCTTTTTGTTTTTCTATTTCTTTTTCAACTTCTTCAACTGTTCCTTCTACTTTTGTAACTTCAGATTCTTTCTTACCATCTTTAACAACGGTTGTCGTAATAGTTGCTGTAGCAGTATCTCCTTCCTTAGCTTTTACTTCTACGCGAATCTCTTTGCTTACTTCACCAGTTTCTTCAGAAAAAGCAGAATGTCCACCACCTAAAATTGGTGCAATTACTAAACCAACTAAACATGTTAACTTAATTAAAATATTCATAGATGGTCCAGATGTATCTTTAAAAGGATCTCCTACAGTATCTCCTGTAACGGCAGCTTTATGTGCATCTGATCCTTTATAGGTCATTTCTCCATTAATTTCTACTCCTGCTTCAAAAGACTTTTTAGCATTATCCCAAGCACCTCCTGCATTATTTTGGAAAATTGCCCACATTACACCACTTACACAAACTCCAGCCATATATCCACCTAAAGGTTCTGCCCCAAATAGCACACCAATAATTACTGGAGTGATAATGGTAATTAATCCTGGTAAAATCATTTCGCGTAAAGCTGCTTTTGTAGAAATATCTACACACTTTGCATAATCTGGTGTTCCAGTTCCTTCCATAATTCCAGGAATTTCTTTAAACTGACGACGTACTTCGTGTACCATTTCCATAGCTGCTTTACCTACAGACTCCATTGCTAAGGCTGAGAAAATTACTGGAATCATTCCTCCAACAAATAACATTGCTAATACATCTGCTTTAAAAATATTAATTCCATCAATTCCCGTAAATGTAACATACGCCGCAAAAAGTGCTAAAGCAGTCAATGCTGCAGAAGCAATTGCAAATCCTTTACCTACAGCAGCAGTTGTGTTTCCTACTGAATCTAAAATATCTGTACGCTCACGTACGTGTTCTTCTAATTCACTCATTTCAGCAACTCCGCCTGCGTTATCTGCAATAGGTCCAAAAGCATCAATTGCCAATTGCATAGCTGTAGTTGCCATCATTGCTGAAGCTGCTAATGCAACCCCATAGAATCCTGCTAAAGCATACGATCCAAAAATTGCCGCAGCAAATAAGATTACTGATAAAAAAGTAGATTTCATTCCAACAGCTAATCCTGCAATAATATTTGTAGCAGCTCCTGTAGAACTATTTTGAACGATATGTAATACTGGCTTTTTCCCTAAACTTGTATAATAAGCAGTTACTGTAGAAATTAAAGCTCCAACTGCTAATCCAATAACACAGGCATAGAAAACATGTTGCGATGGAACTTCAATAATTCCTTCTCCGAAGAAACTCATTAATAAGGTTTCTGGTAGCATCCATTGAATTAAGAACCAACTTGCTACAAGTGTAATAATAATTGATGCCCAGTTACCAAAATCTAATGCTTGTTGTACTTCTTTTTCTTTAGCTGTATTATCTTTTATTTTTACTAAGAATGTTCCTATAATAGAAGCTATAATTCCAACACCAGCTATTACTAATGGTAATAAAATTGGTCCCATTCCATTAAAATCGTCTGTAAATGGAGAAGTGATAGACATATCTCTAATTACATAATTTCCTAATACCATAGCAGCTAAAACTGTTGCTACATAACTACCAAATAAGTCTGCTCCCATTCCCGCTACATCTCCAACATTATCTCCAACATTATCTGCAATTGTTGCTGGATTTCTAGGATCGTCTTCGGGAATACCTGCTTCAACCTTACCTACTAAATCTGCTCCAACATCTGCTGCTTTTGTATAAATTCCTCCACCAACTCTAGCAAATAATGCAATACTTTCAGCTCCAAGAGAAAAACCAGCTAATGCTTCTAAAGCAACTGTCATTTCTTCATAAAAATTTCCTGCTCCAGTTACAAACATCGAAACAAACAACATAAAGAAAAGACTTAACCCCAATACTGCTAAGCCAGCAACTCCTAATCCCATTACAGTTCCTCCACCAAAAGAAACCTGCAATGCTTTAGGTAAACTTGTTTTTGCGGCTTCGGTTGTACGTGCATTAGCATCTGTTGCTATTCGCATACCTATGTTTCCTGCTAAGGCTGAAAAGATAGCTCCAATGATAAAAGCAATGACAATTACCCAGTGCGTGGTTTCTACTATTTGTGATATTATAAAGAGTGCTACGGAAGCGATTATTGCAAAAATAAAAAGAAGCTTATATTCTGCATTTAAAAATGCCAAAGCTCCTTCTTTAATACTTTTTGAGATTGATTTCATTTTTTCATCACCTGCATCTTGTTTCTTTACCCAAGACATTTTGATGAACATGAAAATCAATCCTAACACTGCCAATATAATTGGCACTAAGATCATGTTTGATTTCATAATAGTTAATTAAATGATTAGTTTATTGGCTTAAATATAACAAAATCAAACTCTAAATAAAAAAAGCTCATTACTTAAGTAATGAGCTTGCTTATTTTTCAACACAAAAAATTAAACTTTAAAATCTCCGTTTTCTTTGTGTTCACTGTTTTCGTAACGTTCGATACACTTATCTAAAATTGAATAAGCTTCATCTGCATCTCCCCAACCTCCTACATCAACTTGTTTCTTTTCTAAATCTTTATATACTTGGAAAAAGTGTGTAATTTCTTCTTTACGATGTGGGTTTAAATCTGTAATATCTCTGTATTTATTCCAAATAGGATCTGAAATAGGTACACATACTAATTTTTCATCTGGTCCTTTTTCATCTGCCATGTGGAAAACACCGATTGGTCTTACTTCCATCATACACATTGGGAAACAAGGCTCTGCTCCTAAAACTAATACATCTAATGGATCTCCGTCTAATGCTAATGTTTCTGGAATAAATCCGTAATCTCCAGGATACATCATAGAAGAAAATAACATTCTATCAAAGCGTATCTTTTTAAGATCGAAATCGTACTCGTATTTATTTCTACTTCCTTTTGGTATTTCTATTAATACATCAACAGTTTGTTTTTCTTTCGCTGTCATATTTATTTACTTCATTTCAAAAATCGGATTGCAAAACTACGTATAAATTGCAGTTTGTGCCTAATTTTTAGAAGTTATTTTTTGGTTAAATTAAAATTTATAAACCTGGTCTTATGGCAATTCTAATCGCAAATTTAGGAGTTGGTACTGCTATACTATTTGTTGGTGGTGTATAATCACTTCTCCAAATAGCATCTACTCTTAGGAATCGTAGGTTTCCATAACCTATGTTTTCTAATCCAAATCCATATTCATAATACACTCTATTTGGGGTATTGTATTGAATATTTTCGATACCATTGCTATTTACTACGCCATCATTCAACCTTCTGTTAGCATCTGAAACAGTTCCATAAGCTGCTCTAAAGGTTAATAAACTTCTTAAATTTAACTTTCTTATCAATGGAATTCTATTCAAAATGAATCCATTAAAATGATGTTCAAAATGCGTAGATACATATGTATCTGTAACAAAATCGTAGAAGTTTAATAATGAAAATGTATTAGGAACTAAAGAAAAAGATTGGTTTGCTGGAATTACACTCAGTAAAGAAACTGGTAATTCTCCAAATGTTTTTCCTCCTTCAACTGTCGTATCCAATAATCCAAATTTCCCTAATAAAATAGGTTGGTTATATTTTATTTGAATTTTATCATAATCATGAGTTCCGTTTAAGAATCCTTTATAACCATGACGGTAATTAATTACAATTGTTGGGAATACGTTTCTACCAAAACGTTGCTCCACTCCCAACCCATACACAAATCTACCTGGAGTAAATGTTAAGTATACATCTGATGCTACATCTGTTACAGTAGATGCTAAATTTCCTACATCGTCTAAATAACTAATAGAGAAATTTTCTGGACTTGCAGACTTAATTGTTGCATGTGTAAAATTAAACCCTATATGGAAATTGTTATTTATTGCATAATCGAAATTGGTTGCATATTTTTCTACATCTGATAAAAAGAAATTGTTTCCTCTAGAAAATAATGCTGTAGAACCAAAAGTTCTTCCTAACAATTGTGTTGTATTGAATAACGTACTTCCTAATTGTTCAATATCTTTTTGATAAGCAACACTTGTTGTTATTCTTGGTTGATAAGACAATAAGTATCTAGCTTCTAAACCATATTTAAATTCTTCGTCTTTAAAACCATATGCTAAATGTCCTGACAATCTAAAACGATCATCTTTAGTTTTAAATGTCCTGAATCCTAATCTTGTTCTAAATCCTTCAACTTCATTATTCGCAAATGCAGTCCAAAATGGTCCTAATTGTAAGTTAAGTCCTCTTAAATTTATATATCCACTTGAAACCGTGTTAATGAATCCAGTTATCTTTCGAATCTGTTTTTTCTTTTTAACACTTCCTATCAGCTTATAAGTATCTTCAATACTTTCTTTTTCTTCTTTCTTCCAATAAGCATCTGATCGTTCGTACTGATCTGGTCTGATTTTTTGCTTTTCTATATCATAAAAACCACTTGGGCGCGGTCTATCTAAAACATAATCATCATAATAAATTGTTTTTTTAATTGTTAGACCTTTATTCGCTTCATTTTTATCTAAAAAAGTAAAATCTCCTTCGTAAGCATTTTTTGTAGGAATATAAACACTATCATTTCGTACTTCGAATTCTTTTTCGAAAGTTAATCCTCTTACAAAGTTTAAGTTCGCTCCTTTTACAACCTGCATTCTTAGTTTTTTAATTGTAAAAGCTTTATCTGCTACCCAAAAATTCCCCTTAAATGCTAAATCTTGATCTCTAATTGGGAAGAAATAAATATTATATAATTTCGTATTATTATCCGTAATACTATCATACAATACATAATCGTAGGTTGCAAAACCATCTGTAGAAAGTGGACTTACAAAAGATTTTCTTAATAAAGTAATATTGTTTCTGAAAACATCGATATTCTGAAAAGTATTCGACATTCTATCAAACACAAATCCTTGGGCTCCTAACCCTTCAGATTTTTCGGCTTCTATATCCTCTCTGACTTTTCCAGTTTTATTATCACCATATACTTTCTTTACTTCTTCACTTAAGAAAATAGGGATGTAATAGTTAATTCCATCACTATCATATTGTATTTCCTTAATTGCTTTTTTATAATCTTTCTTAAAGATATTTTTTATGAAAGCAGTATCTAGATTATTTAAACCAATTTCTATGGTTTTATGTTCTTTATATTGATAATAATTTACTAGATCTACACCATTCCTTCTTTTCCTTTTCCAGATTTCTTTTAAAATTCTATAAGCAGGATTTTCTTTCTTTTTAAGACGTTTTTTGGGTTTGGTAACTACTATTACTTCCTCTAATACATCTGTACCTTCCTTTAAAACTATATTTAAATATTTAGTTTTAGGATTTACTTTAATGGTTTGTGTTTGAAAACCTACAAATGAAATTTCTAAGACCCCTCTGTTCTTCTTAGTTCTAAAGGCAAATCTCCCTTCATCATCTGTTGTTGTTCCATTTGTAGTTCCTTTAATAATTACATTTACAAATGGCATTGGCGTATCAAACTCGTCTACTACTTTACCTTTAATTGTAAGCTGCGCACTTAAAATTAGACTCGAGAATACGAGCAGCGCAAAAAATTTTAATTTCATAGGGCTATTTTACATCAAAATCCTTTTAGTTTTTGATAACTAAAAGGATTTTAACGACTTGTATGTTCTTAATTCCTAATTACTTAATATACATTACTTCTTTAACAGCTTTTACAACATCGTTTGCATTAGGCAACCACTCTTCTAATAAAACTGGTGAATAAGGTGCTGGTGTGTCTGCTGTAGTTATCCTCTTGATTGGAGCATCTAAATAATCAAATGCTTCATCTTGTACTCTAAAAGTAATTTCTGAAGCTACACTTCCAAATGGCCATGCTTCTTCTAAAATTACCAGTCTATTTGTTTTTCTTACTGATTCAAGAATTGCATTATGATCCATTGGACGTACTGTTCTTAAATCTATAATTTCTATTGAAATTCCTTCTTTTTCTAATGTTTCAGCAGCTTTGTATGCTTCCTTTATAATTTTACCAAAAGAAACAACTGTTACATCTGTACCTGCTCTTTTAATGTCGGCAACTCCAATTGGTAACACATATTCTCCTTCTGGAATTTCCATCTTATCACCGTACATTTGCTCAGACTCCATAAAAATTACAGGATCGTCATCTCTAATTGCCGCTTTTAGTAAACCTTTCGCATCATATGGATTAGAAGGAACAATTACTTTTAAACCTGGACAGTTTGCATACCAGCTTTCAAAAGCTTGTGAGTGTGTAGCTGCTAATTGTCCTGCCGAAGCTGTTGGACCTCTAAATACGATTGGACAATTAAATTGTCCTCCACTCATTTGGCGTATTTTAGCTGCATTATTTATAATCTGATCAATTCCAACTAATGAGAAGTTAAAAGTCATATATTCTACTATAGGACGATTTCCATTCATTGCAGATCCTACAGCAATACCTCCAAATCCTAATTCTGCAATAGGAGTATCTATAACACGCTTTGCTCCGAACTCATCTAACATACCTTTACTCGCCTTGTAAGCACCATTATATTCTGCTACTTCTTCTCCCATTAAATAGATGCTTTCATCACGACGCATCTCTTCGCTCATCGCCTGCTGAATAGCTTCTCTAAACTGAACTGTTTTCATATGTTTTATTCTAGTAGTTGTTTATTTGATTTGCAAAAGTAAAAAATTTACATTGAACGGAATTAATAGAATGTTAAAATCGTTGATTTTTGACCTCTTTTTTATAATGAAATCGTTGTAGTGGCAATTTTAATTTGCATGATATCATTCATTTATTAAGAAGCTTCTTTAGATGTTTTATATTTTAACGGTGTAAAACCTGTTTCTTCTTTAAATGTTTTATAAAAAATACTCTTCGATTTAAACCCTACTTCATTCCCTATAACCTCAATTTTATATTGGTCGTACTTATTATCTTTTAAATAGATTTTTGCTTTTTCTACTCGTAAAGAATTTATTAGTGAATTAAAGCTTCTGTTTAGGATTGTATTAAAAGCTAGCGAAATTTTATGAGGAGCTATTTGAATGTGGCTATATAGATCGGGCAATAAGAAATCCTTTTCTAAATATTTTTCAGAAGAAATTAAAAACGACATTGCTGTATTAACAATTACTTCCATTTCGTCTTTACTTAGAGACCTACTATTTTTAGTCGTCCGAAGAAAGCAAGTAATGTTTTGAGTAGAAAACGCACTATAAATAACTGCAAAAGTCATAGCAACATGAAAAATTACTAATAGAAAACGAACTTGATTTGTAAAATCAAAAAGAATGAAATTCAACATTAAAATCGTATAAATTGAAAACGATGCTAACATTGTTTTAAAAAATAGCAACTGTTTTTTTCCACTACGAGCATATTTCTGCTTATACTTTTTATAATGTTTTGATAAAAAATAGACTCCCAATAATGAAAATACAAGATTAAAAAATATATGAGTAAATAACATAATGTTAAAAACTGGGAGCTTCCTTAATTCTGAATATTCAAAGTTTAAAAAGAAAAACAAAAACATAAAAAATTCGAGAACTGCAGGTATTAACAATAAGTAATCTTTAATACTGAGCTTAGGAAATGTAATCTTTCTTAAATAAAAAAGTAGTAATGGCACTTCTAAAAAACCAAAGTATATGGGTAATAAACGCCATTGATCTTGAAATTCAAAAAGATTATTATCTCTTACAATACTTGTAAAAAATGATCCATTATAGATTAACATAAAAATACCTAGAAGAAATACAGGGGTTTGTTTTATTAACCCTTTAATTAAAAAGAAAAGACCAAATAGTATTGAAATAACAAATAGAAATATCTGAGAAATATTAATAAAGTGTAGTAATGTATCTGCCATATAGTGAGATCGGGGATTATTTATAAACTAAAAAACCTACATAAATACTATCATTCATATTGATTATCAATAGATACGACTCTTTCAAATATAATTAAAATCTAATGTTTTTTTAAAAGAGCTCTCCTATTTCATCGGTTTTTATGTTGTTTCAAAAAGTACAGATATAAGATATCCATACTTTTTTAAAAACACAAAAAGCTAAAAATCAACACAATAATAATTATTCAAGTTTTTTAATATTTACTTAAGAATTTTTAAAAAGGGCAAAAATCACCCCTTAAACTAAGGAGCATAATAAAAAGAAGTTGTGATAAAATAATATATCTGTACTTATTTACAAATCAAAAAGATAAAGTTCAGAATACTCCTCTGTAGTTTAGCAACACTATTAACCAACTAATCATTTTATTATGAAGAAAATGTACTTTAAAGTGTTTGCGTTTATAGGTCTCCTTTTTATAATGAGCATAAATACCTACGCACAAAATTCCAAACAACGAAAAAAAATTGTAGAAGACAATAACAAAGCTAGACTTGTCAAAATGCAAAAGGAATTTCAAAACAAAAGACAAAAAATGCTTCGTATTGCGAAAGAAAAAGGTTGGGAAACCACGAAAAAGATTGACGATAATACTACTGCTATCCTAGATAGAATTGTAGATGGTAAACCTACGTATACTGCACTTTTCTCAAATACTAAAAACTCTGGTTTATTCAATGCTGAAACAGGTGTTTCTACACGTGTAGATCATTTACAACCCGGAGGTTCTTTAGGATTAGACTTAACTGGAGGTGGAATTACAGCCTATGTATGGGATGGTTCTTCTGCTAGAGCAACACACCAAGAATTTGTAGATAATGGTGTAAGTAGAGTTAATGCGCTAGAAGGAGAAATTGATGGATTTAATGGTGCTGGTGATTTACACGCTACGCATGTAACCGGTACTATTATTGCTGCTGGTGTCGATCCTAAAGCAAAAGGAATGGCAACAGGAGCCAATGCGGTAGGGTATAATTTTGAAAATGATGCGGCTGAAGCTATCGGTGAAACCTTAAATGGTATGCTACTTTCAAACCACTCCTACGGAACCGTAGGTAGAGTCCCTCTTAAAGTTTGTACGAATGGTTATTCATATTATTTTGGACTCATTTCTGGTTGTTTTACAGAGGAAGTAATTTATCCCAATATAATAGACGATTACAGATATGGAAGCTATTCTAGCTTATCGAGAGAATGGGATGAAATCATGTATAATGCTCCCAATTACTTAATGGTTATCTCTGCTGGAAACGATGGCTTAGCAAGAGAAAGAAATGATTTGATTGTTTTTAAGAATGGTCTTCCAGATTTAGCTACTTCGCTTATTCAAAGAGAAGTATTACGTTATTCGCCTGTTGGAGGATATAATGGTTATGACAAATTAATTGATAGACAAACTGCAAAAAACAACTTGGTAGTAGCCAATGCACAAGACGCAAATATAGATCCCAACGGAGACCTTATTTCAGTATCAATAAATAATACCAGTTCTCAAGGACCTACAGACGATTTCCGTATTAAACCAGATATTACAGGTAATGGAACAAATGTATACTCAACTGCTGCAACTAGTGATGATGCTTATGCTACTTTAACGGGGACTTCTATGTCTTCACCCAATGTGACTGGTGCTTTAATGCTTTTACAAGAGCATTATAAAAATCTTAATAACTCATATATGAAAGCAGCAACTCTAAAAGGCTTAGCGTTACATACTGCAGACGACATGAATTCTGAAGGACCAGATGCTGTATCTGGCTGGGGATTATTGAACGCCAAAAGAGCTGCTGAAGTAATTAGTAACAATGAAGGAACAACAAAAATTCAAGAATTAACTTTAAATTCAGGACAAACTTATACTTTTGATATTGTTGCTAGTGGAAAAGAACCTTTAATGACTTCAATTTCTTGGACAGATTTACCAGGAGTTGTTAATAATGGTTTAAATTCAAGTCAAGCAGCTTTAATAAACGATTTAGACATACGTATTTCTAAAGATGACAACACATATTTCCCTTATAAACTAACTGCTCCACATGCATATCGAAGAGAAGATAACGCAGTAGACCCTTATGAAAGAATTGATATTACCAATCCATCGGGAAGATATACAGTAACCATTACTCATAAAGGAAATTTAGAAACAGGTACACAAAACTATAGTTTAATTATTTCAGGTTTAGCAAACCCGAACTGTATTGCTACAACTCCAACAAATATATCTATAAACAACATTACTTCTGCTGATACTACTATTAACTGGGATGCTTCAGGTGCTGAAGAATACAATATCAGATATCGTGATACAGCTACTTCAAATTGGTCAGAGTTTACTATTAATGAAAACACTACTAGTTTAAACGGATTAAACTCAGGGACTACTTATGAAGTTCAAATTAATAGCAAATGTGCTTATAATGGAAAAAGCTCTAGTTATAGCTCACCTATATCATTTACAACATCTAGTTTAGAATTAGTGAATGGTGGAACTTATCGAATTCTCAATAAAAATGCACAAGATTATTTAGACGCTAACGGAGGAACACAAGCGGGAGCTAATGTTCATTTATGGGAATATGCAGATGTACCACAGCAAAAGATAACAGCAACATACGATTCGAATAAAGAAAGCTATACATTCATAGCTAAAGGCAATGGAAATTATGCTTTAGATTTATCAGGTGGTACTGGATATTCTGGAGCTAATATTAAACGTTGGCATATTAATGGTCATCAAGCTCAAGATTGGACATTAGAACCTGCATCAGATGGCTATTATTATGTTATCAGCAAATTAAGAGGACGTAATGGAGAAAAATTATACTTAGAAGTAAATAATGCCGGAACAAATAATGGAGCTAATATTGTTGTAAAAAGTTTTACAGGCAATCCGGCACAAGAATGGAAATTTATTCCAATATCCTCGACTGCTAGTAAAACAATAGCTACAAGCACTAATTTAACCAATTTAGAACTTACACTTTTCCCTAACCCTGTAAAGGACTATTTAAATGTACAAACAGATTTTACACAAGAGTCAAGCTTTAGAATTCTAAATGTTTTAGGGCAAACATTTAGATTGGGAAAAATTAGCAATACCCCTATTAATGTTGGTAATCTACAAGAAGGGATTTATTTATTTGAAATTACTAATGGTCAAAAAAGAACTGTAAAAAAGTTTATTAAAAAATAAACTACAACAATTCTGCTTTCTTACAATTGTGCTAGCAATTAGAGAATGTATTTTAATGGGGACCTTGAATGCACAGTAAAATTACTGTGCATTCTCTTATTATATAAGTAAAATAATAGTTATTTAATAAATGATTCGTAACTGGGATTCTAATCATTATTATATCCTTATCTATTTCAGTATCTTTATAGCCGTAAAATTTTCTTCAAGAAGAAAAAAGAAGCTAAGAACAAGAAACAAACAGAATGTTAAAATCGTTAATTTTCAGGATATTTTTCACTATAAATTTATTATGCATGCATAATAAATCAAAAAAAATGCTTAAATTCGTCGCACAAAAATAAGTGTTCTAAAAAAACAACGATATATATGAAAATATTAGTTTGTATCAGCCATGTGCCAGATACCACTTCAAAAATTAATTTCACTGACAATGACACTAAGTTTGATACTAACGGTGTTCAGTTTGTAATTAATCCATATGACGAATTTAGTTTAACCCGTGCTATGTGGTTCAAAGAAAAGCAAGGAGCTTCTGTTACTGTTGTTAATGTAGGAGGTGCTGCAACTGAACCTACATTACGTAAAGCATTAGCTATTGGTGCAGACGATGCAATTCGTGTAAACGTTGAGCCAACTGATGGTTTTTTAGTTGCTAAAGAGTTAGCTGAAGTAGTTAAAAATGGAGGTTATGATTTAGTTTTAGCTGGAAAAGAGTCTGCAGATTATAATGGTCAAATGGTACCAGGTATGTTAGCTTCTTTATTAGACTTTAACTTTGTGAATGGATGTGTAGGTATTGAGGTTGAAGGAAACAATGTTACTTTAGAAAGAGAAATAGATGGTGGAGAAGAAAAAGTAGCTTCTACATTACCAATGGTTGTTGCAGGGCAAAAAGGAATCGTAGAAGAGAAAGATTTACGTATTCCAAACATGAGAGGAATTATGATGGCTCGTAAGAAGCCTTTAAATGTAGTTGAACCTACTGGTACAAGTGCAGCTACTACTACTAAGACATTTGAAAAACCAGCTCCAAAAGGAGATGTTAAATTAGTAGATAACGTTGATGATTTAATCAACTTATTACACAACGAAGCAAAAGCAATTTAAATTTAAAATCAACTTTTTAGTGGATGCTCTCTTATGTAGACATCCACTAAAATTCTAAAAAAATTAAGAATATGTCTGTATTAGTTTTTGCCGATTCATCGGAAGGAAAATTTAAAAAAACAGCTTTTGAAGTTGTTTCATACGGAAAAAAAGTAGCAGAACAGTTAGGAACTTCTGTTGTTGCTTTAACTATAAATGGTGGAGATGCATCTGAATTATATGCTTATGGTGCAGAAAAAGTTGTAGAAGTTAAAAATGATTTAGCTTCATTTAATGCAAAAGCTTATGCTGCCATCATTACACAAGCTAGCGAAGCTCAAGGAGCAGATGTTGTAGTTATCGATTCTAGTGTAGATGGATTAACAGTAGGACCATTAGTAGCGGTTGGTTTAGAAGCAGGATACGCTTCTAATGTTGTAGCTTTACCAAGCAGTACAGATCCTTTTACAGTAAAACGTAAAGCTTTTTCTAATAAAGGATTTAATAACACTGAAATTACTACAGCTAAAAAAGTAGTAGGTGTAGCTAAAAACTCATATGGTGCACACGAAAACCCTGTATCTGGAACAACAGAAAGCTTTGATGCTTCATTACCAGAATTAGGAGTATCTTCTGTTTCTATAGATAGAGCTACTGGTAAAGTTACTATTGCTGATGCTGATGTAGTAGTTTCTGCTGGACGTGGTTTAAAAGGTCCTGAAAACTGGGGAATGGTAGAAGAGTTAGCAGATATTTTAGGTGCTGCTACAGCTTGTTCTAAACCAGTTTCTGATTTAGGATGGAGACCACACAGCGAACACGTTGGACAAACAGGAAAGCCTGTTGCTTCTAACTTATATATTGCTATAGGTATTTCTGGAGCAATTCAGCACTTAGCTGGAGTGAATGCTTCAAAAGTAAAAGTAGTTATCAACAACGACCCAGAAGCACCATTCTTTAAAGCTGCAGATTACGGAATTGTTGGAGACGCTTTTGAAGTTGTTCCTCAATTAATTGAGAAATTAAAAGCTTTTAAACAAGCTTAATAAAGTTAAATATATTTACAAACCTCAAAAGTTATATACTTTTGAGGTTTTTTTGTTATAAAAACACTTCCTATTCTTATATTTTTATTAAATTGTGGCACCCTAAAGCAGTCTATAAAAGGCGGCTTTTTTTTGTAGGAAGATAGATACATGAGCTTAGTAAGATTAACTATAAAAGGAATTTCATACAGCCAAACTCAAAGTGGTGCTTACGCTTTGGTTTTGAGCGAAATGGAAGGAACTCGTACATTACCAATTATTATCGGTGCATTCGAAGCACAATCTATAGCTATCGCTTTAGAGAAAGAAATTCGCCCACCGAGACCACTAACCCACGACTTATTCAAAACATTTGCTGAGCGATTTCAAATCGAACTTAAGCAAATTATTATTCATAAATTAGTAGATGGTGTTTTCTTTTCTAGCCTAATATGCGAAAGAGATGGTGTAGAAGAGACTTTAGACGCCAGAACTTCAGATGCAATTGCTTTAGCTGTTCGCTTTCAAACACCTATTTTCACTTACGAAAACATTCTAGATAAAGCAGGAATCTATTTAAAAACTGAAGAAAGTTTAGAAATTGAAGACGATGCTGACATGGAAAAAATAGAATTGATTCCTGATACTGATGTAATTGACAGTAGTGACTTCTCTACACTCTCTTTAAAAGATTTAGAAAAACAATTAAATGATGCTGTACATAATGAAGATTATGAATTGGCAGCTAAAATTAGAGACGAAATAAGCAAACGCTCTTAAAACTTGCGTAACAACATGAAAAAAATCTTTTCACTAGTACTATTATTTGTTACAGTACTATTATCTGCACAAAGTGTTGAACGAAATTGGAACTTTTCTTCCATTCAAAACAGTAATAAAGAACAACTTGTAGAAATTAATAACGGTGATTATTTTAACCTTAATAATGGAGAGTTTTCTTACTTCTTAACAAATAAAGATAGCTTAACCGCTTCTGGAAATTATATTCTACAGAACAATCTTTTAATTTTTAATTACAAACAACCTAAAGATACTGTTAGATATTATAACATTGTAACTATTTCTGACAAAAACTTAACCATTTCTGAAGGAGATGTTTTGTATAGTTTTTCACAAAAAAATACTCCAGTTATAGAAGAAACTATAACTGCTGAAGTTGAACAAACTAAAGAAATTATACCTAGCCAAGGTTTTTCGTTTACAAGTTTATGGAGAGGTGCTTTAGGAATGATTGTTTTATTAGTCATTGCCTTTTTATTTAGCTCTAACCGTAAAGCGATCGATTGGAAAACTGTAGGTTTAGGATTATCTTTTCAGTTAATAATTGCAATAGGAGTTTTAAAAATACCTTTTGTTCAAAAAGGGTTTGAATTTGTAGGAGCTATTTTTGTAAAAGTACTTGATTTTACAAGAGCAGGTAGTGAATTCTTATTTAGTGGTTTAGTATCAGACATGAGCTCTTTTGGGTTTATTTTCGCTTTTCAAGTATTACCAACTATTATTTTCTTCTCTGCATTAACTTCCTTACTATTTTATCTTGGGGTTATTCAATGGATCGTAAAAGGATTAGCTTGGTTACTTTCTAAAGTATTAAAAATATCAGGTGCTGAAAGTTTATCGGTAGCAGGAAATATTTTCTTAGGGCAAACAGAAGCTCCTTTATTAATTAAAGCTTATTTAGAAAAAATGAACCGTTCTGAGATCTTACTTGTTATGATTGGAGGAATGGCTACGGTAGCAGGAGCTGTACTAGCTGCTTATATTGGTTTCTTAGGAGGAGACGATGAAGCTTTACGTTTATTGTATGCAAAGCACTTATTAGCTGCTTCTGTAATGGCTGCTCCAGGAGCTATTATTATTTCTAAAATTTTATATCCACAAACGGAAGAAGTTAATACAGATGTAAAAGTTTCTTCAGAAAAAATAGGTTCTAACATTTTAGATGCAATAGCAAACGGAACTACAGAAGGTTTAAATTTAGCAATGAATGTAGCTGCAATGTTATTAGTATTTATCGCTTTTATTGCTATGTTAAATTATGGTTTATTTCTTGTAGGAGGCATAACTGGATTAAACGAATGGATTGCAGGTAATACATCATACGAAACCTTTTCTCTTGAATTTATTTTAGGATATATTTTTGCTCCTTTAATGTGGTTAATTGGTGTTGCTAGTGAAGACACAGCCTTAATGGGACAATTACTTGGTATTAAATTAGCCGCTAGTGAATTTGTTGGTTATATACAATTAGCAGAGTTAAAAAATGTTGCAAGTGCTACGCACCTTACCTACAATAAATCTATAATTATGGCTACATATATGTTATGTGGTTTTGCAAATTTTGCATCTATCGGAATTCAAATCGGAGGAATTGGATCGTTAGCTCCAGGGCAACGTAAAACATTATCAGAATTTGGTATGAAGGCACTTATAGGTGGTACAATTGCATCTTTAATGTCTGCAACTATTGCTGGAATGATTATAGGGTAAAACAACTTAAAAAAGAGTTATTTTGGAATCAATCGTCATAATTTTAATTGGATGCACTATCATTATGATTTATGACGCATTGGGTTCTATACTATCTAGGAAGCTACATTTCGAATATGTTTGGTTTGCCTTGGGGTCTTTTATCCTTTATGGTTTAACAACATTATATTTAGAAAGATATAGCAATTTCACCATTGCTTTAGTTGGTAGTTTCCTTATTGGAGTATTTGATGCTACCATAGGGATATTAATTGCTAAAAAGCTAAAAGCTAATATTCGTGAAGAAGATTTAGATGTAATTCACATTACTCCCAACCTAATATTTTATATGGGAACACTTGCTACAGTAATAGGCGTTATTACACTTTTCTTCTTTTCATAAAACTTCAATTTATTATTCCACGTAATTTTAAATCATTATAAACGTTCTTATTATTAGAATTAAAAAATGGTTTATGCGAAAGGAATTTATATACTTCTTTTTTCTTTTTCTAGCTATGAAAACAACTTGTCAAACTAAGACAATTCATGTTTTTGTAGCTCTTTGTGATAACCAATTTCAAGGAATTGTTCCTGTGCCAACAAAATTAGGTAATGGAAAAGACCCTAAGAATAATCTTTATTGGGGAGCCATTTACGGAGTAAAATCTTATTTTAAGCGTAAATCTAAAGATTGGGTTTTTAAAGGAGTTATTCCTACAAGAAACAATGTTATTATTGAACGAGTACTATTTAAACATGCAAAAAAAGATATTTTTCTTGTAGCTGATGCTTATGATGGACAATACATTAAAAAATGTACAGAAGATTTTCTAAGAGCCAGTAATCATCAAAATTCTGAAGCTATAACTTTTCAAAACAAACAAATTAATATAGGCGGTAAAGCCAATTTACTTGCATATATAGGTCATGATGGCCTTATGGATTTTAATGTTGACATTTCCTATCAAAAGACTTCAAACCTCTCTAAAAAAGATATTATTGTTCTAGCTTGTTTTAGCCAAGATTATTTTTCTGATGAAATTAAAAAAGCCAATGCTAACCCGATTTTATGGACAACTAATTTAATGGCTCCAGAAGCATATACTTTAGAAGCTGCTATAAATAATTGGTCTGAAAATAAACCTGCAAGTATTATTAAAGAGAGTGCAGCTAAAGCATATCATGCATATCAAAAATGTGGAATGAAAGGTGCAAGAAATTTATTCACTTATGGTTTTAAAAATTAAACATTTATTAAAAAAACACTATAAAACTCTAATTAAAAACCATTTAACTTAAAACCAACAGTCTTTTTTTACATTTTTTTTAATACATTTATATACCTCGAAAAACCAAATATATTATGAAAAATCTAAAAAACTTAGAGGGCATTCAGGTGCTCAACAAAAAACAATTACAACAAATTAAAGGTTCAATAAGAGTTTACTGTAAAGGTGGTAACAGATGCTGTTTTGTTATCAATGGTACAGAGTATTGCGAACCTGGGCATTGTACAAGATACGGTTGTCAATTCTTCTAAAAACAACCATACTTACTCCCAACAATTTTTATTAATCTCCTATAAGTTATAAAGTTTTCAAAAATTTATGGCTTATTATTAATCAACCCAAATATCATGAAAAATTTAAAAAATTTGAATGGCTTTCAGGTACTCAATAAAAAGCAGCTACAAGAAATTAAAGGAGCAATTAGTTCTTACTATTGCAAAGGTCCTTATACATGCTGTTTTACTGTAGGCAATAAAGAATATTGCGAGCCTGGACGTTGTTCTTATTATAGCTGTCTGTTATATTAAGTCAAAATTTTTTAAATCTATTTTAATTAACCACCTCGTTGTAAAATTCATGAATTGCTTTTTACAACTATTTAAAATCAATTTCACTTATTATGAAAAATTTAAAAAGCCTTAACGGATTAAAAGTCTTATCGAAAAAAGAATTAAGCGAAATTAATGGAGCCATTAGTAGACCTTACTGCAAAGGAAACAGAATGTGTTGTATTAGAATCGCTAATGGAAATGAGTTTTGCGACTACGGCTATTGTCTTGGTCATGGAAGATGTATGTGGGCATAGCATACCGTTAATAACTTGCTGAAAACAATTTCAAAAGCATCAACTTTTTATGTTGATGCTTTTTTATTTTTACAGAAAATAAAGAGGGATAGCATGCAACAGTATTTAGATTTAGTAAAACATGTTTTAGCAAACGGTAATGAAAAAGGAGATCGAACAGGAACGGGTACAAAAAGTGTTTTTGGATATCAAATGCGTTTCGATTTAAGCGAAGGCTTTCCTATGGTTACCACTAAAAAACTACATTTAAAATCGATTATTTATGAGCTTTTATGGTTTATTAAAGGAGATACAAATGTTAAATACTTACAAGAAAATGGTGTAAGAATATGGAACGAATGGGCTGATGAAAATGGCGATTTAGGTCCTGTTTATGGTCACCAATGGAGAAATTGGAATAGTGATGAAATAGATCAATTAAAAGATGTTATTGAAACATTAAAAACCAACCCAAACAGTAGACGCATGTTAGTCTCTGCTTGGAATCCAAGTGTATTACCAGACACTTCTAAATCTTTTTCAGAAAATGTAGCTAATGGTAAAGCTGCTTTACCTCCTTGTCATGCATTTTTCCAATTTTATGTTGCAGACGGTAAACTTTCATGTCAATTATATCAAAGAAGTGCAGACATTTTTCTAGGAGTGCCTTTTAACATTGCTAGCTATGCATTATTTACAATGATGGTTGCACAAGTTTGTGGTTACGAAGCTGGAGAATTCATTCATACATTTGGCGATGCACATATTTACAACAATCATTTAGAACAATTAGAACTTCAATTATCTAGAGATCCAAGACCATTACCAACAATGAAAATTAATCCAGATATAAAAAACATTGAAGATTTTACTTTTGATGATTTTGAACTTATAAACTACAATCCTCACCCACATATTAAAGGCGTTGTAGCTGTTTAATTTATTTAACGTTCTTTTATCAAATTTTGACTTTCCATTGAAAAAAAACTAGTTAAATTAGTAACAACAACAATTAAAACATAATGATTGCAGAAATAGATACTATTAAAGAAGACATATATGACATTGTAGCAGAAATAGAAGATGAAAATGTTTTAATAGCTATTAAAACTATTATTTCTAATATCCATGCAAATTCTATTAATGATGATGTTACCGATAAAAGAGATTTAACAGGCTATATTAAAGAATGGGTAAAGAATATGTAATTCATTTCTTTATTAGCTTATAATTTTATATGATTACAATTATCGCTGCTATAGGCAAGCATAACGAACTAGGAAAAAACAACGATCTAATATGGCATTTACCTGCGGACTTAAAACGTTTTAAAAAAGTCACTACAGGTCATCATATTTTAATGGGCAGAAATACTTTTGAAAGTATTGGTAAACCATTGCCTAATAGAACTACAATAATCATTACGAGAAATAATGATTATTTTAAGGATGGTTGCTTAGTAGCAAATAGTATAGAAGAAGCTATTGCACTGGCTAAAGATGATCAGGAAATCTTTATAATTGGAGGAGCACAAATATATAAGCAAGCCTTAGAAAAAGACTTAGTTCAAAAGCTAGATATCACTATTGTTCATTCTACATTTAATGCCGATGTATTTTTCCCTAAAATAGATACTTCTATTTGGAAAGAGATCGCTAGAGAAGATTTTAAAGCAGACGAAAAAAATAAACACGACTATAGCTTCGTTTCTTATGTGAAGAAATAATTCTATTATTTCTTCAAAGTCAAAAACTTTAATTTAACTATTAATTTAAAAAAGATTTCCTTTACACGGAAATGACAACTTTCTAATGTCGATTCAACTTACATCAATTACTAAAGTATACGGAGAGCAAAAAGCAGTTAACAATATTTCTTTCACTGCTAAGAAAGGGGAAATTGTTGGCTTTTTAGGCCCTAATGGTGCTGGTAAATCTACTACCATGAAAATTCTTACCGGATATATTCAACCTACAGAAGGTACTGTTTTTGTAAATGATATTGATGTACTTACTGATAGCATAACAACTCGAAAAGACATTGGTTATTTACCAGAGCACAACCCTTTGTATTTAGATATGTACGTAAAAGAATACTTACGTTTTCATGCTGAAATCCATGCTATCGCTACAGATACAATTCAGGAAACAATTAGCAAAGTTGGACTAGATAAAGAAGCACATAAAAAAATAGGACAATTATCTAAAGGATACAGACAACGTGTTGGTTTAGCTGCTGCTATTTTACATAACCCTGATGTATTAATTTTAGATGAACCCACTACCGGATTAGATCCAAACCAATTAGTTGAAATAAGAGCATTAATTAAAGAATTAGGAAAAGATAAAACTGTTCTATTCTCTACACATATTATGCAAGAAGTAGAGGCTGTTTGCGATCGTGTTATTATTATTAATAACGGTGAAATTGTTATTGATAAAAAATTAACGGATTTAAAAGAAAGCAATCAACAAGTTATAAAAGTAGGATTTGATTATAAAATCGAAGAGCAGTTTTTACAGCGATTAGCTAATATTTCAGAAATTAAAAACAACTTCGATAATTCTTGGACACTCACTTTTGAATCTGAAGAAGACATGCGCCCTAAACTCTTTGATTTTGCGCAAGAGTATGGTTTAAAAATCTTAGAATTAAATTCAGAAAACAAAAATCTAGAAAGCTTATTTAGAGAGCTAACTCAATAATATACCTATACCTAGGTATAAAAACCATAGGCTTTACCATCTAATTTTGACAATAACTAATCACTAAAGCTATTGTCATGAAAAGACATTTATTTTTACTACTCATTTTTACAACTACAGTTCTTTGTTCTCAAACAAAAGAAGATGTTATTATTACGATAGATCCGTTTGGGAAAAATATATATCCCAAAAAAAGGCTTGAAATTGGGAGTACCGTAAAATTTAAAATTACTAATGTAAATGTATTTAAACTAACTGGTAATATTAATGGAAAAGGCGAAACCCAAACTTTTGAAATTCCTTCAATTTTTAAAAATGAAAGTGATCAAGAATCTCAAGCAGCTGATGATCGTGGTGATGATAGTACTCCTGACCTTGAAAGTTTAGACTCTACTTCTTTTTTTAAGAACTCCCAATATATACAAGAGAATATTTATGAGTTATACGGTGAAAGATCATTGCTAGAAAAATCTTTAAAAAATGCGCAAGAGCGAAAATCTAGGAGAGATATGCTAAAATGGAAGAATAAAATAGCAGAAAAAGATAAAGAAATCGAAAAACTCAACAAATTATTAAAAGAAGTACAAACGCTTTTAGCTTCTAAAAAAGAATTTAAAGAAAGTCAGCAAATATTTACTTACTATCTTCAAAAAGTCAATAATTATTTATCACTTGAAAAACAACTAAACTCACAATTAAAAGATTCAATATTTATTAGGAATAAAGATAATTTACAAGCAACATCTAAAGAATTGTACGATGCTGTATTTGAAGATTCAGCTACAGAGGATTTAAAAGAGGTTACAGCTACAATTGAAACTTTATTAGATAGCTATAGTCAAATGAAAGTAAACTATAATATTCTTAATAAAACATTAGAAAAAGATACTTTTAATTTAGAAGGTGAGTTAAAAGACAGCGATAAAAAAACTACTTTTAAGATTACAAAAGCTACTGTAGCAATTAATAGAGAGAAATTATTTGAAAAAGAAATGGCTTTTGCTAATAAAATACGAGATTCAATTGCGAAACCAGAAACACAATCATTAATAAAAGAAAAAGCTATAACAGGAGCTAGTTTGTATAATAAAATTGAAAATGAAACTTTTGACGTTTACACAGATGCTTTTCAACTTAATGATGATGAAGTAACCTTAACTCCTAAGTTAACAAATACAAAGGGTAAAGTAGTATACGAATTTGAATCTATAAAACTAAAAACTAAATGTAAATGGAAAGTTAATTTTAGCACAGGGTATTTGCTAAGTTTTATTGGAAATGATAATTATACTTACAGAAAAGACAGTACGGGAATTGTTGGAGTAAAACCCTCTAACACCAATAAAATCACGCATGCTTTAGGAGGTATGATTCATGCCTATCCAAATCTATGGAACGGCTTTCAACCTGCTATTTCTTCAGGATTAAGTGTAGATACTAATGGTACTTTAGGCTTTTACTTTGGGGGATCTGTTTTGTTTACAGAAAAAAATAGATTAGCACTTTCTTTTGGATATTCTTTAACTAGTGTACAACGATTAGATCGTGGTAATTTAACTCTTAATGAAATGACCAATCAATTAGATTTTTCAAATACTCAAGATTTGGAAATACGATATAACGATGTTTACAAAGGAGCCTTCTTTATAGGAGTTACCTATAATTTATCGGAATAACAATATCAATAGTTTTAAAATATAAAACCACCTCTTCAGTTTTTAAAGAGGTGGTTTTGTTTCTTCACTTACATAGTTTTATGTAGTTTCTTTAATAGGAATTTCAATAATTACTTTCACTCCTTTGTACGATTGAATTTCAATACTCCCATTAAGAGCAGTTATTCTTGATTTAATATTTTTAATTCCAATACCATCGATTACTTTTTCTTCATTAAAACCAATACCATTATCTGCTAAAGAGATTATTAACCACTCGTTTTTCTGGTCTATTTTAATTTCAACAAAGTCAGCTTTAGCATGCTTAATAATGTTATTCAACAACTCATGAATAACTCTATGAATATTAATTTTAATCTCATTAGTTATTATACTCCAATTTATTTCAGAATCAATTACTATGGAATAATTAAAGCTACCTACTTTACTTTTACTTTCTATTAGGTTTTCTATTAACTCAGGGAAGTAACCTCCTTCAACATCTATTGTTAATTTATGAGATACTTCACGAATTTCTTTTTCTATTTCTTGAAGTTCATTTAAATATTCCGAATACTTCTCTTTTTCTTTTTGGTTTGATTGTATATCTAAAAAACCTAAACCTAACCGGATTCCAAAAAGTTTCCCTAACACTCCGTCATGTAATTCTTTTGAGATTCTAGAACGTTCTTGTTCTTTACTTTTTTTACTATCTAAGGCACGTTCTAACAAAAGTCTTTTCTTATTAAAACGAAAAAACAATATACTAATTAACAATCCTGAAAAACTAATTACTCCCAATAAGGCAATAACTAAGTTTCGCTGTTTTTGTTTAATTATTTCAACTTTTCTATTTTCATTTTCTCTTTTTAAAATAAAGTTTTCTCTCTCCTTTTTTGTATTATCAAATTTTATTTTTGCAAATTGATTTGTTAGTTCACGCTCTTTCTTTATCAAACTATCGTTTAAAGTTGTGTATTCTTTTAAATACATATGCGATTCTCTTCCCGCTGTTAATTTTGATAGAATTTTTAAAGCTTCTAACCAGTATTTGTTATTATGTGATACTATTGCATATTTGAGAGCTTTTTTAGCATAGACCTTGGCACTTGGAAAATCTTCAAAGTAAATAAAGTACTCAGCTATATTAATCTGATTTTTTGATAACTGAAATAAATTATTATTCGCTGCATGAATTCTTTCAACTTCATAGAGTTGCTCTAAAACTTTCTCTAACCTGCCTAATTTAAAATTACTTCTGGCTAAATTATTTAACAAAATTGCATATTGCTCTGAATCTTTAACAGAAACATCATACATTCCTAATTGCCAATTAAACCTTTGTTTTGAGTTTTTATCTTTATAATTTTCACTAAAAAGTCCTTCAATACCCAAACTAAAAAAATCAACTGCAGTTTTGTCTAAACTATTTTTTTGAAAATACAAACCAATACAGTTATATATAAAATATGGTTTCCCATGACTTACCATACTATTATAAAATCTCGCTTCTTTAAAATATTGATATGGTTTTTCTGACTCATTCAATTCTAAACTCGCTAAACCTAAATTGATGTATGCTTTTTCTATATATTCATAAGAACTCAAAGGTACTAGATACTCTAGTGCTTCTAAAGAACTTAATTCGCTTCCTAGATAATCTTTAACCTCTCTTTGTAGATTTCCCATATGCAATAGGCATTTCCCTACTTCTAAAGAATCTTTAAGTGATTTCGAAAGTTCTTTTGATAAAGAATAGTAATAATATGCACTATCTTGCGTATAAAACACTTCATGATACTTAGCTTTATACTGATAGTATTGCGCTAACAATGTAGAATCTCTCTGGTTTTTATAAAGCTTAATTAGTTTTTTATTTGCTTTACGTAAAACAATAGTATCTTTTCTATAATAAGCTTCAAGCCCTTTTATAGTTTCTCTTTTTCCTTTTTCATTTACTTCCTGTGCAAACAAAACTTGTAAGCACAGGAAAAACCATAGCAATAAAATTCGCATGAATATAAAGTCCTTAATTCAACTTATAGTTAATATGCTCTTTGTCTAATTCAGCTAAAAATTCATTAGATATTTTCACTTTTGTAGTTCTACTTGGTACGTCTAACTCTAACTTTTCTTCTACATCATAAATAACAAATCGTAGACTATGCGAACCTGAATTGGTAACAAACAAGTGTTGCAAGTCTTTTATTCGTTCTTCTTTTACATCTTTCAAAGCCATTTTAATAGTAATTTTCTTACACATTTTCTCCATGATGTCATGCAGCAGTAAAAACTCTACAAAACCAACTCTAGGATCTCCTTTTACACCTTCTCTGTTAACCCAACCTGGCTTAATAACTGTTTTTACATATAAAAATGAATTTGGCACTAAGAAATGCTTGAACTTTAAGTATTCTTCTCCAAAAATTCTAAACTCAAAGCTATCCATATAATCTTCTATAGTAAAAGAAGCCCAACCTTTTCCTGCTTTTGAAATTCGATGTTCTACATTGGTTACAATTCCTGCAAAAGCAAGGTTTAATCCTTCATACTTCTTAATATCTTTAAAATGACTTACAGAAGCATTACAGAATTTTAATTCATTTTTAAAATCATCTAATGGATGTGCAGAAATATACATTCCTACCATCTCCTTCTCTTTTGCTAATAACTCCATTGTTCCCCAAGTATCACATTGCGGAATCTCTGGTTCTGGTAGATCTACTTCACTAGCTTCTCCAAACAATGAAACTTGTGATGAATTTAAATTTTCTTGATATTTATTTCCAAAACGAAGGGCTTTTTCTAAAAACGTTTGCTCTTTTTCATCTTTTACATAATATTGAGCTCTATGTGTTTCTGAAAAAGAATCGAAACCACCTGCTAATACTAATCCTTCAAAAGCTTTCTTATTAGCAACACGTAAATCTACACGTTTTGCCATATCAAAAATAGAAGTATATGGTCCGTTTTCTTGACGTTCTTCAATAATTGCTTTTACTGCTGAACCACCAACTCCTTTAATTGCAGCCATTCCAAAACGAACAGCTCCTTCTTTATTTACAGAGAATTTAGAATACGATTCATTTACATCTGGTCCTAATACTTCTAATCCCATTCGCTTACACTCTTCCATGAAAAACGTAACCGATTTAATATCGTTCATGTTATTCGAAAGTACAGCTGCCATGTATTCTGCTGGGTAATGTGCTTTTAAATAAGCCGTTTGGTAAGCAACCCAAGCATAACATGTAGAGTGCGATTTGTTAAATGCATAGGATGCAAATGCTTCCCAGTCTTTCCATATTTTTTCTAACTTGTCTTCTGCATGTCCATTTGCTTTTGCTTGCTCAACAAATTTTGGCTTCATTTTTTCTAGTACCGCAATTTGTTTTTTACCCATTGCTTTACGAAGTACATCGGCCTCACCTTTGGTAAAATCTGCTAGTTTTTGCGATAGTAGCATTACTTGCTCCTGATATACAGTAATTCCGTACGTTTCTGCTAAGTACTCTTCTAGTGCAGGTAAATCATAAGTAATTTCTTCTTCTCCGTGCTTTCTTCGAATAAAGGAAGGGATGTATTCTAGTGGTCCTGGACGATATAATGCGTTCATTGCAATTAAATCGGCAAAAACTGTTGGCTTTAACTCACGCATGTATTTCTGCATCCCAGGAGATTCATATTGGAATATCCCGACTGTTTCTCCTCTTTGGAACAATGCATACGTTTCTTCGTCATCAATTGGGAAGTTTTCAGGATCTAAATCGACATTATGACGAGCTTTTACAATCTTAACTGTATCTTTAATCAGGGTTAGTGTTTTTAACCCCAAGAAATCCATTTTAAGTAATCCTGCACTTTCTACTACCGAGTTATCAAACTGGGTAACATACATATCAGAATCTTTCGCTACCGATACTGGAACGAAATTCGTAATATCATCTGGAGTAATAATTACTCCACAGGCATGTATTCCTGTGTTACGAACAGATCCTTCTAAAACTACTGCTTGATTAATAGTGTTGGCTTCTAATCCACTTCCTTGTGCAATAGAACGTAATTCTTCTACATTTTCCTTTTCTTCTGAACGTAAGCCTGCTACTTTTCCTCGACTTTTATCATCGTCCCCAAAAATATTTTTTAGCTTAATTCCTGGAACTAATTTCGCAATTCTATCTGCTTCAAATAATGGTAAATCTAGTACTCTGGCTGTATCTCTAAGCGAAGATTTTGCAGCCATTGTACCATAGGTGATAATTTGTGCTACCTGATTCGCTCCATATTTTTCGATTACATAGTCCATTACACGACCTCTTCCTTCATCATCAAAGTCGATATCAATATCGGGCATGGATACACGTTCAGGATTTAAGAAACGCTCAAAAAGTAAATCGTACTTAATTGGATCTATATTTGTAATCCATAAACAATAGGCTACTACAGAACCTGCTGCCGAACCACGACCGGGTCCTACAGAAACGTCCATTTTTCTAGCGGCTCGAATAAAGTCTTCTACAATTAAGAAGTAACCTGGATATCCTGTTTTTGCAATTACATCTAACTCAAAATCTAAACGTTCTGTTATTTCATCCGTTAATTCTCCATATCTCTTCTTCGCTCCTTCGTATGTAATATGACGTAAATAATTATTTTCTCCTCGTTTACCTCCGTCTACTTCATCTTGTGGATCTTGAAATTCTTCGCCTATTTCAAAGGCTGGTAATAATACATCTCTAGCTAAGGTAAATCCTTCTACTTTGTCTACAATTTCCTGAATATTACTAATGGCTTCTGGAATATCTGCAAACAATTTTTTCATCTCTTCAGATGATTTGAAGTAATATTCTTCGTTTGGCAAACCATAACGATATCCTCTACCTCTTCCTTTAGGTGTAGCTTGTTTTTCTCCATCTTTTACACACAATAAAATATCGTGTGCATTGGCTTCTTCTTTTCCTAAGTAAAATGTATTGTTAGTGGCAACAATTTTTACATTGTGCTTTTTAGAAAATTCTAACAATGTTCTATTTACAGCATCTTCATCTTCTTGGCCATGACGCATTAACTCAATATACAAGTCATCTCCAAACTCTTCTTTCCACCACAACAAAGCTTCCTCTGCTTGTTTTTCACCAATATTTAGGATTTTGTTAGGAACCTCTCCATATAGGTTTCCTGTTAAAACAATAACATCTTCTTTATACTGCTTAACTATTTCTTTGTCAATACGCGGCACGTAATAAAATCCATCTACAAAGGCTTTAGAAGACATTTTAGCCAAGTTGTGATATCCTTTTTTATTCTTGGCTAACAGGACTACTTGATACCCATTATCTTTTCTTGATTTATCAGCATGATTTTCACAGATGAAAAACTCACAACCTACTATGGGTTTTAGTGGAGTTTCTGCTGATTTGTTATGATTTGCTACTGCTGATGTAAAATGGAAAGCAGCCATCATATTCCCCGTATCGGTTAACGCTACAGCACTCATATTATCTTTTGCTGCCGCTTTTACCAATCCGTTAATTTGAATGGTAGATTGTAATATGGAGAATTGTGAGTGATTATGTAAATGAGCAAACTGTACATCTGCTAATTCTGCTAATCCTTCTGCTGTTGATTTTGCAGTAGCATCACCAGAAGTTTTTGCAATTCGTTGTCGAATTTTATCACTTTCTGCCTTTAGGTTTAAGTGCTTTAATCCAATGAGTTTTATTGGCATTGGATTTTTTTCAGAATACTTAGCGTAGTAATCGTCTGCTACATCTAATTCTTCTGTTGGGTAATGTTTTAAACGTAATAACTCTAAGAAACAACGTGTTGTTGCTTCCACATCGGCTGTTGCATTATGCGCTTCATTAAAACCTACTCCAAATAAATGTTCGTGTAATTCTGTAAGTGTTGGTAATTTGAATTTTCCTCCTCTACCTCCAGGAATTTTACACATAGAAGCTGTAGCTTCGGTACAAGTATCTAATACAGGAAGTTCTGTTAAATTATTTTCTACTCCTAATCGGTGGAATTCACATCCCATGATATTTACATCGAACCCAACATTTTGTCCTACGACAAATTTTGTTTTCTTTAGCGCTTCATTAAAAAGTTCTAAACTTTCACTTAAGGTAATTCCTTGTTCTTTTGCTAAATCTGTAGATATTCCATGTATTCTTTCTGCATCAAAAGGAATATTAAATCCTTCTGGTTGGATTAAGAAATCGTTGTGCTCTACTAAATTCCCCATTTCATCGTGCAACTGCCACGCTATTTGAATTGCTCTAGGCCAGTTGTCTGTATCTGTAATAGGAGCATTCCAACTCTTTGGTAATCCAGTGGTTTCGGTATCGAATATTAAATACATTCAGCTAAAAAAATTGTTGTGATTTTGAATCAGTAAAGTTACGATTTTCTTGAGTTTTAACCATTGTACTTACTGTAGACTTTTCAACAAGCTAAAAACTGTGCTTTTCAATATTAAAAGTAACTATGCTGTATAACAAAAACAACCAATTATGAGTTTCATAATTGGTTGTTCTAATTCAAATATTTCGAAAGAAATTAATTCTTATCTGAAAATATGAAGGCATTCTTATTTTCTTTTTATTTTTTCGAAAGTTATTTTTTGATGTACTTCGATGCACTCAATATTGTTATAGAAAACTCTATTCTATAAGAGTACTTTTATAAACTTTACACCAGTTCTTCTTCGTATTCTGAAAAGAAGAATTTATTGAAAAAATCGTTTAGTTTCCTTCTTATATTATCTGAAGCCGTTTCTGTAAATTCTTCATTAGAAGTTACAACTTCTTCATTCATTGAATGATTGATTATAACATTCATATTTTTAGCTGCTTCAAATTGTTCTAATCTAGATTTCAGTATTTTTTTTAATCCTGAATCTATATTTAGTTGATCTATGATAACCATGATTGGGGAGTAATTATCTTTATTAAAAAATAACTAAATATTAATGAACAATACGAGTATAGTTCATGATTACATTATGATATACATTTTGTATTCATATACAACGATATTCATTTTTGAATTAGATCACGTAGAATTTATAAGCTTATTCATGGAAGCAGTTATGAGTCCTGTTTTTGAAATGTCTTGTGAGTGTATCCCAATGATTATATCATCCATCTTTCCAAACATAAATAATCCTTTTTCTGCTTTAACAACAAGCTGATGTAGTCCTCCTATATTGGCTTCTTGAGTAAAATCGTTAACCATTTGATGAATTACTGCTAGCATTGCACCTATATTATCTTTATTGCTTATGCCAGCTTCCTCTAATAGTTCTCCCTTTTCGTTCAATATAATAACACCATCAGCTTTGGTTAGCTTTAAAAATTCTGAAGTATTGATTTTTCCCATACTATAATGATGCTAAGATGTGCGATTTATATTAACAATAGTAAACTTTGTTTTTTATTGCTTTTCTTTTAAACCACTATCTTTTTAGTATATAAAAATCTATAACTGCTTATTCAACTCTACTTTGTATTTGTTTAATAGGGTTCTGGTAAGTGCAATATTTGCTTTACCTGAATCTAATGCCAAATAAATAAAGTATTCTCCGCTTGGAGATAAATTGATAAGGTGTAAGTGTGAATTCAAATTAAATTGGATATCTCTTAACTCTTCATCCAATTCTAGTGCATTAATTGCTTTTCTTTTCGCATTAATTATTTCAACATTGTACGCTGAAGCTAATGCTGGATCGAAATCTGAGTCATTTGAGTCTGAAATTAACGCTTCTCCTGAAGCCATTTCTGAAACACTAATTGCAATGTATCCTGGAATGTTATCCTTTACATTGTTTACTAAATCTGTTAACGTTTCTTGCATTGGTAGTTTTTTTAAAGTTTAAAAATCGGGGTATTTGTAATTTTCTACTATCTTAAAAAACAGCATAAATTACTTAGCTATTCTTTAGTTAAAGAATAGTTTATGGTTTACCAACAAGGATCCAAGCTGAAATTAAAAAACAAGGTTCATGCTTCTTATTTTTTAATTTTATCGATAAATCAAATATATCAAAAAAAACGATTTCTGCAAGTAAAAAGTGCTTTATTTTAAGCATTTAGGGGGAAAATACCTGTTTCTTTTTATGGAGTTTTCAATAAAAAATATTCTAATATTTTTCGTTTTTCTGCATTCTCTAGAGTATTCTAAATTTACCTCTACATATTCTCATATATTTTAGTAATTTGGCTTTGTCTTACATAAACTTATTTAACAAGGATGAAAAAATTAATTTATACACTGATGTTCGCCTCTATTATAACATCATGTAAAAAGAACGACTTTGTAAATTTCTCTGGAAAAATTGAAAATAAAAATTCAGATTCTATTGTTGTTGCCAATCCTCAAAAAGGATATAAGAAAGTAATAGCTGTAGATGAAAATGGGGTTTTTAAAGATACTTTAAAAGTTGATGACGGTTTCTTTTCTGTTTTTGACGGAACTGAGTACGCTACTGTATATTTCCGTAATGGTGATGAAATCATTATGAATTTAGACGCTAAAAACTTTGATGAAACTATCATATTTTCAGGAAAAGGAGCTGCTGAAAGTAACTTTATTATAAAGTCTGTTATAAACCAACAAGAGCTTACTAAGGATTTAGAAGCATTATTAGATCTTCCACAGGAAGAATTTAATACTAAACTTACTGCTTATACAGATACTTTTAAATCGAGGTTAGAAAATAAAGCTTTAGATACTGCTTTTGTTTCTTCACAAAAGAAAAGTATTAAAGGATTAGAAAGTCAGCTTTCTCAAATGCATGCTGATAAGTTATACATGAAAACAAAATTAGCTAAGGGAATGCCTTCTCCTAAATTTGTTGATTATGAAAAGCCAGATAGAGAAACTGTTTCTTTAGATGATTTAAAAGGTAAGTATGTATATATTGATGTTTGGGCAACTTGGTGTCCTCCATGTAAATACGAAATTCCTTTTTTACAAAAAGTTGAAAAAGAGTTCCATGATAAGAATATTCAGTTTGTAAGTATTTCTGTAGATTCTAAAAACGATTATTTTACGTGGACAGATATGATCGAAGAGAAAAACTTAGGTGGTTTACAATTATATGCTAATGAAGATAAGGCATTTACTGATGCTTATAAAATTAGCACTATTCCTCGTTTCATTTTATTAGATCCAGAAGGGAATATTGTTAGCTCTGATGCTCCTAGACCATCTGATCCTAAATTAGTAGAATTATTTAAATCTTTAAATATCTAAGAGATTTAAAAATAATATTTAAAACGCCACTCTTTTAGCAGAGTGGCATTTTTATTTTAAATCGCACCTCTTCTCCAGTAACTTTTTGTGCAATTATATTTATTACTTCGTCTGTTAATTGCAATACTCTAGGATATCCTCCCGTTACTTGGCAATCTCTCATTAAAATAATTAACTTTCCAGAAGGTGTTAATTGAACAGTTCCAGGCAGTACTCCTGAAGACAACATAGATGGAATATTATTTATAAGTGGTTCGTTGAGAATATACCCCATCCTACTGTTATTTGATGAAATTGTAAAGATCTTTGTTAGTAATTCTTGTTGTTGCTTAATAGACAATAAAGAAAACTCTGGTCCTTGAAAACACTCTATATCTGTTTTATCGTACAAGCTATAATCAAACTTAACCTTTGCATTTGATATTGTTTTTCTTTTTACATTACTTTTTATAGGCAATGTATCTCCTTTTTTAATGTGTGTTTGTTTTGTAATTCCTTTATAAAAACTTTTACTTTTTAATACTGTAGCTATTTCTATTCCTCCAGAAATAGCTAGATAAGTTCTTGCACCAAATATTCTTTTTCCAAAAGTTAAAGTACTTCCTTTTTCTGTATAAATTTTACTATTTAATGATACCGTTATACCGTTAAGAGTTGCTGAAAAATCAGCTCCAGTTATACATATGTATGTGCTTTTAGAAAACTCGAACTCGCAATTTCCAAAAGTAATTTCTATTACTGCTGCATTTTCTTCATTTTGTAAAATAGCATTGGCTAATTTAAAAGCATTAGTATCCATAGCACCAGATACAGGAACTCCTATATGACTAAACCCAAATCTTCCTAAATCTTGTATTGTTGTATAAATTCCTGGTTTAATTACTTTAATCATCGATTTCTGTTTTAATAAGCTGATAACTTCCTTTTGCTATTGCTGCTTCAATCGTAAGATATGTTTCTTTATTAATTGATTTGAAACAAACTTCATCTCCTGATTTTACAAAACAAGGATTCTCTTGAGTCACATCAAAAAATGATATAGGTGTATTTCCAATAATATGCCATCCTCCTGCACTTTCTTGAGGATAAATTCCAGTTTGTACTCCTCCAAGTGCTACTGCTCCTTTAGGAACTTTTAAATTCGGAATAGCTTTTCTATCAATATGCAATTGTGATTGTAAGCCTCCTAAATATAAAAAGCCTGGTAAAAAACCAATAAAATAAACTGTATAAATAGCTTCTGTATGTGATTGAATAATGACTTCTGGAGTAAGTCCTTTTATTTGAGCTACCGCTTCTAAATCGATCCCATAATCTAAATCGTAACATACAGGAATTTCCCAACGATAATTAGTTTCAGTTGAGAATGTATTTTCTTGTTTATATAATTCTTTCAGTCTTTTAATTTTAGAAGCAAAATCAGTTACTTCTTCAACATAATTAACTAATAGAGAATTATACCCTATTATAAAGTCTTGTATTACTTCTTCTTCTTTCTTTAAAATAGTATTTTTAAAATTAGTGATGTCTTTTATAATTGATTTATCAATAATAGGACTCCACTCTATAAGAATTGCCTTTACTCCATATGGTTTGAATATTAACTCGTTCTTCATTCCATTAGATTAGCTTTAATTCTTGATTTAAATATTGCAATAGTTCCACTGCATTTTCATGATCACCATGCACACAAAATGTTGTTGCTTTTATTCCTCTTTCTTTTTTATTAATTGTTATGATTTTTTCTTCATTAATCATTTTTAAAAGATGTGCTAATGCTTCCTTTTTATCTGTTACAATAGCATTTGGTTGGTTTCTTGAAACTAAAGACAAATCATCATTATAATTTCTATCTATAAAAGCTTCGTATTTCACTTTTATTCCTCTTTCTAAAGCTGCGTTAGCTATTACGGAATTATAAGGTGCATATATATAAACATTCTTTATTGTGTTTTCTATTGCATCTAAAACAATAGATGCTAGCTTTTCATTTTTAGCCACTATATTATATAAAGCTCCATGTGGTTTTATATGATACAATTGTATATCTTGCTTTATTGCTCTTTCTTCTAGTAAGGTTATTTGTTCTTCAATACTAGTTTGCAATTCAGAGAGGGAAATGTTCATAATTTTCCTTCCAAAACTCTCTCGATCTGGATATGAAGGATGCGCACCAACTAAAACCTCATTTTCTTTTGCTAAACTAATTACCTTATCTATAATTTCTAAACTACCCGCATGTCCTCCACAAGCAATATTACATGAAGAAATATAAGGCATTAGTAAATGTTCATTACCTAAACCTTCCCCTACATCGCAATTGATATTTATATTCTTTTTAGAAAACATTAATCACTTTTAAAATACTTTTTAATCCTAAGAAAATACTAAACGCTAAAATGCACAATCCAATAAAGTTTTGTGTTTTTGTATTGGTATAGTTTCCTAAGATTTTTTTACTATTCATTACCCATACTAAGATTCCTGCTATTAATGGTAACAATAATCCGTTTGCAATTTGAGCTATTTTTATAATTTGAATCGGCTTTACTCCTAGAGAAGAAAATAAAATTCCTAAGATTAAAATACTTGCCCAAACCATTCTAAATTTTCTGTTTTTTAAACTTACATCCCAACCTAAACTACCTTTTACTACATAAGCCGCAGCTAATGGTGCTGTAATTGCTGAAGTAATTCCTGCTGCAAACAACCCGATTGCTAGTAGATATTTAGAAGCTGTTCCGTATAAAGGTTCTAATCCAACTGCTAAATCGGAAACGTTTTGTATTTGTGTTGAAGGAATTGCAGCTGCAGCAATAATAATGGCAAATGAAACAACTCCTCCTAGTACAATAGAAATCATAGTATCTTTTCTTGCTAATGGTAAATCAGATGCATTTTTCCACTTTTCTTTTACTAATGATGCATGCAAAAACAAATTATACGGTACTACTGTTGTTCCTATTAATCCAATAACAGTTAACAATCCGTTCTCTGGTAATTGCGGGATAAACATTCCTTTAAACACATTTACTAAGTTCGGTTTTGTAAGTATCGCTGTCACTAGAAATGAAATACTCATAAGTAATACCATACTTACTAATATCTTCTCTAAAAACTTATAATTTCCTACATATAGCAACACAAAAGCTATACCTCCAATAAGTATACTAATTAAGTTAATAGATATACTTCCAAATGCAATCACTTTTTTTCCTACAACAGTTTCTATTCCTAACACACCTCCACTAATATTTCCTGCTTCATATAAAGAATTTCCTATAACAATTGCTATTAATATGAGTATGATTAAAAATTGTTTGATATATGGATTTTGTATTTCTTCTCGTATGACTTCTGATAGTCCTTTTTGAGAAATTATACCTAAACGTGCAGCCATTTCTTGTAAAACTATTGTTGCTGCAATAGAAATAACCATTGCCCATAACAAGCTAAAACCGAAATTTACTCCAGCTAATGTACATAATGTTACTGTTCCTGGACCAATAAATGCTGCTGCAACAAGCGTTCCTGGACCAATATTTTTAAACCATTTCTTAATCATGTTTCGCTGTATTTAATGCATAAATTGCAAAACTTCCTAACCAATGTCCTCCTTCATAACTATCTCCTACCAAATTTGGCAAAGAGTAGTTAATATGTGTATTCGCTACATTTTTTAAATGATTATATTCTGGAAGTTCATCGATAATCGTATACAACGCCCAAGCTCTAGAAAAGTTTACGCCATCTAAATGCACTAGTTTTCCATCTGTTCTATCTGAAACTTCTCCTACAGGTAATTTAAAATTTGAGTTCTTCAATTCTGGAAGAAAATTTCCTAGCCAAACCGCAAATTCTTCTTTAGGTAGTACACGTTTCATAATAGCTGCTTCTTGCAAACAAGGTGATAAAAAATCAAAACCACTAGGTTCCCATGTAATTGGGCAATCTTCATCTTTTAAATAGAAATCTTTTGCTCTTTTTTCTATTAATGATTTTAATTCAGTATTTCCAACGGTATTTGCATAATCCCATGCAAAGGTTAAACCAAACGCTGTGTTTGTATGTTCTCCTACTCTAATTGGATATCTTAACTTTGGAAGGAATTCTAAATACTTTTGTACTATTAAATCTGTTAACGGTTGTAAATTTTGCTTTAGTTCCTTAGCTGTAGTATCGTTCCATGTGTGTAACTCTTCTGCTAATTTTAACAACCATGCCCAACCGTAGGTTCTTTCGTAACTTTTATTATACTTTCCATGAAAGTAAGCTACTTCTTTTTCTATATTTTCTTTAGAAATATTCTGTAATAATTGTGTTTTAATTGTTTCTGAATCATCTAACTCAGGAAACTGTTTTAATAAAGAAACCAAACTCCAATGTCCGTGCACAGAAGAATGCCAATCGAAACATCCGTAAAAAGTTGGATGCAATTCTTTAGGCGATTGTAAATCTGCATTACTTCCAATTGTTTGGTTTAATTTATTCGGATATTCAATATTAATACAATGTACTGGGAGCGTTGCTAATTTATTAGCTTGCTTCAAATTGAGTTGCTCAATTTCTACAACAGGTATTTCTACTTTTTCAGTTTTTCTTTCTTCAGGTTTACAAGCAAACAGCAATGCTACGATACTTACGAAAATAAAGGGTTTCATTTATTTATAATTTGGTTGTTATAAATGTAATGAAATCTGCTTACTTTCAGTTTAAAAAGAAAAGACTCTACAGATTATAACAATCTGTAGAGTCTTTTTAATTATAGTATCGTATTTTGTTATTACATTTTATTTAGTAACTCTTCAATTTTTGCTAATCTATTTTTCAGCTCTTCATTTTCTTTTGCCAATTTCTCTAGTTTAGCATCTTGCTTTTCTATACCAGCTTCTTGATCTTTTAACTGCTTTTCTTGCTGAATTGTATACAATGTTAACTCCTCAATTTTCTCTAGGAGTTTTTTATTCATTTCTCCTAATTGTATTCCTTTTTCTTCAACTTCTTTTGCTGATGGAATATTTACTAAGTGTCCTTTTTCAGAAATATGTTGCTCAACTTCTTCTAATGTTGGTAATTTATAATTGCTTGTAAATACATAATCTGGCCAGCCTACTAAATCTATTCTTACTTCTTTAGCATGTATTGTTCCATTCACTGCTAATTTTTCATCTGGAGTAGTAGTTCCTATTCCTACTCTATTCCCATCTAAAATAATATACCCATTAGCTCTTGACCATAACGTAATATCTCCACTCCCACTTGTTGTATGGTTTTTAGCATACAAACCTCCTCTATGATGACCATTTCCTGTAAAAGCAATACCATAAGGCGTATCTAAATCGCCTGTAATTTTTATTTGATCCTTCCATGAAGTACTTACATTTTTAATTTTAAAATCAGCGACTCTCCCATTAGTAGTTCCTTCAACGCTTAATCTTGATGTTGGAATATTGGTACCTATACCTACATTTCCTCCATTTTCTCCATGTAACCATATATTCCCAGCTGTATCTTTTATATCTAGATCAAGGTAGTTTTGTCCTTTTATTTCTCCTCTATCATTATATGCCCTTAATGTAAAAGAATTTGCTCCATTTATATTTCTTAAATTTAATGCTAATCCCTGAGCATTATCTAACGCTCTAAAAATTCCATCTCCTTTAACATCTAGTTTTGCCTTAGGGTCTGTAGTATTAATACCTAGTTTTCCATCATACGTTATCCTAGCAGCTTCATAATATGTGGTATAATCACTTGCTTTATGCGCATAAAAAACTAAATCTTTCTTTCCATATCCTCCAGAGTTTAAAGCCTGAATACCAAAACCTGCAGTTTGTGCATATCCTACAAAATTTAATCTTGGAGAGTCACTATTTTGATTCCTTGCATCATGCTGCGCTCTAAAAAAGATTTCTTTACTCTCATCTATAGAATACACTTCAAACTTTCCTTGTGGATTTGTTGTACCAATTCCAAAACTTCCTTTAGATACATAATGTTTCCCATTTCCACTAAGCTTTAACAACCCAGTGCTTTTTACATCACTTCTAGAGTCTAATAATGTTCTCCAATGGTGAAAATCACCTTGCACCCCACTTTCACTACCATTTGATCCTGACCATGTGCTCGTTCTAAAATACATTTTTTTAGTAGTGGCTCCGAAATAGATATTAGACTCCCAATGATTATTTCTCCCATAAATTGCCAATAAAGTCCCATAATTATTATTATCCGGAGAAGTTCCTCCTGGTCGTAAAGTATTATAATCATCAAAAAGCTTAATACTCATTGGACTAATCTGAGTTCTTGGCAACTTTGAAAAATCATAATAATTGATTGGAAAATTATACTCGTTAGCTGTTACTCTTCCTGTAGTTGTATTATTACCTGTATTTGTCCATTGTGCATTGGTAGCAATTCCAATGCATAAAAAAAGTATTGATAGAATTACCTTTTTCATAAGTTTATAAAATTTAAGTTATTGATATAATTTCATAGCTAAATGAAGTTCCCTTTTCAATTAGCAGATTTGATGCAAATGTATTAAAATCAATAAAAAACTCGCAAAAAATGCGAGTTTTAAAATTATCTGTTTTGTTGAAGAAGCTCTTCTATTTTAGCTAATCTTGCTTCTAACTTTTTATTTTTTTCTTCTTGCTTCTTCAATTTCTTTTCTTGCTGAATTATATACAATGTTAACTCCTCTATTTTCTCTAAGAGTTTTTTATTCATTTCTCCTAGTTGTATTCCTTTTTCTTCAACTTCTTTTGCAGATGGTATATTTACTAAATGTCCTTTTTCTGAAATATGTTGTTCTACTTCCTCTAATGTAGGTAATTCGTAATTATCTGTAAAAACATAGTCTGGCCAAGTAGATTGTAATTGTACGGTTACTTCTTCTGAAATTACCTTTCCTGCAACTGCTAATTTATAATCTGATGAAAAATCTTTAACTCCTATTCCAACACTACCATTATCTACAAAATTAACATTATCAGACCATGATCCATTTAAATCATTCTGAATAACTAATGAATTTCCATACCTAGCTATTCTATTATTTGCATTAGACAATGGATTAGTATCGTAAATACCTATAGTAACTCCTCTTTTAGATACTGTTAATGTTTCATCTGGACTTGTCGTACCTATTCCTACATCACCTGACGAATTAACCATTAAATGAGTAATAGAACCATCAGTATTTTGTATTCTAGTTCCATTTCCTCCTCTTAAATTAATATAATTGTTTGGTGCAGATAATCTTAAATAAGAAGCATCAGCTTGAAGTATTAGATGATTACTTCCATTAATACCTATATTTTTATAAATAGTATTATATGTTGAACTTGAAACTTTCATATTTCCTTTTACTTCTAGCTTCTCTCCTGGCATAACTGTTCCTATTCCTACATTTCCCCCATTTTTATTCAATATCGTATTATTTCCTAGTTCATTAATATATAAAGGTCTTGAGCCATGACTTTGAATCCATGAATAATCATTATTTGCTCCTATTCTTAAACTTGCTGATCCGCTACCTTCTATTTTTAATGCACCAATACCATTAGAATCTTGTGATGGGTGCTTAATAGTTAATTTTCCACTTGGAGTAGTTGTTCCAATTCCAACTTTACTATCCAAAATACTAACATTATCTCTATCTTCATTATTAGTAATTACTACTGGATTGGTTATAGATAAATTATTCACATTGTAAGATTGCACACTTAAGCCCTTTACCAAAACACGAATTGTATTCCCTTTATTTGAAAGATGGTAAATAGGAATACGTAAATTATTGTTAACGAATTCAAACTCTCCTATTTTCCATTCATCTCCTATTGGCCCAAAATTTGCTGGAACCTCAGAAGATTGGTTAAAATAATTTCCTTCGGAAGAAAAATTCTTCACAATTCTTATTCTTTTGGTATATGTTCCCGAAGTTAATCTATGTCCATACCCTCCAGTTATAGTCACCTCAACATATCCCCAAAGCTTTGCATCTCCAAAATTAAGATATGCTACCTGATTATCTATTCCGTTTTGAAATGATCGACTTCCTGTCCATTCAAAATAGTTTTCTTGTGCGTAAGAAAAGCTTATACTTAAGAGTACTGTAATTAATACAACTATCTTCTTCATAATAAAATAAATTTTAAGTTAAATGTAATACATAGCTAAAAGAAGTTCCCTTTTCAATTAGCAAATTTGATGCAAATGTATTAAAATCAATAAAAAAACTCGCAAAAAACGCGAGTTTTAAAATTATCTATTTTGTTGAAGAAACTCTTCTATTTTTGTCAATCTCTCTTCTAATTTTTTATTTTTTTCTTCTTCTTTTTTAAGTTTTCTTTCTTGATTGATTATTTTTTTCTCTTGTTCTATAGTATATAAAGTTAATTCTTCAATTTTTTCCAATAATTTTTTATTCATTTCCCCTAACTCAACACCTTTCTTTTCAACTTCTTTTGCCGATGGAATATTTACTAAATGCCCTTTCTCCAAAATATGTTTCTCTACTTCTTCTAATGTTGGTAATTTATAATTGTCTGTAAATACATAATCTGGCCAATTAGACTGTAATTTAACTGTTACCTCTTCTGAAATTACTTTCCCCGCGACTGCTAATTTATAACTAGAAGGAACATTTGTAGTTCCTATACCTACATTTCCTGATGCTGTGATTCTCATACTCTCTCTATTTCCATTAGCAAAAGCTAAATTTCCTGAAGAAACTCCTGAAGATTGTATTGTCATTGTAGTATGTTCATTTGTAGCTGGCCAAGTTCCTGTTAATTTTTTATTTACTAGGAAATTTAAAACTTGATTATTTTCTTTAAGAACTAGTTTTGCTTGTGGTGAAAGTTCTCCAATACCTACATAGCCATTATTAAGATTCATCACCATTTGGTAGTCGGTACCATTTACTGTTCTATTTTTATCGTATCCGAAAAAACCAAATACATCTCCAATACCACCAAGATTGATCACATGTCCGTTTGCTGTTTTCTGACGAATTAACGATTGGTAATTATCGTGTTTTTGTTGAGTAGCACTTATACCTCTTGTATCATTTTTACCTGTTAGCCAATTTCCTTGTATGGGTTTTAAATCAATTTTTCGTAAGCTTACTCCTCTTTCTAAGCTTACAATATCTGCTGTTTCATCATTGACTAAAGTAGTTACTGGTGATATTGATATATTACTTGTATCATAAGCTGTTACAGTCATTCCTGTAATCCTTATATCTAACTTATTCTGTGTAGTTAATAAATGGTAAATAGGAATACGTAAATTTCCATTTACAAATTCAAATTCACCTAGCTTCCATTCATCTGCTATTGGGCCAAAACTAGCTGCTATCTCTGAAGCTTTTGTAAAATACCCTGTTGCTCCTTGATTTTTCCCTATTTGAAATCTTTTAGTGTACTTCCCTGTAGACAATCTATAACTATAGCTACTAGTTATCGTTACTTCAATCCATCCCCAGAGCTGAGCATCTCCAAAATTGATATAACTAACTTGATTTTCTTGATGATTAGGGAAGTATGCTGTTTCACCGGACCATTCAATATTTTTCTCTTGAGAAAAAGAGAAAAGCGCACATAAAGAGAATGTAATTAATAAAATTACCTTTTTCATAAATTAATAAGTTTTAAATTGGATATATATGATTGCTAAATGAAATTTCTTTTTCAATTAGCATATTTTACACAAAAATATTAAAGCTCATAAAAAAACTCGCAAAAAATGCGAGTTTTAAAATTATCTGTTTTTTTGAAGAAGCTCTTCTATTTTATTAAGACGTTCTTTTAATTCTCGGTTTTCTTCTTTCAAAACCTGTATGTCGCCCTTTTGCTTCTGTAAATTTTTAATTTCTTTTTCTTGCTGAATCGTGTACAAGGTTAATTCTTCAATTTTTTCTAACAACTTTTTATTCATTTCTCCCAGTTGTACACCATTTTTTGTTACCTCTTTTGCAGATGGTATATTTACTAAATGTCCTTTTTCTGAAATATGTTGTTCTACTTCCTCTAATGTAGGTAAAGTGTACTCATCTGTAAATACATAATCTGGCCAACCATTTAAATCTACTCGAACTTCTTTTGCATGAACAGTACCATTAACTGCTAACTTTTCACCTGGTGTAGTAGTTCCTATTCCTACTCTCCCATCTATAAGAACATTATGAATTGTTTTTCCAGTAGGATGTTCAGCATTTTTAAAATAAGTTACTTGTTGTGCTGTTCCACTTCCTGGTTTTGTTTTAGGCGTAATTTCGAAAACCCCATTATAGCCACTAATATTATTTCCTGTTTTTAAAATAATATCTTTATAATTGCTCCCGTTCCCAACAGCAATATCTCCTTTAACAGTCAGCTTAGAACTTAGATTTGTTGTTCCAATACCTACATCACCTTTAGCATCTACTAATAAATCAACATTAGCTGTTCCACCAGTTCTAATAGCTATAGACCCATTACTATTTCTATTATTTATATATGATACACCATCTCTAGAAAATGATAACATATTAGAGTTTAAATCCGAAGAAAATAAACCGCTATTTACTATAAATGAAGATGCTTTTACATTACCTACTACTTCTAATTTTTCAGAAGGACCACTTTTACCTATACCCACATTCCCTGATTTGTGAATATTCATAGTAGCCCCAAGAGTACTTCCGTTAGGGTAAAAGAAAATACCAGAAGTATTATTTGAAGCTATTGTTGGAATTCCAGCACCATATTTACCTCCCCAAGATAGATTACTTCCTTCTTTGATTATAATACTACCATTTACATCTAATTTTTCTTTGGGATCATTTGTTCCAATTCCAATATTACCATTAGGCTTGAAAAACATATAAGCGTTATTATAAGCTTTACCAATGTAACTATATGTTAATGAAGAAACCCCGTTATTAATACTTCCATAAGACCCAAATGAAATAAATGTTTCGGAATCATTTTGATTCACGATTTGATATCCTCTGGTCCATCCGCCATTTGCTCCTGGCCAATTTGCTTTTATTTTTACTCCGTTTGCAGGAGCATTTAAGCCTATTTGTACATTCGTATCTTGCGAGTTTACAATACTAGTAACTCCTAAAAGTAAAACTGTTAAAATTGTCTTTCTCATAAAATTAATAAAGTTTAATGTTTTGTTTATTACATAGCTAAAAGAAGTTCCCCTTTCAATTAGCAATTTGAATGCAAAACTATTAAAAACCAATAAAAAAACTCGCAAAAAATGCGAGTTTTTACTAGTATAAGTTTTTATTTTCTAACTATTTACATAGTAGTGAAAATATTAGTATCTGTAATGTTCTGGCTTAAATGGACCTTCTACAGTTACTCCAATATATTCTGCTTGATCTTGGCGTAATTCTGTTAACTCAACACCAATTTTAGCTAAGTGTAATTTTGCTACCTTCTCATCTAAGTGCTTTGGTAACATGTATACTTCATTCTTATAAGCTTCAATATTATTCCATAACTCGATTTGAGCTAAAGTTTGATTTGTAAATGAGTTAGACATTACAAAACTTGGGTGACCTGTAGCACATCCTAAGTTTACTAAACGTCCTTCTGCTAAAACAATAATATCATTTCCTTTTACAGTATACTTGTCTACTTGTGGTTTAATTTCAACTTTAGAATCTCCATAAGTACCATTTAACCAAGCCATATCAATTTCATTATCGAAATGCCCAATGTTACAAACGATTGTCTTATCTTTCATTGCTTCAAAATGCTCTCCACGAACGATATCTTTGTTTCCTGTAGTTGTAATTACGATATCTGCATTTCCTACAACAGTTTCTAGTTTTTTCACTTCAAAACCGTCCATTGCTGCTTGTAATGCACAAATTGGATCAATTTCAGTAACTGTTACAATAGAACCCGCTCCACGGAAAGAAGCAGCTGTACCTTTACCAACATCTCCATATCCACAAACTACAACTCTTTTTCCTGCTAACATAACATCTGTTGCACGACGAATTGCATCTACTGCAGATTCTTTACATCCGTATTTGTTATCAAATTTAGATTTAGTTACAGAATCGTTAACATTAATAGCTGGCATTGGTAATGTTCCATTCTTTACTCTTTCGTATAAACGGTGAACTCCTGTAGTAGTCTCTTCAGATAATCCGTTAATACCTTCAGCTAATTCTGGATATTTATCTAATACCATATTCGTTAAATCTCCACCATCATCTAAAATCATATTTAATGGCTTACGATCTTCTCCAAAGAATAATGTTTGTTCTATACACCAATCAAATTCCTCTTCATTCATACCTTTCCAAGCATAAACTGGAGTTCCTGCAGCAGCAATTGCAGCGGCAGCTTGATCTTGTGTAGAGAATATATTACAAGAACTCCAAGTAACTTCTGCGCCTAAAGCTTGTAATGTTTCAATTAAAACCGCAGTTTGAATCGTCATGTGTAAACATCCTGCAATTCTTGCTCCTTTTAAAGGTTGCTCATCTTTATACTCTTCACGTAAACTCATTAACCCTGGCATTTCTGCTTCTGCCAATTCAATCTCTTTTCTTCCCCAGTCTGCTAAAGAAATATCTTTAACTTTATAAGGAACATACGTAGCGGCTTTTGTGCTCATATTTTTGTATATTTATTTATCTTACTTTTGAGTCGCAAAATTACAAAATAACTTTCGAAATCATGCCACTGTATAAAACAATCACTGTTAATAAAAATTCTAAAGTTTTGATTTGGAAGATTGAAGAATCTTTTAATGATTTATCTGACGGAATTTCACTTACTCAACAAAGCAATGAAAGAGTTATGGGTATGAAGTCAGAACTGCATCAGCGAGGCTTTTTAAGTGTGCGACATTTATTAAAAGAAGCTGGCTATACAGATAACGATTTATATTATGACGAATATGGAAAGCCGCACTTAAAAGATGGCACTCATATTTCTATTACACATTCGTTTACGTTCTCTGGATTAATTATCTCTAAAGATAATAAAGTAGGAATTGATATTGAAAAAAGACGTGATAAAATTGTGAAAATTGCGCATAAATTCACACCTATTGAAGAATATAAATCAATTGCTAACCATGATGCTTTGGTTAGTAAACTTACCATCGTTTGGGGCGCTAAAGAAAGTTTATATAAAATCTATGGAAAGAAAAAATTACTCTTTTTAAACCATATGTATATTGAAGATTTTTCGTTTGATTCTGATACTACAACCGGAAAAATCTTATACGAAGGAACTACTTCTCAATACGATATTCATTTTTTAGAAATAGAAGATTTTACTTGTGTGTATGCTTTTTAAAATTTTTAAATAGCATCAAAGTTTTGGTATGAGTTTTGATTTTATTCTGCTCATCACTTAAAAACTGAATTACTATGAAAAAAAAGTATCTACTGATTTGTATCTCGTTCTGGCATTCATTCTCTTTATTAAGTCAAGAAATACAACGTTTTAATTTAGACACAATTATAGAGAAAGAAATAATTGGTAAAAAAGGTACCGTAATTTACTTTTTCAAAGAGGACTTAAATATTAATACAAATTCAAAATTAACTTTAGAATTACAGGAAAATTATAACGGTAAAGAAAATAAAGTTGAATCACTAAAATTTTCATTTATATCAGATAATGGAAAACAGATAATGTTGAAGAAAGGAAAAAAACTAGATCTTTTTCTTCCAAAGAATAACTTAAAATATCAAGAGCATAGAATATTTCATTCTAAAAAAGTATTAAAAAATGTTGATTGGGCTGAAGCTAATCATTTATATGATGAAGTCATAATTCTATTAAGAGGTGGCATTAGTAAAGCAATTCTGCTTCACAAAGACTCTATTGCAAAAAAAATAAAATCAAATAATAGAAAATTTCTTACTAAAGAGGAATACAATAAAAAACATCCTCAATTCCCAAATTATAACTATAACTTTTTTATACCAAAAAACCTTAAAGAGGTCTTTATCCCTAATTTTATTAAGGTAGAAAAATCTGTAAGTTTCAATATAAAAAAGAAAGGAAATAAATATTTTCAACCTCGTTTTTTCATTTATTATGAAAATCTAAAAATATATGATGAAATAACAAAACTTCCTAATGAACCTCTGAACTTTAAAAAAATTCCTCTTTTCGGAAAAACCTACTTAATTGTTATTAAAGAAGATTATGTTATTGACAGAAAAAAGAATGTTTATTATTCAGATAAAATAAAACTTAATCAAAGTTTAAATAATAAATTATTGAACCTGAATCTAAAAAAAACTTCAAAACAAGATCTGAAAAAACTATTTGAATAATAGTCTTTATTTTTGTCGGAAATTTTATTCAATGAAAATATCAGTTGAGTTAACACTTACCCCACTTCAAGACACTTTTGAAGAACCAATAATTAACTTCATTAAAAAATTAAGAGCTTCTGGTTTAACAATTCTTGAAAATCCTTTAAGCACTCAAATTTATGGTGATTATGATACTGTGATGCAACTCTTAACTTCAGAAATTAAAAATGCTTTTGAATTAATAGACAATGGTTTGTTATTACTAAAAATTGTAAAATCTGATCGCAGCGACTATGAACCAAATTTTTGATTTTCTTTTCGGGCAATATGCTGATTCCAGTACTCTCGATATTACTTTAGAAATTATAGCGGTTATTTTTGGCTTTCTTTCTGTTTGGTATTCGAAACAGAATAAAATCTGGGTATTCCCTACGGGTATGATTAGCACTTCCATTTTTGTGTATTTACTATTAAAATGGGGACTTCTTGGAGACATGATGATTAATGGATATTACTTCATTATGAGTGTATATGGTTGGTATATTTGGACACAAACAAAAGATGGCGTAGTGACGCATCCGATTTCTAGAACAACGGCAACTGAAAAAAAAATAAGCTTATTTATTTTTATAGCAACTTTAATTTTTGTGTATGTTGTTTATGTTGTTTTCGACAAATGGACTAGTTGGACTGCCTATGTAGATACAGTTACTACAGCTATTTTCTTTGTTGGAATGTGGTTAATGGCGCGACGAAAAATAGAAAATTGGATTTACTGGATTATTGGTGATATTATTTCTGTTCCTTTATATTTTTACAAAGGTTTTACCTTCACTAGTTTTCAGTATTTATTCTTTACCTTTATAGCAATTGCAGGATATTTAGCATGGAAGAAAAACTTAGACAATCTGAAATTAACTTAGTAAAAGTCGTTTTATTTGGTCCAGAAAGTACTGGTAAAACAACGCTTTCTCGTCAACTTGCCAGACACTACAATACTGTTTGGGCACCAGAATATGCTCGTGAATATTTACAAGATAAATGGAATAATGAGCGTAAAATCTGTGAAAAGAGCGATTTGATTCCGATTGCAGTTGGGCAAATGAATTTAGAAAATAGCTTGGCTAAAAAAGCAGATAAATTATTAGTTTGTGATACCGATTTATTAGAAACCAAAGTATATTCTGAAGAATACTATGGAGGTTTTGTAGATCCGATATTGGATGAACATGCCATTGCTAATAGCTACGATATTTATTTTCTTACTTATATAGACACTCCTTGGGAGGAAGATGATTTACGAGATCGTCCCGAACAGCGAGAAGAAATGTTTAATGCTTTTAAAAATGCATTAGAGCGATATAACAGACCTTATGTTTTATTAAAAGGTGACAAAGAAACCCGATTGAAGAAAGCAATAAGTGTAATTGATAAAATTATTGCAGAAAAAGAAAACCTCTATTCATATTCTGATTCTTTGATTGATTTAGACTTTCATTTCATGCATCAAACAGTAGATCCTAATAGCTTTATGCACTAAGTTGTGAATTTTTCAATAATTGAAAAAGAACTTCAATTTAAAGCAATTAGAAGTTCTGGCCCCGGTGGACAACATGTAAATAAAGTTGCTTCAAAAATTGAATTGGTTTTTGATATTGCAAATTCTTCAGGATTAACTGAAAAAGAAAAAGCACTTGCTTTTCAAAAACTTGCTAACCGCATTTCAAAAGACAATCTTCTCATCTTAACATGTCAAGAACGCAGGTCGCAACATCAAAATAAGGTACTTGTAATTACTCAACTTTTTCGTTTATTAAAACAATGCTTTATAATTTCTAAAACTCGTAAAGCTACAAAACCAACTAGAAGTTCTGTTATTAAAAAAGCGAAAAATAAAAAACGACAATCAGAAAAAAAGCAATCGAGACGAAAACCTACTATCGATTAATAGAAGTTACTATTCATTATTCCAAAAAACCATCTTACCTTTGCCCTGTTCTCATAAAGGGGTGCCTTTTTGAATTATGAATTCTAAGTTTAGAATTCATAATTAATTAACGAGGCTGAGATCATACCCATTGAACCTAGAACAGGTAATGCTGTTTAGGGAATTGTATGTTAAACTTTCGCACATGAAAGTTTCATAATTATTAATTATTCAAATTACATACGAATAATTACCTCTTTTTATTCATTTACTTTTAATGACGTTTTTAAACACTTTTAAAAGAGTGAAGATATTAGTATCTCTTTTATTTTTTGCAATCTCATTATCTATTCAGGCACAATCGGTGATTTTATCTGGAAAAGTAGTAGATAATAATAAAAAACCTTTAATTGGTGCTACTGTAGTTATTCGAGATCTTAAAAAAGGTTCTACAACTGATGCCGAAGGAAACTTTAAAATAAGAGTGTCTGAAGGAAAACATCTTCTAGAGGTTTCTTATGTTGGTTATAATACTATAAAAAAGGAAGTTTCTTCTAATGCTAAAGATTTAGTAATTACATTAGTTTCTGAAGACAATGTATTAGATGAAGTATTAGTTTCATCTGTACGTGTAAAAGCAGACGCTCCTGTAACGCACTCAAATTTATCTAAAAAGGAAATCGCTAAACGTAATTTAGGACAAGATATTCCTGTACTTTTAAACTACTTACCTTCGGTTATTTCTTCTTCAGATGCAGGAGCTGGTGTTGGATATACATACATGCGTGTTCGTGGTTCTGATGCTTCTAGAATTAATGTTACTATTAATGGAATTCCATACAACGATGCTGAAAGTCAAGGTACTTTTTGGGTAAACTTAGGAGATTTCGCTTCTTCTACACAAAGTTTACAATTACAACGTGGAGTTGGAACTTCTACTAATGGTTCTGGAGCTTTTGGTGCTAGTTTAAATATTTTAACTGATGCTATTTCAGAAGAAGCTGGTGGAGAAATTTCTAATGCTTTTGGTTCTTTTGGAACTCGTAAGCACACTGTAAAATTCACAACAGGTAAATTACACGATCATTTTGAATTATCTGGTCGTTTATCGAATATTTATTCTGATGGCTACATAGATAGAGCTTCTACGGATTTAAAATCATATTTCTTACAAGGAAGTTATACTGATGAAAACACCTTAATTAAAGCATTAGTTTTTGGTGGTTCTGAGAAAACGTATCAAGCTTGGTTTGGTACTCCACTTGCTCGTTTAACTGGAGATGCTCAAGGAATTGAAGATTTTATCGTTAATAATGGTTTAACTCCAGAACAAGCTGAAAATCTTAGAAATTCTGACAGAAGATACAACCACTACTTATACGATAATGAAACAGACAATTATTGGCAAGATCATTATCAATTACACTGGAATGAAAAGTTTAGTGATAAACTTTCAACTAATATTGGTTTAAATTATACAAGAGGAAAAGGATATTTTGAGCAATTTAAACAAGGTGAATCTGCTGCCGATTACGATGGTTTAATAGTTGATGGTAGTGATGTAATTGTACGTCGTTGGTTAGACAATCATTTTTATGTTTTTAATGCTGCTGCGACCTATACAATAGATGGATTAGAAGTTATTGCTGGTGGATCTTATAGTAACTACACAAACGATCATTATGGAGAAGTAATTTGGGGAAGCGATTTAGCTCCTAATACAAATATTAGAGATCGTTATTATTTTAGTGATGCTAAAAAGCACGATTTAAGTTCATTTATAAAAGCAAACATTAGATTAAATGATAAAATGAATGCGTATGTTGATTTACAAGGAAGGTTTGTAAATTATAGAACGAATGGATTAACTTCTGATAGAAATCCTTTAGATATAAATAAAGATTTTAACTTCTTTAATCCTAAAGCTGGACTAACATATCAAGTAAATGATGTAAATAGCCTATATCTTTCATATGCAAGAGCAAATAGGGAGCCTAACAGAAATGATTTTGAGGGAGGAAATACACAACATGAAACTTTAGATGATTTTGAATTAGGTTGGCGTTTACTTACAGATAATATAAAATTAAACACCAATGTATTTTACATGGATTATAAAAATCAGTTAGTATTATCTGGTGCTATTAATAATGTAGGTGAACCTTTAAGAGAAACGAGTGGAAGTAGTTTTAGATTAGGATTAGAAATTGACGCTGATATTAAACTTACTGAAAAAATCTCTTTACGACCAAATGCTGCTTTCAGTACAAATAAAAACCGTGATTTTAAAGTTCCAATTGATGGAGTTATTGAAAACCTAGGAAATACAGATATTTCTTTTTCTCCAAATGTTATTGTAGGGAATTCTTTAATTTATGCTCCTATAGATAATTTACAAATTGCGTTTTTATCAAAATATGTTGGAGAGCAATTTATGGGGAACTTAAGCGGTCGTATTTCTTCAATAGAAAAATTAGACAGCTATTTTACAAGTGATTTAAATATTGTTTACGAATTAAAAACGAAGAAAATCTTCGATTCTATTGTATTTACAGGGTTAATTAATAACATTTTTAATAGAGAATATGTAGATAGAGGTTATTATTTCTTCTTTGATGATACTTGGACAAATCCTGGTGTAACTACAACTGTAGATGGCGCTGGTTTTTATCCACAAGCAACTATAAATTTCTTAGCAGGAGTCACCCTGAAGTTTTAATCTAGTTAAATAAAAAAACCGAGTTATTAAACTCGGTTTTTTTATGCTATATTGTATAATTAAGAGGCTTTGATTTAACAGCCTAAAATAAGAGAGCTTCTAATTTTTTAATAAATTTCTCTTTATTCACTTACTTTAGTTTTCTTAATCCATTCTTTATATCCGCCTTTTACGTTATAAACTCTAAAACCATTATCTACCAAAACAGAAGAAGCTATTTTACTTCTTCCTCCAGACCTACAATACACATACACTGGTTTTGTTTTATCTAGTATTTCAATAGCTCTAGTTTCAAAATCATTAGAAATAAGATTTACTTGCATAGCATCAAAGATAATACCGTCTTTGGCTTCTGTAGAAGTACGAACATCTAACAATTGAATGTTTTTATTTTCTTTTAAAATCGATTTTAAGTCTTCAACAGTAATATTCGTAACTCGTTTGTCCTCTGTTACGCAAGAAGCTAAGCTTATTAATACTATCAAACTTAAAATTATTCTCTTCATTATGTATTATTCTACGATGAAAGACAGGTTGGCATTGTTCTTACAATACCTGTCTTTTTAATAGCGCCATATCCTCCTGCTACATCGATGACATTATGAATTCCATTACGTTTTAAGATTGATGCAGCAATTACAGATCTGTAACCTCCCGCACAATGAATATAGAAGTTTGTATTATTATGAGGGAATACACTAAGATAATCATTTAAATAATCTAAAGGTGTATTTTCTACATCTTTTATATGTTCATTTTCATATTCTCCTGGCTTTCTAACATCGAAAACAATAGCATTTTCTTGAATCGCTTTTTCTAAAGCTTCTGCAGAAACAGATGTTAATGTATCTATTTCTTTGTTTGCTTGTTTCCAGCTTTCAAAACCTCCTGCTAAATACCCAAGAACATTATCAAAACCAACTCTTGCCAATCTTGTAATTGTTTCCTCTTCTTTTCCTTCTGGAGTTATTAAAAGAATTGGCTGATTAATATCTTTTATCAATGCTCCTACCCATGGTGCAAACGTTCCGTTTAAACCAATAAACATTGCATTTGGTATAAATCCTTTTATAAAGTCGAATTGATGGCGTACATCTAAAATTAATGCATTATGAGTTTCATACTTTGTTATAAAATCCTCTACAGACAAAGCTTTAGTCCCTTTCTCTATAATAGCATCTATTGAATCGTATCCTTCTTTATTTAATTTAACATTTAAAGGGAAATAATCTGGTGGAGGTAATAACCCATCAGTTACTTCTTTAACAAACTCTTCTTTCGTCATATCTGCTCTTAAAGCATAGTTTGTTTGCTTTTGCTCTCCAATAGTACTAAAGGTTTCTTTACTTAGTTTTTTACCACATGCAGAACCTGCTCCATGTGCTGGATATACAATAACATCATCATTTAAATTCATGATTTTATTTCGTAAGCTATCAAATAAAAAGCCTGCTAAATCGTCTTGTGTAATGCTTCCTTTTTGCGCTAAATCTGGCCTACCTACATCACCTATAAATAATGTATCTCCACTAAAAATAGCATGATCTTTACCTTGTTCATCTTTTAGTAAATACGTAGTACTTTCCATCGTATGACCAGGTGTATGTAAAGCTACTATTTCTATATTTCCAATTTTAAAAGACTCTCCATCTTTTGCTATATAAGCATCATAATTCATCTCTGCATTTGGACCATATACAATTTTTGCTCCTGTTTTTTCAGCCAATGTAATATGTCCACTTACAAAATCAGCATGAAAATGTGTTTCGAAAATATAAGTTATTTTCGCATCATCTTCTTTTGCTCTATCTAAATAAGGTTGCACTTCTCTTAAAGGATCTATGATGGCAACTTCTCCGTTACTTTCTATATAGTAAGCTCCTTGTGATAAACAGCCAGTGTAAATTTGCTCTATCTTCATATTTCTATTCTTAATTGTACGCTTGGTGAATATATTGTGCGTATTTTATTTGATTTTTATTATCTCCTGTTTTATAAAATGTTACGGCTCCATTTGCTCGCATAAAGAAATGATGAATTGTTACTATATCTAACATTCCTGCTTTAAACAATGCATCTCTTACCGGACCTTTTATACCTGCAAAGTAAAAAATAATTCCTCGCTTATGATAGTATATTATTTGCTGTTTTAGCATCTCTACTCCTGTACTATCTACTCTATTAATACTTTCCCCATCTAAAACTATCAATTTTAAAGAATTTCCTTTTGCAGCTACCATGTTTTCTAATTGCTCTCTAAAGTAACTTGCATTTGCGTAAAACAATTGCGCATCAAAACGGAAAACTAAAACATCTTCTTCTAAAATAACTTCACTAAATCTATTTTTATTTCTATAAAAATCAGAATTTGGTACTTTTCCTAACTCTGCTACGTGTGGTCTAGAAGTTCTATAAATTAGTACAACTAAAGACAAACCTACTCCTACTAAAATTCCATACTCAATTCCTAAAATAAGTGTAGAAAGAAAAGTAGCTATTAAAAGCCAAAAGTCTAAATTATTTGCTCTCCATAGAAAATTCGCATCTTTTACATTTACCAATCTAAAAACAGCTACGATAATAATTGCTGCTAATACTGTTTTAGGCAAGAAATAAAAAACGGGCGTTAAAAAAAGTAGTGTTAAAACTACCATAATAGCAGATATAATTGCTGATATTCCTGTAGTTCCTCCTGTTTCTGCGTTGATTGCAGATCGGGAAAAACTAGAAGTAGATGGATACGATTTAAAAAACGAACCTGCAATATTACTCAAACCTAAAGCTATTAATTCTTGATTGGGTTCTATTCTATACTCATCTTGATGTGCTTCTAATGATTTTCCTATGGAAATTGTTTCTAAATACCCTACCATAACTAGTGTAAAAGCAATAGATAATAAATCTTTTGCTAAACCAAAATCTAGTTCTGGTACAGAAAACGATGGTAATCCTGACGGAATACTATTTACAATAGCCACATCTGAAAATTGTTTTCCGAAGAAATACATTATCAAAATCCCCAAAGTAACTACAACTAGAGCATTCGGGATTTTCTTGTTTACTTTTCTAAGAATTAAAATTATTGCACAGGTAATTAATCCAATAAGTGTAGTGTGTACATTTAGTTCTGTTATTCTAGAAAATACATCTTCTAACAAAATATGTATTTGATCGCTTTGTAAAAAATCTACTCCGAAAAGATTTCTTAATTGATTTAACCCAATAGTTAATGCTACTGCAGAAGTAAAACCAGTAATTACTGGTCTTGATAGGAAATTCACTATAAAACCTAATCTAAAAATCCCCATTAATAATTGAATTACTCCAACTAAAAATGCTAAGAAAATTGCAATGGCAATATAACTTTCGGATCCTGTTAAAGCTATTGTAGAAACTCCTGTTGCTACGATTAAAGAATCCATAGCTACTGGTCCTATCGCTACTTGTCTTGAAGAACCAAAAATGGCATAAATTACTTGCGGAATTAGTGCTGAATACAAACCATATATAGGAGGCAAACCTGCAATTAAAGCATAAGCAATCCCTTGAGGTATTAACACAGTAGCTACAGTAAGCCCTGCAATAACATCTCCTCTTAGCTGATTCTTTTTATACTTTGGCAGCCATTCTAATAACGGTATGTGTTTTTGAATTCCCACTTAAAATAATTCTCCTTGACTACTTCCTTTAATTTTTCCTAAATGTTTATAAGCTAAATCTGTCACTTCTCTACCGCGTGGAGTTCTCATGATGAACCCTTGTTGGATTAAAAATGGTTCATATACTTCTTCAATAGTTTCTGCATTTTCAGCAACAGCTGTAGCTAAAGTTGTAAGTCCAACTGGGCCTCCTTTAAATTTTTCTATAATTGTAATTAGGATTTTATTATCCATTTCATCTAACCCATGTGCATCTACATTTAATGCTTTTAACGCATATCTTGCTATCTCTAAAGTAATGCTTCCATTTCCTTTTATTTGCGCAAAATCTCGTACTCTACGTAATAATGCATTGGCAATCCTAGGTGTTCCTCTACTTCTACCCGCAATTTCTATTGCTGCTTCCATAGAAATAGGCACTCCTAAAATCATCGCACTACGTTGAATAATTGTTGTTAGTAACTCTGTTGAATAATAATGTAAACGACTACTAATCCCAAAACGCGCTCTCATTGGAGCTGTTAAAAGTCCTGATCTCGTTGTTGCTCCAACTAAAGTAAATGGCTCTAAATTGATTTGTACAGTTCTTGCATTTGGCCCAGATTCAATCATAATATCGATCTTATAATCTTCCATTGCAGAATATAAATACTCTTCAACTACTGGACTCAATCTATGAATCTCATCTATAAACAGTACATCTCTTTCATCTAAGTTTGTTAGTAAACCTGCTAAATCTCCTGGTTTATCTAAAACTGGTCCTGAAGTTATTTTTATACCAACTCCTAATTCATTTGCTAGAATATTTGCAAGTGTTGTTTTTCCTAAACCTGGAGGTCCATGGAATAACGCGTGATCTAAAGCTTCATCCCTCTGATTTGCTGCTTCAACAAATATTTTTAAGTTCTCAATCGCCTGATCTTGTCCAGTAAAATCATCAAAAGAAAGCGGACGTAGTTTTTTTTCTACATCCATTTCATCTTTGGAATAGTTTGTATTTTCTGGGTTTAAATGTTCATTCATCTCAACAACAAATATAAACGTTTTTAACACTCAACTACATGCTAAAAATTTTTCTTTAATTTCAATCAATTTGTTTAAAATTAAACAAAAAAAACCTAATCTGTTAAATGTCATTTCTATACTGTATATTTACTGACTTAATCATTCCCAAAATCATATGGAACCAAAACTAAAAAAACTATTTTACGTACTATCATTTTGTTTTATAACGAATATTTATGGACAAGATAAAGTACCTAATCAAGCTCAAAAATCAATTTGGAAAGGAAAATTAAATTATCAATTTGTACCTAGTATAAAAGAACAAATTTCTAAAGGAACTTTTATTCCTGCCTCAATTAACAAGGATAATTTTTACGGGAGAGATAAAAGAACTAAAGGAAATAAAGTAGTTCCGGGTAAAGGATTACCTAAAAGACTTGATCCGTTACTTAATGCCCAAAAAAATGCTATTAGCAGACGTGTCAAATCTACTAGCTTAACTTTTGAAACAACAAATAGTACTTCTACTCCATCTGACCCAACAGGTGCAGTTGGTAGAGACTATTATATTGCTTCATGGAACACCGCTTTTAGAATCTTTAATAAAGATGGTACTCCTGCTACTCCTGCTGCTAGTTTAGCAACTCTTTTCCCTGGAGGAGCAGACGGGGATCCTATTGTGCTTTATGATGCACAAGCTGACCGCTATATTGTTACTGAATTTGAAGACGATCCTAATGGATTTCACGTTGCAATTTCACAAACCAACGATCCTATTAATGGAGGATGGCATATTTATAGTGCTAATTCTTTTCAAACAGGTACTTTCCCAGATTATACTAAATTTTCTATTTGGTCTGATGGATATTATGTGACTGCAAATATTAGCGCTACAGATCTAAGTGGAAATGTACGAAATGGCCAAGTTTGGGCACTTGAAAGAGATAAAATGTTAGCTGGGGACGCTTCTGCTAGTATTCAAGCATTTTCTCTTCCTGGCATGGCTACAAATGGATTCTATAGTCCTCAAGCTTTTAATGTTACTGATGGCAATTTACCTGCTACTGGAAATGCAACTATTGTTTACATGCAAGATGACGCATGGTCTGGAGTAAGTTCAGATCATTTAAAATTATGGACAATTGATGTTGATTGGGCTACACCTGCTAACTCAACTATTTCTGCGGCTACTGAAATACCAACAGCTCCTTTTACAGGAGTATTTGACGGAGGTGGTTTTTCTAATCTTCCTCAACCTAGTGGACCAAATATTGACGCAATGCAGGCTACTATAATGAACCAAGCGCAATTCAGAAAATTCCCAACTCATAACTCTGTTGTATTTAACTTTGTTGTAAATACAGATACTGAAAATAAATTAGCAGGAGTAAGGTGGTATGAATTAAGACAAAATGGTGATGGTCAGCCATGGTCTATTTATCAAGAAGGAACTTACATTGCTCCAGATGGTAGACATGCATTTGGTGCTAGTATGGCAATGGATGGCGAAGGAAATATTGGTATGGGATACTCATCTGTTAGTTCTACAGAAAGTATTTCTCTTAGATACACAGGAAGGTTTAAAGACGATCCTTTAAATGCAATGACTGCTGTAGAAGAATTAATTGTTCAAAGTAATAGTGACAATACAGCTAATAGATATGCAGATTATTCTCATCTTACTGTTGATCCTTCTAACAATGCAGATTTCTGGTTTGTTAGTGAATATTTTAATAATGGAGCAAGAAGTAATATGGTGGGAGTATTTCAATTAACTGCTCCTCCTAATAAAGATGTTGGTATTATTACTCTTCAAAATCCAACTAGTGGAGAATTAACTAATTCTGAAAACATTACAATATCTATTAAAAACTTTGGTAAGGAAAGTCAATCTAACTTCCCTGTAAGTTACACTATAGATGGGGGAACTACTATTACAGAAACATATACTGGTACGTTAAACCAAGCTCAAATAGCTACTTATACTTTTGCTACAACAGCTGATTTATCTATTACAAATCAAACGTATTCTATTGAAGTTGCTACCGCGTTAGTTGATGACGCCAATACATCAAATGATAAAGCTACAATTCAGGTAACAAACTCTTTAAATTTATGTACTCCAGCTGCTACTGAAGGATGTAACTTAGATGGTATTAAAAGATTTGTTTTAGGAACTATAGACACTGACGATGGAAATAATGGTTGTAATTCAACAGGAAATGTGAGTGGTTATGTAGATAGAAGAAACTTATCAACAGATTTAGACAGATCACTTACCGAACCTTATGTTTTAAAAGCACAGCATAACTGGACTGATGATCCTGATGGTGAGAGTATTTCTGCATGGATTGATTTTAATGACAATGGTACATTTGAAGCTAATGAACAATTAATTACCGGAGAAACATTTAATGTAGCAAATGCTTTACAAGACTTTAATTTAGATATTCCTCAAACTGCTCCACTTGGTAATCATATTCTAAGATTAAAAGCAATAGATAATACATCTAATGGAGATATTAATGATGCTTGTTCTAACTTTGATTATGGTGAAGTACATGATTATACTGTTAAAGTTGTAGATGGTACTTTAAGTACTGATGATATTATTTTAGATAATGCCCAAATCAAAGTACTTACACTTGCTAATAAGCAATTCCAAATTGAATTAACGACAGATTATGAAGATATGATAAGCTTTAGAGTTTATGATATACTTGGGAAACAAGTTGTTTTTAATAACATAGAAAAGCAAGGTAACAAATACAACTATTCATTAGATATGTCTTATGCTGATCCAGGTGTATATATCGTGAGAATGGGTGGTACAAGAAAGTTTAAAACAGTTAAATTAATCATTAAATAATTTATCAGTAACAAACTACACTTGATACTTTAAGTATTGAAGTTAATTTATATTGGGGACTTTTAGTCCCCTTTTTTTATTCTTTATAGATACTTTTAATTCTCTTTTTCTGTATGACTGCCTCTATTTATCTGATTAATTCATAACTATCTAGTTTATTCCTTTTAAATAAAAAAAAGAGATGAATTAATCATCTCTTTTTTTTATTTCTATAACATTTACAGGTCTAGCTTCTTTACATCTATTTTTCATTCTTAGAGAAGTAAATTTTAACCAGATTTTTTCTTCATTTGTAAAGTTATTTTGATCGATACCTATAGGGTCTAGCATTTCTTTTGAATCTGTTAAGCTTACTAATAAAGCACAATTAGATTCCCCCTTATTTTTGATTATAACAGCCTTTTTAAAGCCTTTTTTAGTCAAATTCTCAGATATACTACTAAGTGAGTTTTCTTTATCTGAAACCTTTTTATTTGTATGGCAACTTAGCAAACAAACAAAAAAGCAAAATAGTACTACATAATTTAAAGGTCGGTTCATTTGAATATTGTTTTTAAGTAGCATCAATATAAATAAAAAAGCCTTTCTAAATGAAAGGCTTTTAATTTTTTATGCTATGTTTCCTTAAGAAGGCTCTTCTCCGTCTTTTAAAGGTGTTGTTTGTAAAACAAAATCTTGTCCGTGAATATAATTTCCATTTTCATCTGTTTTACTATAATCGTACGCCCAACGATGAACTTCTGGTATTTTTCCTGGCCAGTTACCGTGAATATGCTCAACTGGTGTAGTCCATTCTAATGTATTTGATCTCCATGGGTTTTGCGAAGCCTTTGGTCCTCTATACATCGAAATAAAGAAGTTTGCTAAGAATATTAACTGTGCTAAACCTCCAATGATTGCCATTACTGTAATAAATACATTAATATCTACTAAGTCATCAAACATTGGGAAGTTTGAGTTTGTATAATAACGACGTGGTAAACCAGCTAATCCAATAAAGTGCATTGGGAAGAATACTCCATAAGCAGCAATAATTGTTAACCAGAAATGCCAGTACCCCATAACTTTATTCATCATTCTTCCATACATCTTAGGATACCAATGATAAACACCAGCAAACATTCCTAATAATGCAGAAACCCCCATTACTAAGTGGAAGTGTGCCACTACAAAATATGTATCGTGAATATTAATATCTAATGCAGAATCTCCTAGTACTAATCCTGTTAAACCTCCTGAAACGAATGTAGAAACTAATCCTATAGAGAATAACATTGCTGGATTTAATTGTAGATTACCTTTCCATAAAGTAGTTACATAGTTAAATGCCTTTACTGCAGACGGAATTGCAATTAATACTGTTGTAAATGTAAACACAGAACCTAAGAAAGGATTCATTCCTGAAACGAACATGTGGTGTCCCCATACAATTGTTGATAAGAATGCAATTCCTAAAATAGACCCAATCATTGCACGGTAACCAAAAATTGGTTTACGAGCGTTAGTTGAAATTACTTCAGATGAAATACCTAATGCAGGTAATAAGATAATATATACTTCAGGGTGTCCTAAGAACCAGAATAAGTGCTCAAATAATACTGGTGAACCACCTTGATAATGTAATACTTCTCCAGAAATGAATATGTCTGATAAATAGAACGATGTTCCAAAGCTTCTATCGAAAATTAATAATAAAGCCGCAGATAATAATACTGGGAAAGAGATTACACCGATAATTGCTGTTACAAAGAATGCCCACATTGTTAATGGCAATCTTGTCATCTTCATTCCTTTTGTTCTTAAGTTTAATACCGTTACGATATAGTTTAATGAACCAATTAAAGAAGATGCGATAAATATAGCCATCGAAACTAACCATAATGTCATTCCCATACCTGAACCTGGAATTGCTTGTGGTAAAGCAGATAACGGTGGGTAAATTGTCCATCCAGCTGATGCAGGCCCTGCTTCAACGAATAAAGAAATTACCATTACGATAGAAGATATAAAGAATAACCAGTATGAAATCATATTCATGAATCCTGACGCCATATCTCTTGCTCCAATTTGTAATGGAATTAATAAGTTAGAGAATGTACCACTTAATCCAGCTGTAAGTACAAAGAATACCATGATTGTACCGTGAATAGTAACTAATGCTAAATAGGTATCTGGATTCATTATTCCATCAGTTTGTTGGTGATCTCCTAAGAAAGCCTCAATAATAGAGAATGACTTTTCTGGCCACGCAAGTTGTAAACGGAATAACATTGACATGAATACACCTATAATTCCCATGAACATTCCTGTAATCAAGAACTGTTTAGAAATCATTTTATGATCAGTACTAAAAATGTACTTGGTTACAAATGTTTCTTTATGATGGTGATGTTCTGCTGACATAATTTAATTTATATAGCTTAATAAATTTATTTTTTGACCTTACTTAATTACTTGAGCTAATGTTTTTTGCTCTCCTAACCATTTTTTGTACTCATCTTCCTCTACAACAGTTATTTTCATTTGCATGTTGTAGTGAGAAGCTCCACAAATCTTATTACATAATAATAAGTAATCAAACACATAAGGGTCTTCACCTTTTGCTTGTCTTATCTTATTAATACCTTTTGACTTTGCAATAACTTCAGGATTCTGACGCATTTCTTCAGTAGTAAACTTTGGCGTGAATGCAAACTGAGTAACCATACCTGGTACACAGTTCATTTGCGCTCTAAAGTGTGGCATATAAGCCGAGTGTAATACGTCTTGAGAACGGAATTTGAATAAAATCTTTTTTCCTTTTGGTAAGTATAATTCTGTTACTTGTTTATCGTCTTGAGACTTTGGGTCAGACATATCAACTCCCATTGTATTTTGCTTGTTGATATTGATAAAGTTTACATTACCTAAACCTAATTCATTATCTGCACCTGCATAACGTGCATCCCATCTAAACTGTTGTGAATATACTTCAATTACAATTGGATCATCTTTTTCTCCAACATACATGATGTTGTTCCATTGCCATAATCCATATCCAATTAATAATACAATTGTAATAGCTGGGATTACTGTCCAGATTAACTCCAATTTATGGCTATCTGCAAAGAATAATGCTTTTCTATCTTTATTACCTCTGTACTTATATGTAAAGAAGAAGATTAAGAATTGCATTATGAATTGTACAATACCAATTAAGATAAATGTAATATTGAATAAGGTATCATCGTGTTCCCCTTCAATAGATGCACTTTCTGGTAGCATGATAACGTTCATTGCTAATAAGCAATAAATCATCATAGCATAAAGGAATACCATAAACCCTAAGGCTATTTTTCCTTGTTTGTTATTGTCTTGATCGTTTGCTATTACATTACGTAAATTCATTACGCGTGTAATTTGCCAAAAACTTACTCCTAGTGCTACTGCAATGAAAATATAAAATAGAGCTAGCATATTTATATACTTATTTTTTTATTCTTTAATTAGTGGTGAGCGTTATCCTCTCCTTTATGTTCGATAATATAGTAATGGTGCGTCTCACTTTCGTGTAGGTAAGGATTTCCTTTTGGTACTGGATTTGCTTTACCAAATGCCGTAAATGTTCCAAAAATAAATACTCCTAAGAAGAATAAGAATGCACTTATTTCTCCAACACCGAATCCCCATTGATCACCAACTGTACCTGGCATAATCATTACAAATAAATCTACATAGTGTCCAACTAAAATAAACATACCTGCAATTACAATAATCCATGGCACTGTTTTGAAATCACTGTTGATTAATAATAATATTGGGAAAATAAAGTTTAAAGCAACCATCCCCATAAATGGTACGATGTATTCCTTAAATCTTAATACATAATATACAGTTTCTTCTGGCATATCTGCATACCATATTAACATGAATTGAGCAAACCATAAATATGTCCAGAATACTGAAAAACCAAACATGAATTTTGCTAAATCATGAATATGACTATCATTTACTAATGGTAAATAACCTTTTCCTCTTAAATATAATGTAACTAAACAAATTACTGTTAAAGCAGAAACAAGGAAAGTAGCTAATACATACCATCCAAATAATGTAGAGAACCAGTGAGGGTCAATTCCCATAATCCAGTCCCAAGACATCATACTTTCAGTAATCATAAACACAACTATAAATCCTACAGAAATGTTATAGATTCTCTTGTGTAATTTTAAATCACCATTATCTTGCTCAATAGATTTTCTTCTAATGATAAAACGGAAAGCATTCCATACTAATAAATAGAAAACACTTCTCATTACCCATCCTGGCATGTTCATCCACCATTTTTTAGCATCTACGATTGGATCGTAGTTTGGACTTTGTAAATCAAATGTACCTGGTGTCATCCAAGAGAATAAGTGATTTGCATGCATTGCTGTTAAAATGATAAACACTAACATGAATGCTCCAATATAATGTAAGTTTACTGTAATAGCTTCCATTACTCTAAATAGTACAATAGACCATCCTGCTTGCGCTACCCTCTGTGCAGCGTAAAAAGCCATTACTAATAATGAAATCCCTAAAAAGAATAATAAAGATACATAAACTGCTGACCATGGTCTGTTTTGCATTTGATGAAATACATGTTCTGCGTGTGCATCACCATGATCTTCTCCGTGGTGACTAGCAGTAGCATGAGTATCGTTATATGCTGCATGATGAGCTTCTGAAACTTCTTCTTTATGAGCTGTTGCTATTTCAGCAACATGATGCTCTTCGGTTTTAGCTTCTGTATGAGTTGTTGTATCTGCTTCTTGGTGTGCATTTGCTTTCTCTTCTTCTTTGTGAGAAGTTGAATCTGCAGCATGATGAGCTTCGTTAGTAGCTTCTTCTTTATGTGCAGTAGCATGTTCTGCATCTTTAGCTTCACCTTTTAAAGAGTCGTTTGCATGAGTAGTCGCCGTTTCTTTAGTTGCTTCTTCAACAACTTTTACATCATGCGCCTTTTCTTCATGCTTTACTTCTTTAGTATCTGAAGAATGAGTTTCAGTTGCATGACCTCCACCATGTCCATGATGAGCCGCCTCTTGTTTCGCTAAAATCTCTTTTGCTTCATCTAATGTTTTAGGTGCACTACCGAAACTAATTACAGTTCCTATTAAACCTAAAGCCATTAAAATAATAGCGAGCATTTTTAATTTTCCTGAAAACTGGTACATATCTTAACTATCTATTATAGACTTATTTTAATTCGCTTTTTAGTTTTTCTACATATTGTACAACTTGCCAACGCTCTTTGTAAGTAAGTTGTGATGCATGAGATCCCATTAAGTTTTTCCCATATACAATTACATGATAAATACTTCCTTCAGAAATATCTCTGTCTTTGTAATTTGGAATACCATTAAATTTATCTCTCTGTGATAAAACTCCATTACCATCTCCTTTTTTACCATGGCAAACTGCACAATAGATACCGTACATTTTCTTACCATTTTCTAAGTTCTCTTCAGTCTTAGGTAACGGGTTTTTTAATTCAACCTTAGCTTTTTCGTATCCTTCATTAGTATCAGGGATATCGTATGCTACGATTCCATTTCTACTAACAGTTCCAGCAACAGGATCTCTATCTACTGGTACTCCTCCTGCAGAAATAGGTCCGTTTCCGTTATAAGGTACAGATACATACATATCTGGCATATACTGAACTTGAGGCTTACGTTTGTTGTTACAAGAAAAGAACATTGTAACCATTAGTGAAGCAATAATTATTTTTATACTCTTCATATCTCTTTATTAATGCTTATCTACAACTTTAATTTCTACAGCTCCTGTTGTTTCTAACAAAGCTTTTAAATCATCTTCATTATCGTGTACAGGGATCTCCATTAAGAAATGATCGTCTGTAGTTCTTGGATCTGGGTTTTCAGCTTCTTTGAATGGCCAAATTCTACTTCTCATGTAAAAAGTAATTACCATTAAGTGTGCTGCAAAGAATACCGTTAATTCGAATAAAATTGGAACGAATGCTGGCATATTTTCTCCCCAAGAAAAACTAGGTTTACCTCCAATATCTTGTGGCCAATCTGCAATCATAGTATACCATGTTAACCAAATAGCTACTGAAGTACCTGTAATTCCGTATAAGAATGCTGTAATTGCTAAACGAGTAGGAGCTAACCCTAACGCCTTATCTAATCCGTGAACAGGGAAAGGTGTATAAACTTCCTCTATATGATGATGTGCTCCTTTTACTGTCTTAACGGCATCCATTAAGATATCATCATCATTGTATATTGCATGAATTACTTTATTAGTGCTCATTGTTCTCCTCTCTTAATTTTTTATAGTTCTCTCCTGAAGATTTTAAAATAGTTTTAATCTCTGCCGTAGGGATTACTGGGAATGTTCTTGCATATAATAAGAATAGTACAAAGAAGAATCCGATAGTTCCTACAAAGATACCTACATCAACAAAAGTTGGCTCAAAACGCCACCATGTAGATGGTAATTGTCCTTTACTTAATACAATTGCAATAATGTCGAAACGCTCGAACCACATACCAATGTTAATTGCAATAGAAACTAAGAATGAAACAATAAAACTTCTTCTAAACTTTTTAATCCATAAAACTTGTGGAATTATGATATTGAAGATCATTAACGACCAGAAAGCCCAACCGTAAGCTCCAGCTTCTGCTCCAAATGATAAATACGTATAGTTTTCGTAAGGAGAACCTGTATACCATGCAATGAAGAATTCAGTTGCATATGCTACAGCTACAATACCTCCTGTTAGAATAATTACGATATTCATATACTCAATATGTAAACGTGTAATATACGCTTCCATATTTGTTACTTTACGCATTACTCCTAAAAGTGTTTGTACCATTGCGAATCCTGAGAAGATTGCTCCTGCTACGAAATAAGGAGGGAAAATTGTTGAGTGCCATCCTGGGTTAACCGAAGTTGCGAAGTCAAACGATACAATTGTGTGTACAGAAAGTACTAATGGAGTTGCTAAACCAGCTAATACTAAAGATACTTCTTCAAAACGTTGCCAGTCTTTTGCTCTACCAGACCATCCGAAAGATAACAATGCATAAATTTTCTTTTGGAAAGGCTTTACAGCTCTATCACGAATGGTTGCGAAGTCAGGTAATAAACCAGTCCACCAGAACACTAATGAAACCGATAAATACGTAGAGATCGCAAATACGTCCCATAAAAGTGGTGAGTTAAAATTTACCCATAACGATCCAAATTGGTTTGGAATAGGTAATACCCAGTATCCGTTCCATGGACGTCCCATGTGAATAATTGGGAACAATCCTGCTTGGAATACCGCAAAGATTGTCATGGCTTCTGCAGAACGGTTAATTGCCATTCTCCATTTTTGGCGGAATAATAATAACACGGCAGAGATAAGTGTACCTGCGTGACCGATACCTACCCACCATACGAAGTTGGTAATATCCCATGCCCAACCGATGTTTTTACTTAATCCCCAAACACCAATACCTGTTCCTACTGTGTAGAAAATACATCCAAATCCCCATAACATTGCTGCTAAGGAAATATAAAATGCAACGTACCAATGTTTGTTAGCTTTTCCTTCTATTGGTCTAGCTATATCTTCAGTAATCTGGTGATAATTTTTATCACCGAGGATTAAAGGTTCTCTATAAGACGATTCGTAATGACCCGACATAATCTATTTTCTTATAATTTTTATTAAGCTTCGTTTGTATTTCTTACTTTCACTTGGTATACTACATTTGGTTTAGTACCAATGTAATCTAACACATGGAAAGCTCTTTTATCATCAACTAAAGGAGTAATTGCATCTTCAGAGTTGTTTACATCTCCAAATATCATTGCACCACTAGAACATGCTTGTGAACACGCTGTTTTGAATTCATCCTTCTTAACAGGTCTTCCTTCTCTCTTCGCTTTTAAGATCGTTGCTTGTGTCATTTGAATACACATAGAACACTTCTCCATAACTCCTCTAGAACGTACAACAACATCTGGGTTTAATACCATTTTACCGTACTCATTGTTCATATTGAAGTCGAATTCCTCGTTGTTTGCATAGTTAAACCAGTTGAAACGACGTACACGGTATGGACAGTTGTTTGCACAATAACGTGTTCCTACACAACGGTTATATGCCATTTGGTTTTGACCTTGGCGACCGTGCGAAGTTGCAGCAACCGGACATACTGTTTCACATGGTGCGTGATTACAGTGCTGACACATCATTGGTTGGAAAGCAACTTGTGGGTTTTCTGCTGGGTTTTCTAAAGCATCGAATAAGTCTCCTTTACTTAAATTTAATACTTTTTCAGTATATTTTCTTTCTAAGTCTTTGTTAGCAATACCAGGATTTTCAGCTTTAAACTGCTCCATCGTTTTAATCCCTTCTGCATGCTGCTTATCTTCAACCGTAGAAGAATAATAACGGTCTATACGTAACCAGTGCATATCTCTACCAACACGTACTTCATCTTTTCCTACTACAGGAACATTATTTTCTGCATGACATGCTACCACACATGCTCCACAACCTGTACATGAAGTCAAGTCGATAGAAAGCTTAAAGTGATGTCCTACACTTCTGTAATGATCATCCCATAAATCAATTGTCTTAGCCTCTACTTCTTGGTGATCGTAAGAAACCATGAATGGTTGGTTCCAAGTATGCTTAGGATCTAAAGACTTATTATTTACTTCGCTTAACGTAGCCTCTCTTAAGATATCGTTACGTCCAGCTAATGTACTCTGTACTTGTATACAAGCAAACTTATGTGTTCCTGACACCTTTTCTACGCTAACATTGTATTGTACATTGTCTGCATTTGTATATAAAGGATATGCATTTACACCTACTTGCATTTCTTTTTTCATTCCTTGAGTTCTACCATATCCTAATGCTAGACCTACAGAACCTTTAGCTTGCCCAGGTTGAACAATAACAGGAACTGTTACTGAAGCTCCATTTACAGTTACTTTTGCATAATTACCGTCAATTGCTCCATTGTCTTTCACTGGATTTTCGAAACCTAATTCTTTAGCATCTGCCATAGAAACGGTTAAGTAGTTATCCCAAGAAGCACGTGTAATCGGATCTGGTAATTCTTGTAACCAAGGGTTATTTGCTTGTTTACCGTCTCCTAATGCAGTTGAACTATATAATGTTAATTCAAACTGTGTTGATTTTGTTTTAGCTAATTCTGAAGCTGCAGTTGTTAAAGCTGCAACATCAACACCTGGTGCTGCCTCTTCTGAAGCAGTAACTTCTTCTTCAGCAACTATTGGTGCATTAAAGAAACCATCGTGTAATGCTTGATTCCATGAAGCTCCATTTAACACGTTAGTTTTCCAATATTCTTTTAAAGAATCGTAGTAATTTGTAGTTGCTCCACTCCAAAATAATAGAATATCTTGAATTTGTCGTGTATTGAATAAAGGAGCAATTGTTGGTTGCATTAAACCGTATTTACCTTTAGTTACCATCACATCCCCCCAACTCTCTAAGTTATGAGGTGCTGGTAAAGTAAATGTAGTTGCATTTGCAGTTGCATCGTTTTGTGTAGATATTGCTACTGTAAATGGCACCTTTTTTATAGCTGCATCAAAACCTGGTAATGCGTATACTGGATTTACATTATATGTAATTAATCCTTTTACTTTTCCAGATTGTGCTTCTTGCACTAATGCTGCAACAGCTGCATCATTTCCTTGTCTAGTTAAGTTAACAGCTTTCGTATCGATTATTGTACTCTGTAATGCCTCGTTTATAGCTAAGGCAATTAATTGAGCGTTTTTATCATTAATTCCTGCTACAACAACTCCTTTATTTCCTGCTTTCTTTAAGTCTTTCGCTAACTTTTCAATTTGAGCATCGATTGGAGTTTTGTGTGAAGGTAAGTTTTGTCCTGTAATTGCATTATATAAATTAATTAATGCATACGTTTGGATAGATGGTTTAGCAACAATACGCTTATCTGCATTTGCTCCTGTTAGAGACATGTTACTTTCTATCTGAACATGGTAAGACATTTTACCAGTTTCAACTTTTCTACCTTCTACATACGACTTTTCATATCCTCCTTGCCAATCTCCTAAGAAATCAGCTCCGAAAGAAGCAATTACTTCAGCTTTACTAAAGTCGTAATTAGGTAATGCACGTACACCATACATTGCTTCAAAAGCATCTGCAGTTCCACTTTCTGAAATTGCATCGTATACAACGTGCTTAATATTTGGATATTTAGCAACAAAATCAGCAATTACTTTCTCTGTAGTAGGACTTGCTAATGTTCCTGTTACTAAATATACTAATTCATTAGAAGCTTTTAAACTTTCTAATTTTGCTATAATTTCTTTATCTGCCTCTCCCCAAGAAATTTGTTTATCTCCTTTTCTTGGTTCTTTTACACGTAATTGATTATCGTAAAGAGATAATACAGAAGCTACAGTTCTTGCATTAATATCTGCACCTGCTTCTTTATTAGGCATTACTAAGATAGGACGCCCTTCTCTTGTTTTAACAAGTACGTTTGCAAAATCAAATCCGTCTGCAATTGTTGTTGCATACCAATCTGCTACACCTACTACGATGTTATCTGGTTGCACTACATAAGGAATTGATTTTCTCACTGGTCCTTCACAAGCAGCTAACGATGCAGCTGCAGTTGAAAAACCAACATATTTTAAGAAATCCCTACGAGAAGTAGAAGAGCTCTCTAGAGTTTCTTTATCTCCTAAAAACTCGTCTGTAGGTATTTCCTGAACAAACTCTTTATTACGTAGCGTTTCAACAATAGAACCTTCTTTAAGTTCCTCAACACTTTGCCAGTATTTTTTGTTTGAAGCCATTTATATAATGTGTTTTTCTACTTTCTTGATTATTAATAGTGGCACTTACCACACTCTTTTCCTCCTAATTCTGCAATTGTCACTTGCTCTATTCCATACTTTTTAGCTAATTCTTTATGAATTTTAGCATAGTATTCGTTTCCTTTCAAGTTTACATCTGTATCCTTGTGACAATCGATACACCACCCCATTGTTAATGGCGAATATTGATATACTTCTTCCATTTCTTCTACTGGACCGTGACATTTCTGACACTTTACTCCAGCAACCACTACGTGTTGAGAGTGATTAAAATATGCGAAGTCTGGCAAATTGTGTACACGTACCCATTTAACTGGCTTCGTTTCTCCAGTGTAAGCTAATTTCTCAGTATCCCAACCAGCTGCATCGTAAATCTTTTGGATTTCCTTATCTAATTGAGCTTTACCTAAGATTACTCCTCCTTCTTCCATTACTACTTTCGTATCATCTGCAACTTCAGAAATATTCTTGTGACAGTTCATACAAACATTTACAGATGGAATACCTGAATGCTTACTATGTTTTGCTGCAGAGTGACAGTATTGACATTCTATCTTATTATCTCCAGCATGTATTTTATGTGAAAAAGCAATTGGTTGAATTGGTTGATATCCTTGATCTACACCAACTTTAAACAACGTTCCAAAACCAACATAAGCAGCTATTAAAGCACCTAGAATAACAAACATTACATGTAAGAATGTATTCTGCTTGATTCCTTGCCATAATTCAGCAGCTTGCCCTAATAAACCTGGTGTTTTAGGAGCTCCTTTTAATTCGCTTATTGTTTTTAATAAACTTCCTATGATTAAGAACGCTACAACGATTGCGGCTGCCAAAATTAAGATTAACCATCTTGGAGCATCTCCACCTTGCTCACCTCCAGCAACCTCACTTCCTGCAGGGACAGCTTTTTTAGGATCACCTACAGTGGTGTAGTATAAAATATCATCAATTTGTTTGTCTGATAACTGCGGGAATGCAGTCATGTTCGATTGGTTGTACTCGTTGTAAATCGCAACTGCATCAGCATCTCCAGATGCTCTTAACTCTGCATTGTTACGAATCCATTTTTTCAACCATTCATTATCTCTTCTTTCTTCAATACCGCCTAAAGCAGGCCCCACTAATTTCTTGTTTAGCTTATGACATGAAGCACATAATGATTTGAATAATTTTTTACCCTCTTTTTGACGCGCCTCGTCAACATCTTGAGCATTTACCGAAAAACTTACTAGAAAAACGACTAGGAATGTAAAACTTCTAAAAAGAATTCGACTAAGTTTACTGTGATAATTCACACTTTTCATACTGTAAAAATATATTTTTTGCATCTATTTTGTACGGAGTTTACACAATTGGGCACTTTTATCCCATTTATATAAACTCGGACAAAATTACTACTTCTCTATAAAATGTGAAATGTTAAGAGATTCCTAATTTGTAATTTATATCGATTCTAAATAAACTTTAGTAGCAATCTATTCGATAACAAGTCGTTACTTTTGTGTAAAACATTTGATATGAGTAAAAGTATTAACATTTTAGTGCTATTTATCTTCCTTTTTTTGGGAAGTTTTACTGTAGAATCTCAATCTAAGTATACAGAAAATAAGAGTATTAACTCTTTATTAAGAAAAAAAAGACTGTACAATGAAAAGAACGGTACAGGCTTCAGAATTCAGCTTTATAATGGTAATGAAAGACGTGCAAGAAGCATTAAAGAAAACTTCTTAATTAAGTTTCCTTACATCTATTCAAAATTAAAATATGAGGCACCAGAATGGAAGGTTCATGTGGGACGTTACCAAAGCAAAATAGAAGCAGATAAAGAATTGAATAAAATCCGAGAAAAGTTTTCAGGCGCTATCGTTATTCCTTTATAACTTAGTAGATACTCCATTTTGTAGTTACAATTTTGGTAGTTTATTCTTAAAAAACTTTAACAACAATATAAACTCCTTCAGAAATGAGGGAGTTTTTTATTTATACAAGCACAAAACATTAGATTTCCCGAATCAAATTCACTTTCAACCACAACTACACATCATTGCATCTAGAAATAGCTTATATCGCGTTTTAGATAAAATTCAAATACATCAAAATCGGGTTTCGTAAGTATCTTTATTTCTTTACGACTTAAAAAGCATTGTTTGAATTAATACTAAGGAAGATCTCAAAAAGAGATACAATAGTAGAACGTCTTAATTACTAATGAACGATATATTATGAATTTTTTAAAAACTTTATTTGGAAAAAAAACGAAAGAAGTATCATCTGATTTATCTAACGGTTATTGTCCGAACTGTTGGGGAGATCAGGAGTATGATAACATTATAAGGGAGAAATACAAAGACGAGCAAATTGATGTAAATAATCATAATGCTAACTATGCTTTTGTGCAAGACTTTATTGTTACTCATTTGAACGGTATAAAACTAAAAAGCACTGTTCATGGAACAGAGTGTCCTACTTGTCGAGTTAAGTTTGAAAAAGCATAAGACAAATAAATCTATAGCGCATAAAAAAAAGACCTCGTTTTCACGAGGTCTTTTTTTATATGTAAACTTAAATTATTTCAGTTTTTTCTTAACTGCTACTTCAACATACACTTCGATTACATCTCCTTCTTTAATGTCATTGTAGTTCTTAATTTGTAATCCACAATCGTAACCTTTCGTTACTTCTTTAACATCATCTTTGAAACGTTTTAATGATGTTAACTCTCCATCGTGTACTACAATACCATCTCTAATGATACGTACATTTGAGTCTCTAGTAATTTTTCCACTCATTACCATACAACCTGCAATGTTTCCAACCTTAGAAATTTTGTATACTTCTCTAATTTCTACGTTACCTATTACCTCTTCTTTCATTTCAGGAGATAACATTCCTTCCATGGCATCTTTAAGGTCGTTAATAGCATCGTAAATAATAGAGTATGTTCTGATATCTACTTCTTCTCTATCTGCAATGTTTCTTGCATTAGATTGAGGACGTACGTTAAATCCAATAATGATCGCGTCTGAAGCTGATGCTAATAATACATCTGATTCTGTAATTGCTCCAACTCCTTTGTGTAAGATGTTTACTTGGATTTCTTCTGTAGATAACTTCTGGAACGAATCTGTTAATGCTTCTACTGAACCATCTACATCTCCTTTTAGGATAATGTTTAACTCTTTAAAGTCTCCTAATGCAATACGACGACCAATTTCATCTAACGTTAATGTCTTCTGAGTTCTTACAGATTGCTCACGTTGTAACTGAGAACGTTTTGCAGCGATTTGCTTCGCTTCTCTTTCGTCTTCAAATACATTGAATTTATCCCCTGCTTGCGGTGCACCATCTAAACCTAAAATTGATACTGGTGTAGAAGGTCCTGCTTCTTTTACTTTCTTTCCACGCTCATCGAACATCGCTCTTACTTTACCACTATGTTTACCAGCTAATAAGTAATCTCCAATACGTAAAGTTCCTGCTTGTACTAAGATTGTAGATACATATCCTCTACCTTTATCTAACTGTGCTTCTACTACAGTACCTACAGCATTTTTGTTTGGATTTGCTTTTAATTCAAGAACTTCTGCTTCTAACAATACTTTTTCAAGTAATTCATCGATTCCTTGTCCTGTTTTAGCAGAAATCTCTTGTGATTGAATATCTCCACCCCAATCTTCTACTAATAAGTTCATAGCAGAAAGTTGTGTTTTAATATTATCTGGATTCGCGTTTGGCTTATCTACTTTGTTTATTGCAAATACGATTGGCACGTTTGCAGCTTGTGCGTGAGATATTGCTTCTTTTGTTTGTGGCATTACATCATCATCGGCAGCAATTACAATAATTACTAAATCGGTAACTTGTGCTCCACGTGCACGCATTGCTGTAAAGGCTTCGTGACCTGGTGTATCTAAGAATGCGATTTTTTGTCCGCCATCTAAAGTTACACTGTAGGCTCCAATATGCTGTGTAATTCCTCCACTCTCACCTGCAATTACATTTGCTTTACGAACATAATCTAATAACGAAGTTTTACCGTGATCTACGTGACCCATTACTGTAATAATTGGAGCACGTGGTAATAAATCTTCTGCTTTATCTTCTACCTCTTCTATAGATTCTTCTACTTCTGCACCAACGAATTCTACTTTATAGTTAAATTCTTCTGCAACAATTTGAAGTGTTTCTGCATCTAAACGTTGGTTCATTGTAACCATCATTCCTAACATCATACATGCAGAAATAATATCTGTTACAGGTTTATCCATCATTGTTGCAACTTCACTTACTGTTACGAATTCTGTAACCTTAAGTACTTTTTCTTGTGCTGCTTGCATTTCTGCTTCAGCCTGTTGACGGTGCTGATCTCTTTTCTCTCTTCTATATTTAGCTCCTTTTCCTTTATTAGATTTTCCTTGAAGCTTTTCTAGTGTTTCTCTTACTTGCTTCTGGATTTCAGCCTCTGTTAATTCTTCTTTCTTAACCTCAGGTCTTCTTCCATTTCCTCTTCTAAAGTTTCCTCTTCTGTTACCTCCTTGGCCTCCACGGTTATTACCTTGTCCCCCACGGTTGTTTCCTTGACCGCCTCTATTATTATTTCCTTGACCACCTCTATTGTTGTTATTTCCTTGGCCACGGTTATTGTTATTTCCTTGCTGGTTATTTCCAGTACCAGGTTTCGTTATTCTTTTACGCTTTCTTTTATCTGCGTTATTGTCCTTATTAGCATCTGGCTTTTTCTTCTTAGGTCTTTCAAATTGTTTTAAATCAATTTTCTGACCTGTCATTTTAGGACCGTCTAACTTTTGATACTTTGTTTGTATTTTCTCAGCATTCTCTGGAGTAACTTCTTTCTTAACCTCTTTTTCTTTAGGTTGATTAGCTTTAGCAACAGTTTTCACCTTAGGTTTTTGAATCTCTATAGGTTTTGGTTTTTCAACCTTAACTGGTGCTGGCTTTTTCTCCTCTATTTTAGGAGTTTCCTTTTTAGGCTCTTCCTTTTTAACCTCAACTTTCTTAGGTTCTGGAGCTTTTACCTCTTCTACTTTAGGAGCTACTTTTTCCTCTTTTGCCTTAACTACTACTGGTTCTTCCTTTTTTGGAGCTTCAACCACTTTTTCTTTTGGTTTTTCCTCTGCTTTAGGTTCAGTAGTTTTAGACTTATCGATTTCTATTTTACCTACAGTTTTTAACTGTGGTCTATCGGCCTTAGCTCTGAGTATTTCTTGTTTTTTAGCTTCTTCTGCGCGTTTTGCTTCCTGCTCTGCTTCAATTCTCTTACGAATTTCCTCCTTCTCTTTACGCTTTTCTTCGCTTACTTCTTTAGACGCAACTCGCTTAGACTTGTCTGTTTGGAAACCGTCTAATAATACTTGATACTCTGCATCTGAAATCTTAGTCGTTGGACGTGCTTCGATTTCATGACCATTTTTAGCCAAGTGTTCCACTGCTCTATCTAAAGAGATATTTAATTCTCTTAAAACTCTGTTTAGTCTTAATTTTTTAGCTTCAGCCATAAATAGTTATAATACTTTTTATTTAAACAAGTGCGATAATTATTGTGCACTTATTTCTGTTTCGATTTTTAAAAGGAATCGAAAAACCTTTGTTATTATGTTACTCTTCGAATTCTTCTCTTAGAATTTTTTGAACATCAACAATAGTTTCTTCTTCAAGGTCTGTTCTTTTTACAAGCTCAGATACGTCTTTATCTAAAACACTTTTTGCTGTGTCTAATCCTATCTTTCTGAATTCTTCAATTACCCATGCTTCGATTTCATCAGAGAATTCTGTTAACTCTACATCTTCTTCTTCTAAACCTTCTCTTTGCACGTCTATATCGTATCCTGTTAATTGGCTAGCTAAACGGATGTTTACTCCTGATCTACCAATAGCTTTAGATACTTCCTCTGGTTTTAAAAGTACATTTACACGTCCTTTCTTACCATCTTTTTCCTCTTCAAATTTTTCAATTTTTACTGATGTTACTTTTGCAGGGCTTAATGCTCTTGCAATATACAACTGTTCGTTCTTAGTATAATTAATAACATCAATATTTTCGTTTCCTAATTCTCTTACGATACCGTGTATACGAGAACCTTTTACTCCAACACAAGCTCCTACTGGATCTATTCTATCGTCATATGAGTCTACAGCAATCTTTGCTTTGTCTCCTGGAATCCTTGCTACTCCTTCAATTGTAATTAATCCGTCGAATACTTCAGGTATTTCTTGCTCGAATAATTTCACCAAGAATTCTGGTGCAGTTCTCGATAAAATTATAGATGGTTTATTTCCTCTTAGCTCTACCTTTTTAATTACTCCTCTTACTGCATCTCCTTTTCTAAAGAAGTCTGAACGAATTTGCTCTGCTTTAGGCAATACAATTTCGTTTCCTTCATCATCTAATAAAATTACTGCATTGTGACGAATATGGTGTACTTCTGCACTATATATATCTCCTTCTAAATCTTTAAACTGCTTAAATACATTTGTACTATCGTGTTCGTGGATTTTAGAAATTAGGTTTTGACGTAATGCTAAAATCGCTCTTCTTCCTAAATCAATTAACTTTACTTCTTCAGATACATCTTCTCCTATTTCGAAATCTGGCTCAATTTTTCTTGCTTCAGATAACTCAATTTCCTCATTATCATCTTCAGACATTCCGTCGGCAACTACCACACGGTTTCTCCAAATTTCTAAATCTCCTTTATCTGGGTTAATGATTATATCAAAGTTGTCATCAGATCCATATTTTCGTTTTAAAGCTGAACGAAATACTTCTTCTAAAATAGACATTAATGTTACTCTGTCTATACTTTTATTATCTTTAAAATCTGAAAACGACTCTATTAATGCAATATTTTCCATTACTATCCTATACTATTAAAATATAATCTTCACTTTTGCTTCTTTAATATCTGAATACGGTATGTTCACTTGTTTTTCTACCGTATGCTTTCCTTTACCAACTGGTTTTGGTTCTCTTGCTTTCCAAGTTAGAAGAATTCCTTCTTCAGTTACTTCTGTAAGTATTCCTTGAAATTCACCTTCTTCGGTTTTTACCTTTAACGTTCTGCTAATATTCTTGTTATACTGGCGTTGTACTTTTAAAGGTTCCGAAATATCTGGAGATGTTACCTCTAAAGAAAAATCTTCTTCTTCTCTATCTAAGTTGTGCTCAATATTTCTACTGATTCTAACACACTCACTTAGTGGAATTCCTGAATCTCCATCTACTATTACTTTGATCTTATTATTAGCAAGAAACTTTAAATCTATTAAGAATAATGATGGATTTTCATCTAACGCTTCTTGTAATAATACTTTAACTTTATCTTGATTCATTTTAGGTATAAAAAGAGGGGACTTTCGTCCCCTTCATACATCTTAATTGAGAAATTCCGTGCAAATATAAGAACTTATTCTATATAAAACAAACGCTTATCATTTTACGGTTTATTATTTTTTTACTCTTTTTACAAGAAAAACAACCTTATAGCAAAGGTTTTTTCCTCCTTGGTTTCAATTTTATAAATACTTACATTTACAATATAACTAAAAACGAAACGCTATGATTGTATTACTAGACAATGGACATGGAGGATTAATTAACGGTATTTACCAAACCAAAGGAAAGAGAAAAGATTGGGGAGATGATGGTATTATTTACGAAGGCGAATTTAACAGAGCTATTGTGAATGGTATTATTGAACAACTCACGAAACTCTATATTCCGTATGTAAATTTAGCTCCAGAACACAGAGATGTACGTTTAGAAACTCGCGTAAATAGAGCCAATAAATATCCTAAAAATTCATCTTTTTATTTAAGTATTCATTCTAATGCTGGAGGTGGTCACGGAAGCGAGATTTTCACATCTCCCGGAGATACTAAAAGTGACAAAATTGCTACTATTTTTGGAGAGGCTTTTAAAGATGAGTTTCCAAACCAACGTTTACGAACAGATTTTAGCGATGGCGATCTAGATAAAGAACGTAGATTTTATGTACTTACAAAAACGAGAATGCCTGCAATACTCACTGAAAGTTTCTTTATGGATAACTTTAATGATTTCTCTACTTTTTTAAATACTAGAGAAGGAAGAGAACGGATAGTGACATACCATGTAAAAGCTATTCTTAGAGCAAAGAACGAGCTGTTTAGTTAAACCATAATTGGTAAAAATAAAAAAGCTTCTGAAAAACTCAGAAGCTTTTTGTTGTCCCACTAGGACTCGAACCTAGAATAACGGCACCAAAAACCGGTGTGTTACCATTACACCATGGGACATGCTTTAATTGCGGATGCAAATATAAAAATAAAGTTTGTATTAAAAAACACAAACTTTATTTTTTTCACTCCCCAGCTCAAAATTTATTTCAATACTAACGTTCCTTTATAGCTATTATTCTGATCATCAATCGCAATATATTTAAACACTCCTGTTTTATAAATAGCTGGTCTGCAAACGAATTCATTTCCATTAGACAATTTTGTTGCTATTTTATCTGAAAACACTTCTCTTCCTAATAGATCAAAAATTCTCATTTGAACAAATGTTGCCGTCTTAGGTAATTTTATCGTAGTTACTTCCCTAAACGGGTTTGGATAATTGAATACTTTTGATACATTTTCATTACTAATCTCTTCTACAGACAATGTTCTAACTTCTTTTAAAGCCACATTACTTATTGCTACATCATATGATTCTGTGTTTGTAAAATCTCCCATTATAGAAAACACAATCGTTTTTATATCTGCAACATTTCCTCTCTCCCCAAACTGATTTACAAAATCTTCAATTCTTAATTCATAATTTGTTTGCTCTGTATTAACAGGTATCGTATATCTTAATCTAGATTCCCAATTTTCAAGATTCTCCGGCATCAAAACAATTTCAACAGGATTTGTTGTACTAATATTAAAAGAAAGATAGTTATATGAACTTACATCTAACGTCTGATCCCCAGGAAGCAAATGTCTAAACACATTCACATTCCCTTTTACCTCTCCCGAAACAGTAATGTTTCTATTTACTTCGTGTGCCATTTCCTCATCCTCTATAGCTTCATTAGTAACTTCAAAACTTGTTACCATAGCATTTGACTCCAAATAATCTAAGCCCCATGGTCCATCTGCTAAATATAAAGCATCTATTCCTTCAGAATCACTTGTTGCTAATGAAAAACCTACATCAAATAAAACTCCTGTTTCAATTACTAAAGATTCATTCCAAGCACCTGTTAAACCAATTGCTTTGTTCATATTTATCGTCTCCCCTGTTTCAGTAGTTTGAATATTTCCATCGAAAACAACTTCTTGAACTCCACTCTTATTTACAACATCTAAATACAGTTTTCCATTTGAATATCTTCCAGAACTTACAAAAACTGATGGCACTTTAGTATCCAATCCACTACTATTTAATTCTTTTTCTTCTGAAAACATATCTAAGACATAATTAGCAACAGAGAATACTTGAGAATAAGTACTACCCCATATTTGGAAGTTATAATAATCTCCTGCTGGATATTTTTCAATATTCCAATAACTATGTAATTCATTTACACTTTCTCCTTCTTTAATTGAAAAACCTAAAGTATATTCTACTAAACCATTTGCTCTTTTAATTTTAGCACTTACAATTTTATGCCCTCTAGTTACTACCGTTCTTACATCCTCAATAGTAGAATTATTTAAACGGTCGCAAATAGCTTTTGAATGATCGTAAACCTCTCCTTCAGTTTTTGTTGCCAACACAGCAGATACTCTACTATTGCCACTATAATAATCTACCGCAAAAACTTCTTTCGCATTTGTAATCCCTAACAAATCTTCTGGACTAGAAACATTTGACGTTTCATTTCCGTACATACCTGTAGTTGGCAAATAATTTACTATAGTACTCCCTCCTCTATTTAGTAAATTATTTTTTTCAAACTTTTCTTGATATGCTTTTAAATTTTTGTGTGTCTTATTCTTGCTTCTTTCTAAGTTTCTTTTAGCAATTAATTGCGCTAGTTTCCCATTACTCTCCAATCCTCCATCATATGAAGAAGTAACATCACTAGAAATACTTACATCCGCCACATTGTTCATTCTCATTGCAGAAAATGACGTTGCTGTAATATAGAATACTGCATCATTAAAGTCATTATCACAATTACTTCTATCTCTTCTAATATCTTCAAAACCTAAAATTACCCTTTCGTTTTCCACATCAGAAAGTAACACGTTATGATGTTGTAAGTTTGGATCACTTTCTGGGTTAAAATTAGGATCTGAAAACAATGTCCAATAACCAAACCCCACCGTTTGATATGTTGCACTCCACGCATTTGCTAGCAACACCCAGCCAATACCTGTATTTGCTTCAAAGCTTCCGATTTTAACTTTATCTCCTGTTTGCAATCCTCCTCCACTCCCTAAAGCAGATACATTAGGAAAAATAATAGTAATATCTTCATCGTTTGGTGCTGATGTAAGTGGGTTATCAAGATCATACGTGTAAAATCCAAGCACATTTCTATATCCAGCTCCTTCTGAAATAAAAGTTACATATACATCTGCTGCTTCTGTTAATTCTATATTAGTATCATATCCTGCAGTAATATATTGAGGATTGTAATCTGGTACTGGATATGATTCTGGTATTGAGTTGCTAATCATCTCTAATGTCTCTACAGAAACATTATCACCTGGGTTCTCTAAATAATCTGGCGTTCCATTTGCTGAATACGTCCCTAGATAATTATAATTTTGTGCTGTTGTGAAGTGTCCTAAGAACACTAAAAGGAGTACTAATTTTTTCATGGTATTCTCATTTGATACCTCTAAATTAGCCATACATAAAACTGTTTTTCAACGATTTTCGTTTACTGAACAAAAAAATAAGATAAAAGGAAAAACGAAAGTTCGACGAAACGATTCGTCTACAATAAAACTTCGATGAAATGAAAAATCCCCTACTTAACGTAGAGGATTTGTTGGCCTACAAGGACTCGAACCTTGAATATCGGTACCAAAAACCGGTGTGTTACCATTACACCATAGGCCAATTGCTTATTGCGGGTGCAAATATACTACAGAAAATTATTCTACCAAACTTTTTTTAATATTTTTCTTTTAACAGAACTTTATAAGCCTGTGTCTAATCTTAAAACAAGTATTCATCTATTTTTGTTTTTTTACTCTTGAACATAGAATGTTACTAGAGATTTAACATAAAATATAGTACATTCGCATTGATTTTTTTAACTCAATTATGAAAGACTTTAGTTACAATAAGTGGAATATCATTTTAGGATGGGTTTCATTTGCTATTGCATTAATAACTTATACTTTAACGTTAGAGCCCACTGTTAGTTCTTGGGATTGCGGAGAATATATTTCTACTGCAGTTAACTTAGAAGTGGGGCATCCGCCTGGTGCGCCATTATTCCAAATGCTAGGGGCTTTCTTCGCTATGTTTAGCAATGATCCTAGTCAATTTGCAAAAATGGTAAACTTTATGTCTGGTTTAGCAAGTGCTTTTACTATTCTATTCATGTTTTGGTCTATTACTAATTTAGCTAAAAAAATGGCGACCAAAGAAAGTACTTTGGGTGTTGGAGAAAAAATAGCTGTATTAGGAAGTGGACTTGTTGGATCATTAGCTTATACATTTTCTGATAGTTTTTGGTTTAGCGCCGTTGAAGGTGAAGTATATGCTATGTCGTCTTTCTTGATGGCTTTATTATTCTGGTTAGGACTAAGGTGGGAAAGTGAGATGAATTTACCAAGAGGAAATAGATGGCTATTGCTTATTAGTTTTGTGATTGGATTATCTTTTGGAGTTCACATTCTTTCTTTATTAGTAATTCCTTCAATTGTTTTACTATACTTTTTCAAAAACTATAAAGAAATTACTGTAAAAACTACAGCTATTGCTACAGTTGTTTCAATATTAGTATTAGCTTTTGTATTTAAATTTTTATTTCCTTTTACATTAAAGTTCTTTAGTATTTCTGAATTATTTTTCATTAACTCTATTGGATTACCATACAACTCAGGAACTGTAATTGCAGGTATTGTTTTAATTGGTTTGTTTTATTACGGTTTAAATTATACTCGTAAGAAGAAGTTGGTAATGGCCAATACCTTAATATTATCATTACTTTTTATAATGATTGGTTTTTCTACTTGGTTAATGCTACCTATTAGAGCTAATGCCGATACCATTATTAATGAAAACAATCCTTCTAGTGCACGAGAATTACTTGCATATTATAATCGTGAACAATATGGAGATGCCAATGTTTTTTACGATAAATATTATTCTTTTGCTTATAAAAAAGAACAAGAGACCGAAAGAGATGAATATGGGAATATCGTAAGTGTTTATAGAGATGATAAACCTAAATATGAAAAGATAAATGGTAAGTATGAAATTGTAAATAATTATAAAGGAGTATTACCAAAATGGTCTGATAAACACAAAGGTTTTATGCCTAGAATGGTAGATCCTGCGGCAGAACAATATTACAAGCAAATTGCTGGCATTCCATTACGTAGTACTAGAAAGCCAACATTTTTAGAGAATTTAAGGTTTATGTTTAACTACCAGTTTGGTTATATGTATGGGCGTTATTTTATGTGGAATTTTGTTGGTAGACAAAACGATATACAAGGACATTTAGATAACAACGGAAATTGGTTGAGTGGAATTAAACCAATAGACGAAGCTCGTTTAGGCTCTCAAGAAAAACTGCCTGATGCTGCAAAAAACAACAAAGGGAGAAATACATACTTCTTTTTGCCTTTAATTCTAGGGCTTATAGGATTACTTTATCAGTTAAAAGAAGACAGAAGTAACTGGTATATTTTAGGCCTGTTCTTTGCTTTTACTGGATTTGCTATTATCTTTTATACCAACCCTAAACCTTTTGAACCTAGAGAACGTGATTATGCAGTTGTAGGATCTTTTTATGTTTTTGCAATGTGGATTGGTTTTGGTGTATTAGCAATTTACAACAGTTTAAAAACTTATATGAATAAAAAGGTCGTTGCCTTGACGGTTTCTATTGTTTCTCTAATTTCTGTTCCTGCTTTAATGGGCTTCCAAAACTGGGACGATCATGATAGAGCTGATAGATACTTAGCTTTATTAAACGCACAAACATACCTAGAGAGTTGCGCTCCAAATGCTATTTTATTTACGATTGGAGATAATGACACTTTCCCTTTATGGTATATGCAACAAGTAGAAGGTGTTCGTAGAGATATTAAAATTGTAAATACAAGTTTATTTGCTACGGATTGGTATATCGATCAGATGAAAAAAGCAACGTATGATGCACCACCTATTCCATCGCAATTAAAACACCACCAATATAAATACGGAACTTTAGATGTTGCATATTTAGTACCGCATCCTCAATTAAAGGATTCTGTAATTCCATTAAATACTTTCATGAAATGGATTGCAAGTAGTAACGATGCTACTTATTATGAAACTGAAAGTGGAACTAAAGAAAAGATTTATCCTACTAATAAAATTCGAATTCCTGTAAACAAAGAAAATGTATTAAAATACAATATCGTTTCTGAGAAGGATGCTGATAAGATTGTAGATTACATAGATATTAAAATTGACGATGTACTAACTAAGAATAGAATTTTAATGTTAGACATTTTAAATAATTTTGATTGGAAAAGACCTATTTATTTTACGGGAGGTGCAAATGCTCCTGAAGAGTTTATCTGGTTAAAAGACTATTTACAGTTAGATGGAATGGCTTTTGAATTAGTTCCTATTAAAACACCAATTGCAGACAAATCTATGTTTGATATGGGGCGTATTGATCCTGAAAGAATGTATAAAAATGTTCAGAAATGGGATTGGGGCACTATTAATAATGGAAAAATTTATCTTGATGAACAAGGTAAGCGTAATGCAATTTCTATGCGTAACAACTTAATGCGTTTATCTGAAGAGTTCTTAATAAAAGGAGATACTGCTAAAGCTAAGGAAGTATTAGATCTTTCTTTACACAAAATGCCAATTCGTGATTTTGATCACTATAGTATTTCTTTAGGTTATCCTGAGTTATATTATAAAATAGGTGATAAAGAAAAGGCAAGACAGACTGCTGAGACTTTAATTGATCTTTTCCAACAGCAAATCGAGCATTTTAGCACTTATGATGATTTTGATTATATTTTTGATGATTTAGATACTAACTTATATATGTATCGCACAGTTATTAGTCAGGTAGCTAGATTTGATAAAGATGAGACCTATGTGAAAAAGCTAGAAGATGATTTCTTCGACAAGCTAAAGCTTTTTAAGAGTTTATTACCTGAACCTGAAAAGCCTGCTGAAGAGCCACTACTTCTGGACACTATAAAACCATAAACAATATAAAAACTGCCTTAAGGCAGTTTTTATATTTTAACTAAATAGTATTAGCTTTTGAATTAACACTGTTAACTACACTTATAAGACAGTTTAAAGGAACACTCTTTGGGTAATTTGAAAGAATGAATATCATCCCATAACTAAATTCCCTGTTTAAAATAATAAGTAGAAAATCATTTTGAGTGTTTTTTTAAGCAATCATTGAAATTCGCTTCAAGAATAAAAAGTAACCTAATGGTTTTCTAAACTATCTCTATTTTATATCACAAAATGTTTATCGTTTAGAACTTTTGCTAAAAACGACACTTTCTTGTACAAGAATACATACCAAACTTATTTAGTGCTTTGAAATATATAATAAACTGTTGGATATTATTTTTTTCGGGGATGTAGAGAAGAAAAGATTAGATTATAAAGGGATATTACACGTATTGCTGTACTAAACCAATAAGCGTATTTGCATCTTGTTCACCAGTTTGTCTCCAAACCATTTCGCCTTTTTTATAAATCATAAAAGTAGGGTTACCTTTTACTCTAAGTGCATCAGCTAAAATCTCGTTCTTCTTGATATCGATCTTAATTACCTTAGCTTTATCTCCTAAAGCAGCAGCAACATCTCGTAGTGTTTCTACACTATTCTCAATATCTTCCCAATTAAAATAAAAATCAATTAATACAGGTTTATCAATATTAATGATTTCGCCAAATTTTGTCATTTTTTAAAAATTTTTCCTGTAAAGTGCTTAAAATTACTATTTTTTTATTAAGTAAGCACCAACAGCAGCCTAAAAAAGCTGAAAATCAGGCTTTTTTTAGCTCTATAACGGTAATTTCTGGCCAAATTCCCACTCTACCAGGAAAAGCGTGGTATCCAAAGCCTCTATTTACATTAATATATCGATCAAACTCTTTATACAACCCTGCCCATTGCTTGTATACATATTGAGAAGGACTCCAACGGAAAAAACCAGGGATTTCTATTCCAAATTGTAAACCGTGTGTATGCCCACTTAACGTTAATTGATAATTAAAGTCATCTTCTTTTACTTTATATTCCCAATGTGTTGGATCGTGACTTAGTAAAATTTTAAAATCTTCTTTATTAATTCCTTCTGAAGCCTTTTTTAAATCTCCTGCTTGATTAAATCCTTTCCCCCAGTTCTCTACTCCAATTAATGCTATTTTTTCTCCGTCTTTTTCTATATAACGGTTTTCGTTTAGCATTAAATCGAATCCAATTTGAGGATGAATATCTTTTATAGCTTTAAAGTTTGCTTCTTTTGCTTCTTCTGTTTTCCATTGGGAATAATCTCCGTAATCATGGTTTCCTAGAATAGAAAATTTCCCTCTAGGTGCTTCCAATTGCTTGAACATCGGAATCCATTCATCCATTTCAGTTGCAAAATTATTTACAATATCTCCTGTGAATAAAATTACATCAGACTTTTGTTCGTTGATCAAATCAACACCATATTGGATTTTTTCTTTATTATCGAAACTTCCAGAATGGATATCTGTAATTTGTGTTATGGTAAACCCGTCAAAAGCTTCTGGTAAATCTTTAAATGCAAGTTGATACTTTAAAACCTTGTAATTATACTTTCCTCTAAAAATACCATACAGCATACTTGCAAATGGGATAGCTGCAATTCCTAAAGCCAATTGTGCTATAAACTTTCTTCTTCCTTTTACAGGTGTGTATTCTTTATTTGTAAAGTAATCGAATGCTTTTTTTACGTAACGTATGATATCTTCTCCTAACATGAAAAGTACAATGAACAGCTTAGGCAATAACACTAACAACATAAAACCTGCTGCCCACTGAAATTGTCTGGTTTGCCCAGAACTTCTATCGGATGTAAAGATGACGTAAAAGAAATTGACATAGGCTAAACCTCCTAGAATTAGCCAACTGTAACGAATGAGTTTATTTTTTGTTACCAACTTAACTGCTTGAAAAGCGTAAGCTTCAAAAATCACAATTATGGATGTGATAATAACCATAGGGATTACCCAACGCGGCATATGATTCTAATTTTAAAGTAATCACAAAGATACGGCTATCTCTTAAAATACTTTTGATTGTTTCTTATTCAGAATCTTAAAAGAATGATAAAGTTTTACATTCACATCTATAAAGTGCAATAAATACGTTCTAGAGCATAAAAAAATAGCAGTTTGAGCTTTCTACTCAAACCACTATTATTACTATCTTTTTATTATCTCCAAATTATTACAGTGTCATTGTTTGATCTGTAAATTGCACTTTTTCGATCCCCGTTAATGTATTTTCTCCATCTCTATTAGCTGTATTATCAGTTACTGTTGTAACTCCTCCATTTGTACTAATTGTATATTCTGAACTTGCGCCAGAGAAAATAACTGTATTAGAGCCAGAGTTCCCAGTAATATTATTGTCTAATTCGTTTACTGTAACTGTATTATTATTACTTCCTAATAAGGTTACGTCTTTTAAATATCTAGAACAGTTGGTATATGGTTTTGAAGCATCAAATTTTAAAGAAAAATTACCATTTAAACTTGCATCGATTCTTGCATTATAGGTTAAATAAGTATGAAAAAATATTTGCTGAGATCCGTTGTTTATGATATTAGTTTGCCCAGTTGGATCGTTTGTAGGAATGTTAGCTCTAGTTTTTGCAACATATAAGTCATTCATTCCTCTTGGACCTGTCCATGCACCCCACAATCCATAATACACATCAACTACAGCAGCTAAATACTCTTGAGATAAACTATTTTCATTCGTAAGTTCAGTTATCCAACTGGCAGCTCCAATTCCCCACAAATTATTTGATAACGCATTAGTTTGTGCTGCTCTAATCTTTACCTGAAAAGCGGGTGCTGCTCCTGGACTTGTATTTGCTCCATCTACACCAATTCCTCTATCATGTACAAGGTGTAATATTTCTTCAAATGCGGCATCTCTATGTGTTTGATAATTTTGATTCATATACCAAGTACCTCCTTCTACTTGAATTTCTTCTTGATATAACGATTGTGCTGGTGTTGGATTTGGATTACTTCCATCATCTCTACCATTTAATAAAGCAATAGCTGCATTATTCTCAGCCATTTTATTTGCTATTGCAGATTTATCTGATCCATAAACAGATCCTGGCAAGTTTCTAAGATAATGTTCCATTATACTACGAACTCTAACCATTTGTTCGTTCGTTACCATACTTTGTGCTACAATATGAATTGCACCTCCATTTGGTGTAGTTACTTTTGTGTATCCATCAAAATTAGACGTATAGTTACTTCCTAAAGAAGTTGGAACTGCTTCTATACCTAAAGAAGCATCTAAAACTCTGTTTGAAGTTGGTGGTGATATTACGCCACCATTGACATCTTTACTGCATGATGTTGCTGTAAAAAAACATATAGCAACCATGTTAAGGATAAATAATTTCATTGCACTCATAATATATTCGTTTTTACAAATTTTTACTTCTATTACAAATGCAAAAGTATTTCCAATGTTCTTCTTAAAAAGCATTCAATAGTCCGAATGAAAGTCGTTCGGACTACTTTGTTACTATTCGGACTATTCTTATTTACTAATCTATTCTTTTAACATTGTTGAAGTTTTTAAAAATACATCTACATACTTAATAAAATCTTCCAATCAAGCTATTCGAATTCCATCATACCTCCATCTTTTGGTATTAATGTTTTTTGAGATAGTCCTTGCTTTGCTAATTCTTCTTGTAATTGTGTTCTAGTAATTGGACAATGATTAACCGCTTCCATGTGATTTGCTATTACTTTCCCTGGTGCATTTTTAATAAAGCGAGTTATATCTTCCATAGTCATTAACAATGGTTTCAAAAAATCTAACTGCGCTCTTCCGCAAGCAGCTACACTGATATCTGGTTTGTATGCTGTTAATACTTTATCTACATCTTGGGTGTAAACTGTATCTGAACTTAGATATATCGATTGTTCATTAGGTAATTGCATATAATACCCCATTACATTTCCAGCTATTTTTCGCACTAAACCATACCCGTGTTCTGCAGGAATTCCTTCGATAGTTCCTCCTAAAAAACTTGACGGTTTCCAATAATTTACTGTTTGTACAACATTAAGCCCTCTTTTTTCAAGTTCTTTTTTGTCTTTTACACTACAGATTACAGGAATATTCTTCTTTCTTAAAAACTTCTCTCCTTCTTTATCTAGATGATCTGGATGCAAATGTGTAATTAAACAATGTGTTGTTTTATTGATAATTTCCATTCCATTGTTTGGTAAATCGAGGATAGGATTTCTTTTAGGTTTGTATCTAAATAAAGTAAATGGTGGACTTGCTGTTCCTTTTTTTCCTAACATTGGATCTACTAATATGACCTTATTGCTAGATTCGATAATCATTGTTGCGTTTCTTATATGGTAAATTCTCATGACTTTATTTTTAAAACACAAAGTTGAGATAGCTCGCAACAAATTCCATTGATTTGAATCAAGAAATACGTTTGCGGATTCTACTTAGTGTTTCTGGAGTAACATCTAAATAGGATGCAATATGATATTGTGGTATTTTTTCTAGCCAATTAGGTTTGTATATAAAAAGTTCCTTATACAACTCATCTGCTGTTTTAGTAACTCGATTATACTCTAAGAGTTCTTTGTGCTTTAATAATTTTTGGAATGATAAATCAATAAAAGATTTACCACATTGATATTTTTCTAATAATTCTCTAAACTCCTTCTTACCTATTGACAGTAATTCTATATCTGTTAAACTCTCTTGATTTTTTTTAGTATTCAAATCGTTTACAAAAGATGATAAGTCTGTTATAAATTGTGGTTTAGTATAGAAATTAATATTTATTTCTTTTTCTGGTGTAGTATAATATTCTCTTATAACTCCTTTGTTTAAGAATCGTAATTCCTTTTCTTGTTGCGTTGATCTTAAAATTTGAGTTCCTTTCTTATAGTTTACAACCTTAAATAATGATAATAATTCTCTTAACCCTTCTTTATTTAAAGGATATTCTGTTTCAAAAAAACTTGCTATTGCTGTTAATTCAGAGTTCATTTTGTTTCAGCTACTAATTAAGGTTTTATTATCATGAATGAATTCTCTAATGTAAGAAAGTATTAAACGTTTTTCTAATTCTAAAAAAGGTTTTCTGGTATTCCAGAAAACCTTTACTATGATATACTTCTTTAAGTTTTATAATAACTATGAAAACATTATTGTAAATTCAAAGAACCAAGCATTTTCTCCATTTCTGGAGAAGAAGGTTTTGGTGCTCTTGCAGTAACTATTTTTCCTTCTGGGTTAACTAATATAAATGTTGGGTATTCTGCAACTCCATATGCATTTATGAATGATTGATCTTCATTTGCAAAAAGTTGTACACCTCCCATTTCTTTTTCTTTAATCATGTTTTTCCAAGTTTCATAATCTGCTTTTGCATCCATAGAAATACTCACAAAAACAATATTCTTATCATGATAACGCTTCTCTAACTCTTTAAGATAGGGAATCTCTTTTTTACACGGGCCACACCATGTTGCCCAAATATCTATATATACATATTTACCTTTAAAATCACTCAATGAAGTAGCTTTTCCTTTAAAGCTTTCATAATTTACAAATTCTGGTGAAGGCTTCCCTTTAGACAATGAGCCTTCTTCCATCTTTTGCTTTAATAATTGAGCCTCTAATTTTGCTGTACACAAATACTTTATTACTCCAATAGTACTTTTTACTTCTTCTTTATATAATTTCGCAAAAACTGAATCTATGCTTTCAGACTTCTTAATGCTATTTTTCAATAAAAGATCGCACTTTTCATCTATATTATCACAATCTGAAGGATCTGCACCTTCTTGTATTTTTGAAGCTTCTCTACTCAGCTCACTTATGTATTCATTTTCTAAAATAGCTCCCTCTTTTAACTCAGAGTTATTCACCCCTCCATCAAAAACAATTCTGGTTGGTTCTCCTTTTTTTAAATAAAGTGGTTTCGCATATTTTTCATCATTAAAAACAATTCTTCCAAAAGTCTTTCCTTTTAGAACTAATGTATCTGTATATTCTCCTTTATCATTTAAAATAATTTCCTTCCATTTATTACTATCTTCTACTCTCAAAAACAATTTACCTGACCTACTATTTTTCATAGTAATATGTAATAGGTTGTAATTCTCATTTGTTTTTGTTTTGCAGGATAGTGTTAAAAGTAGCAATGCAATCAAAAAATGTTTATTTATAGTTTTCATAATTGAATTTATTTGATTCTTAAATCTTATTAGGGCATTAAACTTTCTAATGTATAGAATATTCTTTTTGAGAAGAAAATTCTTTACTATTCATATATATTTTAACACAAAAAAGTTTTCTGAAATAATAGAAAACCTCTTCAATTCTATGTTGAATTTAATTATGTGACTATTTAAAAACTAATAAGTTTCTCATTAACTTTTAAGCTGTATTAGTTTGTTTATTAATGTTTTTAATTCTTTAATTTCTTCTGCTTGCTTTTCAATTTTTGAATTTTGCTTTTCAAACCTATCTTCTTGTGCTTTAATTTTCTTTTCTTGCTCAATAGTATACAAAGTTAACTCTTCTATCTTTTGCAATAACTTTGAGTCCATTTCTCCTAAGTATATTCCATTTTCTTCTACTTCTTTTGCACTAGGAATATCTTTTAGGTGTCCTTTTTCTTTTATATGATTTTCGACTTCTTCTAACGTTGGTAAATTGTAATTATCATAAAAAACAAAATCTGCCCAACCTGTTTCTACTTTTATTTCTTTAGCCCTTATTTTTCCGTTTACTGCTAATTTCCATGAACCTGGATCAGCTGTTCCAATTCCTACATTTCCTTCTGTATTTTCTGTTAAAACTTTTACCCATGAATCCCAGGTATCACTATCTGCCAAACCTATTCGATAAAAAATACCTCCTTGGTTAAAATTTAGTTGATGATGATGTCCTCCAGAATTATCTCCCCAAGGAGCAAATGTCATTAATCCTGAATAGCTTCCTGCTCCAGGCACCCCTACAGATCCTCTTGCCTTAAATTCAAAATTAACTTCTTTATTATAATAGTTTGGAGCATAGTTATCTGCTCTACTATCATTAACATCTACTTTCGTAGGATTATTCAAGTCTGCTTCAGTTAACAATCTAGTCCATGGATTCCAAGTTTCACTATCTGGTAATCCGTTTCGATAAAATACTCCTCCTCCGTTAAATGTTAATTGATGATGAAATCCACCAGAGTTATCTCCCCAAGGAGCAAATGTCATTAATCCTGTATAACCACCTGTACCTGGAGCCGCTATAACGTCTCTTTTTTTAAATTCATACTTTACTTCTTTGTTATACAATACAGGTGTACTAGCATCATTTCTACTATCTAATACTGTTTGAGCTGTAATCCCTAAACTGACTCCCATCATAGCTATGACAGCAATTTTAATTTTTGTTTTCATAATAATTTAAATCTATAATTGTTTTAATACGTTTATAAAGTCTTTCAAGATAAGTTTTATTCAATCTTTTATTAATATTTATTTTAATTATTTCTTTGTTCTTACCATATTCAGTTGCTATCTATTTTACATAAAAAGATCTCTCATTTCTTATAAGAAATAACTAACTATTCTTTAAAAATAATTTCAGAATGCTTTTTTACTTTAACAATATAACTCCCTTTGGATAAGTCAGACAAATCAATACCATTGTTAATAATTCTAAAGTTGGTAAATTCTTGGCCTAAGAAATTAAATATTTTGATATCTGAAAGCTTAAAAGTTACTCCTTTAACAGTAAGTATATTATCTACAGGATTAGGGAATAAAAAAACTTTGTTACTATTGTAATCGTCTATATGCAATGTTGATGAATATTCTATAGCTCCAGTATCTGGATCTGTTCCTCTATCTTTATTATAATAGTCATTTGTTACTTCTGCATTTACAGTTGCAGCTCCTATGGCTGGAGAGTTTTGCTGCAATGAAAAGTCAAAATTTACTGGGTCTGTGAAAAGTGGATCTGTTATTTGAGTATCTACTTGTACAGCTACTATATCTGCATCTTCATTTATTGTTCCTGTAACTCCGTTTCGAGTAGTTCCATAAATAATATTATTTCTAACTACTAAACCATCTGCTGAAGATATATTAGAAGCGATTGCCGATTTGCTTAAACCAGAATCTATTACTGAGATATTATTTATAATTTTTACATCTGAACCTCCTTGAGCGCTAATCCCTATATTTCCTCCATTGTTTGCTGTTATCCCTTCGGTTATCGATTTTGTATATGAATTAAAATAACAGGTATTGTAAATAATATCTATTCTGTTTCCATCATTACTATGCACTCCACTAAACCCATTATAATAGCATATATTATTTGCTACTAATATTCTTCCATGTTCCCAGTTTACATTAATAGCATTATCGTTATTATATGTAGTTTCATTTCTTTGAAGTGATATTCCTTTTCCTTCATCTATATGAGGTGTAATAATATTTTTAGTAGGTGCCCAAGAATATTGTTCATTGTAATTATGATGAATTTTATTTCTTAAAATTTTAATTCTATAATCATTGGTAGTTCTACTACTTGTTGCTCTAGTAACCACTAATGCATGTGTTCCAGAATATGATTTTCTTGAACAAGCATATATTTCATTTCCTATAATATTAATATCCTCACAATCGGACACTCGAAGCCCTCCTCCTGGCATGTCATGAATCTTATTATTAATAATATCAATATGATTTACATTACTTAAATACAAACCTCTTGTATCTATATAAGACGGTCTGGCAATATCTATTCCGTTTAAATTACGATATGTCTCACCTACAACTATAGCATTTGGAGTACAATTACTTACACAGTCTTTATCTCTATATTGTATTTCAGCAGCTGTAGGGTCTAAAATATTTGCTACTTCATTTGCTCTAATGTACACAAACTGCAATGCATTTGCTGTAGAAAGAGGAATATTTGGTACTTCCCCTTCTATTTCAAAACCTTCTATTCTTAAGTATGAAGAGTTTGAAATCCTAAAGATATTGGCACCATCTCCTTTCAGAATTGTATTCTCATTATACGCTTTTATCGTTATATAATTAGATGCACTACCGTGTAAATTATTAATACGAATAGAGTTTTCAGCATGCCATAAATGTGGATCGTGTTCATTTGTATACGAATAATTCGGGTTAAAACTTGGATTTTTGTATTCTCCCATTATATAGATAGTATCTCCAGGGCTTGCTAAGTTTTTTGCTGAATTTATTGATTGAAATGCTGTAGAAGTTGATGTTCCATTATTAGTGTTACTTCCATTTTGCTGATCTACATAGTACTGAGATTGACTATTACTAAGCATGTTAAAGCATAGCAATAATATTGCAGAAAATATTATTTTCATTTCTAAATATTCAAATTAGGGATTAATTCTATAAAAGAAATGAATTAATTGGTTATATGCAATCTCTATGACATATAACCAATTAATTTAGTTTTAAATATTTTATTAAAACTTACTTTGTAAGGTTCCGTATTTTACAATATTTGGATCTTTTCTTTTCGAAGGTACTCCATAAATACCGCACCATTTTCCATTTGGAGGCACCACCATCATTCCTTCTTCTGAAATATTAAATTCTTTACGAACTTCAGAAATTGGTTTTTCTATATATAGTGAAAAATCAAAATTCTTTTCTAAATAATTTACTTTTACATCAATTCCTCTACGATAAGAACGGTATACCATTTCCGGATCAAATTGTTTAGCCCAAGTATTAATTGTAGGATCTGACATTGTAAAGCCAATTTGAAACTGCGCTGTTAATGCCGTTATGTATGCTGTAAAATCTTGATTAGACACTCCGCTATCAAAAGCGCCTACGCAAATTTCACCTAAAGGAGAAGTATCGCAACCAGAAAGCACATGGTGTATATCGTGAATTATTAAAATATCTTCTAAAGCAGAGCCAGGAGTTCCAGGTAAGGCAAATTCATTATCTACATAATAATTGTATAAAGTTTTTCCAAATGTACCTTCTGATAGTTTTCCATAACCAATATATCTTTCATGCAATTCTTTTGCTCCTGTATTTAAATGTAGTTTTGCTATCAAATACTGGAATGTTTCTGCTAATGCAGAAGTACCTTGCTCAACAGCATTTGGTCTTAATTCACATCGTATTAATGCTAACTTGTGTCCTTCTGCTCCTTTATATATTTGATTTAACAAATGATCTTTAAAGCCCCACTTTTTTGCTAATTCTTTTAAAGCTAATCCGCGTTGTTCTTTCCCCTCATCTTCTAAGAATACCATAGGAGCTGCTAAGTGTAATAATTCTTTTTGAATCACTTCTGTAGAAAAATTATCTACCATCGAAAACTCTTTCGAAAGCTCATGAACATCAAAATTTACTTTAAAAATATGTTTTCCTATAGCTTCTATAGTTTGTTTGTGAATGAGATGTAATTCTTTCTTACCTTCATCTGTAGCAACAGCCAATAAAATACTTAATGCTTTCTTTTTTTCAGAGTCCGTTAGTTTTAAAATTTCCATTGTCTGTATTTTGTTTGTTTTTATTTTTTTAGCGCCATTATATGTTTGCTCAAAGAATTTGATAAATAAAGACGACTCTTGAAGGTAATTAATATTGATTAGATACGATTAAAAGTTACTACAATTAACATTCTAATAACTAAAAAAACACCCATGTTTATACAAACGATGGATGTTTTTACTCGAAGGGTTATATGGCTTTCTCTTAATACTGTTTTACTACTTGAAACTCATCGTAGGTTAATAACCATTGGTCATTTATACGATTCCATTTCTCTTGATAAATCTGTCCTTCTCCAATATTCATACTCCATTGAGATGATAGTAAAACTGTATCGTCGGTAGCTACTTTAAATGTTGGGTTATGGTAAATTAAATTTTTAGCTCCATCTGCTATTAGTTTTTTCCAAAATTCTTCAATTCCTTCTTTTTCGTTAATCGAAGCAAATGGTACGGCATTCATTGTTGCATTCTTGGCATATCCATTTCCACACACTGAACCGTTACCTGCATTAAATCCATCTATCCATTTTACAGAAGCTTTAATTACTTCTTCTAATACTAGATGACTCCCTATTGGATTTGTATTATTGTCTTTAGGAGTTTTAAATTCTTCTAATACTTGAAAATTATCATATGTCAATTTCCATTTAGCATCTTTTTTCTCCCATTTTTCTTGAAAAATAATTCCTTTTCCAACATTCATGCTCCAGTTTGCCGATAAAAAAGCAGTAGTTTCATTAACTACTTCAATTTGTACATTAGTATACACCAAATTTGTAGCTCCAGAAGCTATAAAAGGTGTCCAAAATTCTGAGATTACTTTTGTTCCTGTTTTAATTCCAAAAGGCATTGCACTCATTGTTGCATTTTCATCGTATCCTTGTACACAGGCTTCAGCATTTCCTTTGTTAAAATGTTGAATCCATTCTTTACTTGCATTTAATACTTCTAACGCTACTTTATGATATGCTGTTGGTGAATGTGTAGTATAAGATTGCTTAACAGCTGCTTTCTTTACCTCTTCTTTTACTTCTTGTTTGCAAGAGGTAAAACTTAAAACGGTAAATACAGTAAGCAGTATTATAGTACTATTTTTCATTTTGTTAGACTCGTTTTTGAATTTGATACAAAGAAAAATAGGTTTTCCAATACTTACCTGTGCCTTTTGTCACAAGTCTGCATTTTTATTTATAAAACTATGGATAGTTATTAATATCGTTTTCTAAATGAAGTTGGACTTTCTGTTGTTTTATTTTTGAAAAACTTAGAGAAGTTTGCATAATCTTGAAAGCCCAATTCTTCTGCTATTGTCGTTAGCTGCTCTCTCGTGTGCACTAACAATCTTTTAGCTTCTAAAACAATCATTTCATGTAGTAATTGTGTAAAGGTTTTTCCTAAAACTTTTTTAGTAATTCTGTTTAAATGTCTTACAGTTATATGCAATTGCTCGGCATAAAAGGTTGCTCTTTTTTCGTGTTTAAAATGTGTTGTTATTAAGTCGTATAGCTTTTCTACAATAACTAAATCATTCACAGATTGACTTTGTTCTGGGATACTTTTTTGATTGAAAGTCCTCAAAAAATTAATATAAATGAGATTTACCAAACTCAATAAGCTTGCTCTTTTAAATATTTGATTGCTATGGAACTCATCGTTAATATTTTTAAAAGCTTCTATAAAGTATTGAATATTGTTTGGAGAAAGGTCTAAATACGATTTTTTTAAGGTATAAAAAGGAAATTCATTTAGTTGTAATTCATTCATGCTCAAACTAAAAAATTCAAATGTATGAAAGAATATATACCCTTTTACTTCAGAAGAAAAGCTCCAGTAATGTGTTTGCCCTGGTTTTAAAAAGAAAACACGTCCTGGTTTTATATCGTAATTATTAAAATCAATTTCATGTACTCCTTCACCTTCTATAACAAACACACATAAATAAAAGTCATGTTTATGTGGTTTGTCAAAATGATGTACATTATTTTTTAAGTGAACATCTAAATGATTGCTATAAAAATAATTTTTAGCTGAAATCTGCTGATTGAAATTTTCAATATTTAAAATAGGAATCATAAAAAATGTCTCAATAAGGCAAAAATAAACAACTTTTGTATAAGTACTTTTTTAATCAGCCACTATAATTTTGCAGAAAATTACCTTTTATGAAATCACTTATTGCTTTAGTTTCTAACAAATGTCCCAACTGCAAAAAAGGTACTGTTTTTAATACTTCTATATTTAATTTATTCAAAATAGGTAAGATTAAAGACAGTTGTTCTGAGTGTAATTTTTCATTTGAAAAAGAACCTGGTTTCTTTTTTGGTGCTATGTATGTAAGCTATGCTTTAATTGTTGCTGAAAGCGTTGCTACTTTTGTTGTTTTAAGAGTTTTATTACATTTAAATTGGTTTGTAAGTTTTGGTGGTATTATTTTGCTTTCGCTATTATTATTTGGAGTAAATTTTAAGTTATCTAGAATGATTTGGATATATATGTTTTATTCAAATCGAGGGGTTTAAACCCCTCGGCTTATTCAGTTTCTAATAAAATGATTTCTTTTTTACCAAGTTGAAGCTTATTATCTTTCTCTAGTTTTTTTAAGAGTCGTGAAATCACTTCCCGTGTTGTTCCCAATTCATTGGCCAACTCTTGATGTGATCTGTATACAACTGCTTCATCAGATTCCCAAACCAAATAATCTAGCAACCTATTTTTTAAAGGCTTAAATGCAAGACTCGCATATTCTTCAATTAAATAAGTATAACTTTTTCTAAAAGTGTTAATGGTAAAGTTATTCCACGATTTATATTTAAAATTCCATTCTTTTGCAAATCGCACAGGTATATTTAAAATAGTAGTTTTTTCTTCTGTAATAGCACCTACATTACTTTGACACTCCTCAAAACATGCGGCCAATGACAACGTGCATGTTTCCATAGAAAACAAATAGTAAATAAGAATTTCTCTACTTTCGTTTCTCTGATACACACGTATTTTTCCGTCTAAAATAATCTTTAATACTTTTATATACTCATTATTTCTTATGATAACATCTCCTTTATCATGCTCAGTAATAGTAGCATATTTATAAATTTCTTCTTTTAATGCTGGTTCAGTAATTCGGAGGTTGTTAAAAAAATCTTCTAGCATCTATCTCGTTATTTTTATGAAAGGTTTATATTAAATGAGGTATATTATATAAACAATTATATATGTTTTTACCCTACTCTAAAAATAATCTTTCCTCTTTATTCAACCTATAAAAACTGAATTTTAAATTATTTCTCTCGCAGACCAACTAACTATTTTGTAGTTTTACAATCTTCAATCCAAATACAATATGGCAACTAAAAAGAGACTTTTTTTATTAGATGCGTACGCATTAATTTTTAGAGGATATTACGCTTTTATTAAAAATCCAAGAATTAACTCTAAAGGTTTAGACACCTCAGCAATACTTGGTTTTACTAATTCCTTATTAGATGTAATAAAAAAAGAAAAGCCAGATTATTTAGCTGTTTGTTTTGATAAAGGTGGTAGTGTAGATAGAAATGAAATGTTTCCAGAATACAAAGCTAATCGACAAGAAACTCCTGAAGCTATTAAAATAGCTGTTCCGTATATAGAACAAATTTTAGAAGCTATGAATATTCCTGCTATTGTAAGAGAAGGATATGAAGCTGATGATATTATTGGAACTTTGGCTAAAAAAGCAGAGAAAGAAGGATTAGAAACTTATATGGTTACTCCAGATAAGGATTATGCTCAATTGGTTTCTGATAACATTTTTATGTATCGTCCACCTCGAATGGGGAACGGATATGAGAAATGGGGAGTTGAAGAAGTACAGCAGAAATTTGGTGTTGAAAGACCTGAACAAGTAATCGACTTTTTAGGAATGATGGGAGATTCTGTAGATAATATTCCTGGATTACCTGGCGTTGGAGAAAAAACTGCTAAAAAATTCTTAGCGCAATACGGCACTATGGAAGGCTTATTTGAGCATATTCATGAGCTAAAAGGTAAAATGAAAGAAAAGGTAGAAGCGAATCAGGAATTAGGATTACTTTCTAAAAAATTAGCGACTATCATGTTAGATGTTCCTGTAGAATTAGAGCAGGATAAATTGATTTTTGAGTTACCTGACGTTGATAAAACCAGAGCAATTTTTGCAGAGTTAGAATTTAGACGTTTACTAGACAACTTTTTAAAAACGTTTAATACAAGTTCAGCAAACGACAGCCCAACTACAACAACTCAAACTAGTAAAGCTGCTACAGCTGGTCAGTTTGATTTATTTGCAGTTCCTGGAAGCGGAAACACACCTCAAGAAAGTGTAAGCGGATTTAAAACTGTTAGTAATACTTCACACTTTTATCAATCTGTAAATACTCCAGTATCTAGAACTTTATTGTTAGAAAAGCTATTACAACAACCATCTGTTTGTTTTGATACTGAAACAACTGGTTTAAAAGCTTTAGAAGTTGAATTGATTGGAATTGCTTTTTCTTGGGAAACTGGAAAAGGGTATTATGTAATTTTCCCTGAAGACCAAGAAGAAACACAAAACATATTAGAAACGTTCCGTCCGTTCTTTGAAAATGATCAAATCGAAAAGATTGGTCATAACATCAAATACGATATCAAAGTTTTATCAAATTATAATATTCCTGTAAAAGGGAAATTGTTTGACACTATGATTGCGCATTATTTAATCAATCCAGATATGCGTCATAATATGGATGTTCTTTCTGAAACCTATTTAAATTACCAACCTGTTTCTATTACTGAACTTATTGGTAAAAAAGGTAAGAATCAATTATCTATGCGAACCGTTGCTGCGGACAGACAGACAGAGTATGCAGTAGAAGATTCGGATATTACATTACAGTTAAAAGAACATTTTTCTAAAGAATTAGAAAGCGGAAATGTAACTACGCTTTTTAACGATGTTGAAACACCTTTAGTTTCTGTATTAACCGCTATGGAAATAGAAGGGATTAACTTAGATACTGAGTTTTTAAAATCGTTGTCTAAAGATCTGTCTGAAGATATTTTAAAGCTAGAACAGAATATATACGAACAAGCTGGTGAAGAGTTTAATATTGCTTCTCCAAAACAGTTAGGACCTATTTTATTTGAAAAACTAAAGCTGGTTGACAAGCCTAAAAAAACTAAAACAGGACAATATTCTACTGCGGAAGATGTATTATCTGCACTTGCTGGAGAACATCAAATTGTTGCTGATATTTTAGAATATCGCCAGTATAAAAAGTTACAAAGTACTTATGTAGATGCACTTCCAAATGAAATTAATCCGAAAACCGGAAGAGTTCATACGGTATATGCACAAGCTGTAGCTGCTACAGGTAGATTAAGTTCTAACAATCCGAACTTACAAAACATTCCTATTCGTACAAAACGCGGACAAGAAGTTCGTAAGGCATTTATTCCTAGAGATGAAAATTATGTCTTATTAGCGGCCGATTATTCTCAAATAGAGTTACGTATTATCGCTGCTTTAAGCGAAGAAGAAACTATGATTAAAGCTTTCCAAGAAGGAGAAGATATTCATGCTTCTACAGCTGCTAAAGTATTTGATGTGGCTTTAGAGGAAGTAACACGTGAACAACGTAGCAATGCTAAAACGGTAAACTTCGGAATTGTTTATGGAGTTTCTGCTTTTGGATTAAGCAATCAAACAAACTTAACTAGAAAAGAAGCTAAAGTTTTAATTGATACCTATTATGAAACCTATCCGAAATTAAGAAACTACATTTCTAAACAAGTAGATTTTGCTCGCGAAAACGGATATGTAGAAACTGTATTAGGACGTCGTAGGTATTTAAAAGATATTAATTCTAGAAATGCGATTGTACGTGGTGCCGCAGAACGAAATGCTGTAAATGCTCCAATACAAGGTAGTGCTGCAGATATTATTAAGCTAGCAATGATTAGCATTCATAAACGATTTGAAAAGGAACAATTCAAATCTAAAATGCTATTACAAGTACATGATGAATTGGTATTTGATGCACATAAAGACGAATTAGAAACAATTAAACCAATTATTAAGGAAGAAATGGAAAATGCATTTAAGCTTTCTGTTCCTTTAGATGTAGAAATTGGTTTAGGTCAAAATTGGTTAGAAGCGCATTAAACATAGCAAATAAACTTATTATTACATAAAACAAAATCCACTAAAGACTTAGTGGATTTTGCTTTTCTAAACTTTTAAAGTAATTATAATGGGAAGATTAATTATTCAATTATCTACAATCCGTTTGCGCTAATTGTTTTTCCAGCAGCATCGTGTCCATCTACTGCTTGAGATCCTTTTACATAATTATTCCCACTTTTTAGTGCTCTAAAAATATCTGTTCCAATATCTAACACTTTAAACGTTCCATCTTCTAAACAAGTAGCAGAAGATGCTGAACCTTCAAAAAAGCATTTTTTAGTACCGCTATTATTATCTAGGATAAATACTTTCATTCCTGTAGATCGAACATAACCCGCAGCTATAATTTGCTTTTTATATTTTAATCGTCCTTCTTTAAGAGCATTTTCCTTTGCTTTTCTATCTGCCCAAAACTTATTATTTGTTGCTTCTGTATCTCCATACCATCCCATTAATCTTCGATGTCTATTTAATTCATCTTCTGTAGGCGTATATGTTTTTCTCTTTTCTCTTACAGCATCGATATACTCTTTTATAATTTCTTTTAAATTAATTCCTTCTAGAATTAACTCTTTAGATTTATTCTTTTTTCGTCTTCTTCTTTTCTTTCTTTTTTTCTTAGACTGCTCTTTTGAGTCGTTTGAAGTAGCGCTTGCTAATCTATCAAAGATTTTATATCCTTTTTCACCGCCTTTAGCTAAATATACTTCTCCTATCCCATAAGATGAAGCGTCTTCAGACATTCTATACACTCTAATAATTGCATCTGGTAAAACAATCCAACCAAAAGGATAAGCTCTACTTGTTTCTTTACGTCTTATATAAGCTGGAAAAACATCGTCATCGTACTTTACATAACCCCTATCATCTACTTCAATAGTTCGTGAATCCATTGGTCCATGAGATTTACTAATACCTCCTATAATATTATCAAACTCTTTTGGTCCGCTACCACTTGTTACCCAAGGTCTAAATGTTATATCATCATAAGTTCCCTTATACAAAACATCTTTTTTTATTTCATCGGATTTCTTCTTTCCATAATTGAAATAAGTAAATAGTGTTTTGTTTGCTTGATGCTCTACAAGCATTTGATTGAATGATTTTTGTCCATGCATTGTATAACACAGAAAAACAGAAAACGCAATTGATAGAATTCTTTTCATACTATATTAAATTTATATAGTACCAAAGGTATACTGATGTTTAACTAGTTAGCCCTAACAACTTCTGAGTAAAAAGTATAAACTTCTGAAAAAAGGTTTTGAGTTTATAAAAAGTATGCTAGTATAAAGCATCTATTCTTTAGAAAACTGAAACAGCTCATTAGTATATTATGACAATATTTAAATATTTTATGATAAGTATACCACCTTATATATCTATTCTCATATAAATTAGATGTATCATAATATATTCTTTACATTTATAAAAAAAATGGTAATAATGATGAAAACACTATTCTTCACGTCACTATTCATTATATCATATCTTCCAATCCATGGACAAATTAATGATGAATCCTTTACAGATGAAACTTTTTGGGATTTCAAAGTTACTTTAGCAAATTGTGTTTTGATTAAAGACAGAAATGCTTTAAAAAACAAACTTAATGACAAAGTAATTGAATGCTGGGATGCTTTTGACTGCGCAGGACAAGGTGGTTGTGATAAAAATAATTTTATGAATATTTTTTTTAAAGATGGTAATAGCAAACATTGGAATATTCTGAAACAAATCATAAGATTTGGTTTTAAAAAGATGGAAGATTCAACGGGATATTATTTTATCGGACCGTCGTATACAGAAAAAGACCTCTCAATTATTGTATTAGCCAATAACCTAAATGTAAGAAACAAACCAAGTATTCAATCAAAAGTTTTAAAAACTATCTCTTACGGTTATTATCAATGCACAACAGACGAATCTGGATTACCAATCATTTTTAATAATTCGTGGTATGAATTAATATTCGAGAATGGAGAAACTGGATATATTTCAAAGAAATTTACAACCAAGGCAATAGATCGACAGCTCAAAATTGCCAAAGTTAATGGAGTATGGAAAATTACAGAATATTATTGCATTATGGAAGAGATGTGAAAGTAGCAATTAAAAGTTTTTTTTAATTATTTTACAATAAAAAGCTATATTAATAAATTAGTTATTATTTAAAATAGCACTGACTTTACTTTGTAATTCTGGAATTACATGTGCTTCAAACCATGGATTTTTTGTGAGCCAAAATCTATTTCTAGGAGAAGGGTGTGGTAAACTAAAATACCTTGGCAAATAACTCTCGTAGTTATTTACAGTTTCTGTTAGTGTTTTCTTTGCTTTTTCTTTTAAATAATACTTCTGCGCATACATTCCTATAAGTAATACTAATTCTACATTTGGTAGTTTATCAAATAACAATTGATGCCAAGCTGGTGCACATTCTTTTCTAGGAGGCAAATCTCCTGACTTTCCTTTTCCTGGATAGCAAAATCCCATTGGGATAATTCCGAACAAATCTGTATTGTAAAACTGTTCATCGGTTACTGAAAGCCATTTTCTTAGCTGTCTACCACTAGCATCATCCCATGGAATTCCAGAAGCATGCACCTTAGTTCCTGGTGCTTGTCCTATAATGATAATTTTTGAAGAAGGTGATACTGTTACAACTGGTCTTGGTTCTATATAAGTTGCACACAAGTCGCATTTTTGTATTCGAGCTAATAATTTTTTCATCTCTATAAAGTTAAGACAAAAAAAAACACTTACTACAATCCCTAGTAGTAAGTGAATTTTGTTAAGTAGTTTTTATAAACTTAGTGTCTTATCGCATAGCTTGCTCCGCTTCCGAACTCAGCTAAAATTGTAAATAAATTTTTAAAAAAACTACTAACCCTTTTAAGTAATAATTTCCCCATGATAGTTAATAATTTAAAATAATCCCAATACAAATATACGACACAATCGTTTGATTTTCATAGGGTTTTACCTCTTTTTGTATCAAAAGTTCAAAAATCCTTATAATTGGACATAATATTCGTATAGATTACACGTTGCTGGGTGTTAATTTGATAATTTTAAGAAGTCTTCGAACGCAACATAATACGGTTGATCTTTAAAAACAGGTAAATCTACACTCTCTGCATTTGCTATCCCAACTCCTGCAAACCAAACACTTGCGTTTTGTTTTTTTGCATGAGATTTAAATGTTTCCATCCATACAACATCGTAATCTTCGTTTGGATTTTGAAGATTTTTTGTTGCTTTTACTAATACGAAAATGGTAGGTTCTCCTTTTTTGAAAAGTACAAACTGTGGGTGTTTTTTTAATTCACTATTTATTGCCACAAACTCATAGCCCATTTCTTGCAATTTTTTTCCTACGATGTTCATTGCAAGATTATGTAGTTCTTGTTTTGTTAACGCCTCCATCTATCTTTTCTTTTTATTTCTTTTGTTGAAATTCTTATCTCCTTTCGTTTTAGGCTTTTTATACTTTTTTGCAATCTCTCTTCGATAACTTCCTCCTAAGTTTACTTTTTTATTCTTTTCTTTCTTCTCATGAAATGCTGGTCCAGGTGTATACTCTAACGAAGTTCTATTTCTCGATTGCGATTTATCTTCCTTTGGTCGCTCTTCTTCTGTTAATTCTTTAGAAATCTCAACCACTTCAGGAATTTCCAATAATGGAATTTCGTAATTCATTAACGTTTCTATACGATCTTTTGCCTCTTGCTCTTTTTCTGTTGCTAATAAAATCGATTTTCCTTTGTGTGCTGCCCTACCCGTTCTACCAATTCTATGCATGTAGTTTTCTGGATAATGTGTAGGGTTGAAATTAATTACTTGAGAAATTTCTTGTAAATCCAATCCACGGGCAATTACATCTGTAGCAATTAGAATTCTATGCTTACCACCGTTAAAATTCTCGATAGACTTAATACGGTAGTTCTGTGTTTTATTCGAATGAATTACACAGTTTTGTCCTGGAAACTCTTCTTCTAATAAATTAAAAATACGATCTGCATTTCGTTTATTTGGAGCAAAAATCAACACCTTATTAAATTCACTTTTATCTGCTAATAAATAATTAATAAGATTGATTTTAGTATAGAAATTTGGAACATTATACGTTACCTGTTCTATATTATCTAGTGGCGTTCCACTTACAGCTATAGCTATTTTCTTAGGCGCAATAAAAAAGTCATCTATTAAAGCCTCTACCTCTTCTGTCATCGTTGCAGAAAACATAACATTTTGTCTTCTGTCTGGTAATAAATCGAAGATATTTAATAGTTGAAATCTGAACCCTAAATCGAGCATTACATCTACTTCATCTATTACTAACTTTTGAATAGATTTAAGTTTTAGAACTCTACTTAGCGCTAAATCGTACAATCTTCCTGGAGTAGCAACAATAATATCGCATCCTTCTGCAACGGCTTGTTTATGTCTATTTAAATTTACTCCTCCATATACACCTAATACTCTTAAAGTAATATACTTTGCTAGTTTTTCTATTTCGTCTACTACTTGTAATACTAATTCGCGCGTTGGAACTAAAATCAACACTCTTGGATGTATCTGTTTAGAGAATTTTAAATCTCTTAATATTGGTAAAATATAAGCAAAGGTTTTTCCTGTTCCTGTTTGAGCTATTCCTACTACATCTTTTCCTGATCTTACTACTGGAAATGCTTGTACCTGAATAGGTGTAGGTTCTGTAAAGCCTAAATCTTCAATTGCATTCCTTAGCGGGTTGGATAAATCTAAATCTTCGAAAGTTGTCATTTAACGTAATTTGCGCAAAGGTACAACCAATATTTCGTATATTTAGAGGGATAATTACTGTTGAATATGAAGACACCTAAACGTTTAGAAAATGCGCTAATTAAATTATACAATGCTTTTCATAATAATGAATTGAACCCAGAATGTTGTTCTGCTTGTGCTGTTGGAAATATCTTAGATAATCATGATAGTTGGAAACATTTATCTGATGCACATGGTTCTACAGAATTGAATTATGTTGGGCGCGTTCATCAACGATTAGGAAGACGATTTAACGGTTATACTCCTTTAGAATTATTACATATTGAAAAAACTTTTTTAGAAGCTTGTGGTTTTGTAACTCCACTTTGTCATTACAATCCTAAACCTACCAATACTACAAATAAAGACATTCTATTTAATGGTTTATGTGCTGTTGTTGGTTATTTATGTAAATTAGAAGGTATTCATAATGTAATGGATTATTCTAGAATTTTCGAGTTTGAGAATGAAGATCCTGTATATCAATTTGATGTAATTTATCAGTAAAAAACTTTCACGCAATTATTTTAGCATATAACTTCGCATAAGTTATAGATATTAGTAAAATTACCTATGAAGTTTTTTCATGCTGTTCTGCATTTTTATCAAAAACACAATACTTTATTCAGGAATTTGTTAATCCTTGTAATTCTATCATTAATTACAAGTCATTTAACAGATTATGATACTTTTTCTACTGGAGATTCGTACGATTTTCCTTGGTTTTCTATAATTACATCCATTATTATAGGTTCTCTAATTGGATTCATCGCTGAGAAAAATTTCACATATCATAAAAAACACTATTTCTCCAATGAAGTTTCTAGTAAAAGTATTACTGTATTTGTTTTTACCACTTTAGGTATCATCTCGCTTGTGTACATTCCTTTGTATTATATTGCTGTTTGGTTCGTTAATGCTTCTTATTCTTTTTATTTCCTTTTAATTGGTTTACTTATTACCTTACTATTAAGTACTATTGCTATAGCTTTATTATATGGCCATAAAATATATCGACTTCATAAACTAGAAGTTTTAGACAGTAAATTATCTGTTACTAGAAATGGAAAAACACTTATAGTTCCTTATCATGAAATTGCATATTTCTACAGTGAAGAGAAAGTTGTTTATTTAGTAAAAAGTAATGGCGAATCTTTTGCTACAGAATTTACATTGCAACAATTAGAAACAATATTAATACAAGGGTTATTTTTTAGAGCAAACAGACAGTTTATTGTATCTGCAAAAGCCATAAATGAAATGACCAGTATTGCAAATGGAAAACTTTTAGTTACTCTTATTCCTATAATTGCTGTTGAAAATAAATCGCAACTTGTAATTAGTCGCTATAAAAAACAAGAGTTTTTAGCTTGGTTTGAAAACAAGCTCGTTTCTTAGTGTTTATTCAGTCATAATTTTACGACCATTCAGTAAAACCTTAGTAAAATCAACAGCTATAGAGTTGTAAATGTTTTTGTTTTGTTCTCGAACTTAACAATAAACTTTTATAAAATGTCTTTATTTAGATCTAAGATTTTACCTGTAATAACTATTATTTTACTTTTTATTATTTGGAAAGCTCCTTTAGGACTTGACTATTTTGAAATGATAATAGCGATGCTTATTGTACTGCTATCAAGTTATATTGAATTTAAATCTGAATTTTTAAAACAACTAGGTTTTAAGCGTTCTGATTTTACTAGTAAGAATATATTGATAATAGCTCCTGCCCTTGCATTATTTCTTTTCTTAGTGTATTATTTTGTACTACTACCTATTGTAACTAATATTACACAACAACCTATAGATTTTTCTAATTTTAATACTCTTAAAGACAATCCTGTTTTACTTATTATATCTTTCTTTTTTATCTGGATTTCGGCTGCTTTTGGAGAAGAAATAGTTTGGCGTGGTTATTTTATGAAGCAATTTGTAAAGTTTTTTGGAGATGGCAAACTTAGCTTGTTTATTAATATTCTTGTTTTAGGAATTATTTTTGGTTCTTTTCATGCATATCAAGGAATAACTGGACAAATAGTTACGAGTATTATAGGAATGATATTGGCTTTTATTTTCTACAAAACGAAATACAATTTATGGTTAAGTGTTGCTATTCACGGTTTCTTCGACACCATTGCTTTATTCCTTTTATATTTTAGTTTTTAATACAAGAAAGGTAATGTACTAAAGAGCATTAAAAGAGCCAAGATGTTAAAACGTTTCCTTCGAGTTCCTCAGAGAACGTTCAGAACTACTGAGAAGGTCGCTCTATTTCGAACTCATCCAGCTTGTTTCATTCATAACGATATCATTTCTTAAAAAGAAAAGCATAAAAAAACCGATGCAATTTGCATCGGTTTTTTATATCTATAGTTAAGTGTTTCTTACTTGTACACTTCTTTAATAAAGTCTTCGTAGCTTACTTCTTTTGTCTTAAATTCCATGTTTTCTTTATAGAAAGCTAAGAATTTTTGAGACAATAATTGCGATTGTAAACGTTGTGCTTCTTCTTGGTTTCCTAATACTCTACCAGCAATATTATTTAACTCTTCCTCTTCTGGATTCATGTTTCCAAATTGAGCCATTTGGGCTTTAATGAAACCTTTAGTGTAGTCTAATAACTCAGCATACTCTAATTTAATTTCATTATCCTTCATAATCTTTCCTTCGATTAATTGGTAACGTAATCCTTTTTCAGATTTAGTGTACTCTTCTTGAGCTTCTTCTGCAGTTAATTCTTTTTCTCCTGCAGTTTGTAACCACTTTTGTAAGAATTCTGCTGGTAAATCAAACTTAGTACTATCTACTAAATATTCAGTAACAGCATTTAATAATTGTTGATCTGCTTGTTGTTGAAATTGTCCTTCAGCATCTTGCTTGATCTTATCTTTTAATTCAGTTACAGTTTTTACACTTCCATCAGGGAAAAGCTTATCAAATAACTCTTGATCTAATTCTGCTGGCTCAGTTTTATTAACTTCCTCTACAGTAAAAGTAACTTTTGTGTCTAACTCATCTGCAACTTCTTTAGTAACTCCTAAAACTTGTGCTAACTTCGTATCTTCTTCGAAAAGTTTCTTTGTTTCAACTTCAATTACATCTCCTACTTTTGCTCCAATGAATTTCTTTTCGTTCTTCTTACCTTTTAAATCATTCACTAAGAAAGTAGACTTTTTATTGATTTCATTTTCCTCGTTTACGAATGTTCCTGTTACATTAGAGTGCTCTTCAGCTTCTTCTAAAGTAATTAACTTTCCGTAACGGTTTTGAATGTTTTCTACTTCTTTATCGATTAACTCATCAGTAGCAACAATCTTATATTCAGTAATCTTGTTCTTTCCTTTAATATCTACATCAAATTCTGGTGCTAAACCTAATTCGAACTCAAAAGAAAACTGATCTGTATCCCAAGAAAAATCTTCGTTTACTACTGGTAAAGGATTTCCAAGAATATCTAACTTCTCCTCTACTAAAAACTTGTTTAAACTTTCTTGTAAAAGCTTATTTACTTCATCAATCATTACCGCTTTACCGTACTGCTTTTTTACCATTCCCATTGGTACATGACCTTTTCTAAATCCTGGAATGTTTGCTTTTTTACGGTAATCGTTTAAAACTTCTGCTACTTTATCTTTATAATCTTCAGCAACAATATCAACTTTTACAATGGCGTTTAACGCATTTACGTTTTCTTTTGTAATATTCATTTGACTACTATCTTCTTAAAAATTGGCTGCAAAATTACTATTTTTATATTATACAACCAAGTGTTTTATACAATTGAAAGCAAGACACTTACTTTCTTTTTTTATGTTTGACTACAATATTTAGTTAAGACTGCTCTATTTCTTGAACAAAGATCTTTTCTTCTTTTATCTTTTCTCTTGGTTCTTTACTCTTTATTTCTCTTCTTTTAAAAACGTAAATAAAACCGACCTGAATAACGACAATAAGACACTAAACAGTAATGCAGAGAAAAAGCTACTTACATAAAATCCTGTTATTAACTTTCCTGCTAAAAGTATTATAATGGCATTTATTACAAACAAAAATAGTCCTAATGTTAATACCGTTACTGGCAATGTTAATACTATTAATATAGGACGTACCAACATATTTAATACAGCAATGGTTACTGCAACTACAATAGCTGTAACATAGTTACTTACTATAATTCCACTTAAAAAATGTGATAATACTAATACTGCTAACGCAGTTAATAATAGTTTTACAATTAATTTCATATTTAGCTTTTCTATACAATATCGAGAACCATACCAAACTAAAAAACAGGAAGTTTTGGCAGTTTTTTCTTTTTTTGTATGTTTACAAAAAATTGAAAACTATGAATACTAATACTTTAGAGTTCTATCCTAAAAGTCCAACTACAATTTCTAAAAACTTTACCAAACTACCTTCTTCCTATAAGATACGAGCAACCTTAGCCGTAATTGCCATTTTATTATTTTTTGCACTTTATGCTGGCTTAGTTATAGCACTTGGTTATTTGGTAAAATATGCTTTTACATACGATATGGGAAGCGTTAATAAAGTAACAATCTTTCTAAAAATAGGAGCTATAGCTGGAAGTATAATGCTATTTGTATTTACTTTAAAGTTTATTTTTAAATTAAAAAACTATAAACCTAATAATCGAATTAAACTTAAAAAAGAAGAACATAAAAACTTATGGCTTTTTATTGATAAAATTTGTGAAGAAACGGGTGCTCCAAAACCAAAAAACATTTATGTAGATCCAGACGTAAACGCCTATGTTTCTTATAGTAATGTTTGGCTGAGTTTATTTTTACCTATTAAAAAAGAGCTAACAATTGGTTTAGGTTTGGTAGACAGTTTAAATCTTTCTGAATTTAAAGCAGTTATCACCCATGAGTTTGGTCATTTTGCACAAAGTACAATGAAAATTGGAAGCTATATTAATTCTGCAAATACCATTATTCATAACATGATTTTTGAGCGTGATAAATGGGATGATATTTTAGATCAATGGAGAGCTTCAGACATTCGTCTTTCGGCCGCCGCATGGGTTATTACTCCTGTAATATGGGCAATTAGACAAGTTTTAGCTTTGTTCTATCAGTTTTTAAATATTATGTATTCTTCGTTATCTAGAGAAATGGAATTTAATGCTGATAAAGTTGCAGTAAGTACTTCAGGTAGCCAAGCTATTGTTTCTGCATTATGGAAATTAGATCATGGATTCGAAACTTGGAACGCTACGGTAAATCATGCCTATTTGGCAGCTAAAAAGAAAGTACATGCTGAAAATTTATATACTCACAATAAAATAGCACACGAGAATAACCAAGAACAACATTCTCAAAAATTAAATGAGTTACCAACCGATGCTAATGGTTGTAAAACTTATTTCTCTTCTTCAGAAAATTCCAAAGTTGGAATGTATGCAAGTCACCCACCGAATAATTTGAGAGAAAATAATGCAAAAACTCCATTTATTGCTTGTGAAGAAGATACTCGATCTCCTTGGATTTTATTTCATAATTCTGCTGCACTACAACAAGAAATGAGTATGCTTATTTATGAGACTTATTTACAAAAGAAGCCTAAAGAGTTTTCTAATGTTGAAATTTTTGAAAATTTTATAAAGCAAGAAACTCAAGGAAAAGAATTATTAGAAGCTTATGAAAATACCTTCTTAAATAGGTTTTTGTTTATCGATAAAGAGGAAGATTTACTAAAAGCTGCTAATTCTTTGCAAAAAGTAACCTCCGATAGTATTACTGAATTAAAACAAGAGCTTAAAAAATTAATGCTTCCTGTTGGAGATATTGAAAAGTTAATGCAAAAAGCCATTGAAATTGCTAATGGTGAAACCAAAGAAGTTTCTTTTGAGTTTAATGGACAGCATTTTAAAAAGAAAAATATTCAGCAAGGATATGAATTACTTGCAAACGAGCGTGAAAAGTTATTTAATGAGAGCTTTAAAGACTGGGACACTAAATTTTGCACAACACATTTAGCTTTAGCAAAACAATTTAATAGCGAAGAAAAGCTACTTAAAATTTACAATCAGCATACAATTATTATAGAGATTTATAGAATTGTTTTAAATACCAAAAATCATATTATTACTGAAATTAATAAGTTACAAGAACAAACAGAATTAGAAAAGTCGCAAGTAGTATCGTTTAGTAATCAGGTGAAAGATTGGGTAGAAGATTTGAATACTTATATCAATAAAATTGACGCTATTGAATTTATTCCGATGTCTAACATAGATGATGTTAATGAATTTAAAGAAGCTATTATAGATGGCGGAAATTTTGAACGCGCAGTTGGAAATATTTTTGAAAATGGTGAGTTTAACAATATTCTAAATTCTTTAGATAGCGCTAGTTCTCATTTACAACGATTAGAACAAAAAAGTATTGGCTTAATTCTTATGACGCATCATGAATTACATGAGAAGTTATCTTAATTTATAAATACATTGAAAAAAACGGGAATAGAGTTTGATTCTCAAAAAAGACGAAAAGAAGAACCTCTAACTAATGAGGAGTTATTGACTTTTTTTATTCTTCAATTTTTTACACCAAAATCGATATGGAGAAACGATCATTTTTCAGAATCTGAAATGGATCGCTTTAAAAAACATGGTTTTAACAGAAAAATAAAACAAGCTAAAACAGTAAGAGTGCTTGGAATTATATTTTGGTTTCTAGTATTTTTTATCGTTATTTTTTGATGTATTTCTTTAGAAAATTTTTCAATTCCCTTTAAGCACGATAAATTAAATCATCTCCTACAATTTGAAAAAAATCGAATTCATATTATATTCAGAACCAATTCAAGAAGAATGGAACCACACGGAACTTTATAAAAAAGCTTGCGAAGCTAGAGCATTAATTAAAATTGATAAATTCAACAATGAGCTTATTTTATCTAAAATAACAAACGAATTGATTAGTGCTACAATTAACTCCCATATTAATGGAATAGAGCCAAAAGATTACTACGATCAAATTACTCCATTTGATGGTGGATTACGAATTCTAAAAGATAAACTCATAATAGAACACCAATGTTGTAGTGAATTAAATGACTATATAAATTGGGAAAGAATTATCTCAGAGAAGTCTAAAAAATGGGAAGAAATTTGGATTGGTCACCCTTCAATTTTTTATCGCATCGTAAAAGATGAAATCCAATTATCAGAATACTACGACAACTCTCCTGAAAGCAAGGATATAAAAGTTAAAATGAGCTTTATTCAATCAGAATTTATAAACGAATTGGAAAAAGCCCTTTTGGAATTAAAGAAATTTAAACAGAAAGTTTACAAAATTATAGAAGACGGGAATTACGAAAACAAAGAAGTACTAAAAAAAGCTTTAATAGAATAAAAACTGTATAACACATACATAACCAAAATAAAGTACTTTACAGAAAAAATTAATTTAAAATGAAAAAAATCTTTTAATAATAGTTACATTTTTCAGTTTGTTAACTACAAATGGGCAAAACAACAAATATACTGTTACCAATAGTTGTGAAGGTTTTTCTTATAGTTTTACAAAACCTCAAAATTGGGTTTTAGATTCTACAAATGCAGCAAATTATTTGGCGCACTCTGCCATTTTCAAAAGTAAAGTTGACTACGATAATGGTGGATTAATAATTCAATTGCTAGCTTATAAAAAGCAAGATGAAAACACAAATGAAGATCTCGATTATGATGTGAATTCCTATAAAAATAGATATAAAAATTTGAAAGAAAAAGAATTTAAAATCAATCATCCTAATTACAGAACATACTCTACAGAACTCTATGTAGAAGGTAACTTTTATCAATACATTGTTTATATAAATCCTGGGAAAGAATATAAATTTGGCGTATCTGCAGCTCTAAACATAAATAAAAATGAACTTGATCAAAAAGATTTAGAGACTTTTAAAGAAATAATAAAATCCATTCAGGTTTTAAAATAAGTACTTATTCTTTTACAAATTCTTCACTTCTTTCTGAATATAATCTAGTAGAATGTCTTTTATATTCTCATCTTCAGAAAGCAGTCTAATAAGCTTCGTTTTTATGAGCTGGTCAAGCTTCTCATTTTTATAAACAGCATCTGGTTCTTCACTATAAAAGTTATTATCCTTTAACAACATGGTTCCTTTTCCTGTTAACAACCAAGCAGGATCTACTTCTGGAAATGCATTTAGAATTTTGTTTAACACATTACTCTTAAAAGATGCTTTTCTTCTAATTGCAGTACCTATTGAATTATTAGAAACACCAACTTTCTCCTCAAATGTTTTAATATTCAAATTATTAGCATTCATAATTTGCTCTACTCGCTTATATGTTTCGTCTACAAAATTATTCATTAGCTAATAACTTTTTTCTAACGTTCTTAAAAAATTGGTTGTTGTTTAGAGTTTTATTTGTGTTTTGAATATTTTAAGTACAAAATACGCACAAATATAACTCAAAAGTAGTCTCTTTAGTTTAAAACTGAATAGTTTTTACATTTAAGGATAAGAAGAATTTATTAAATAATATCAGGCTTTTACTCCTTTTTTAGATAGTTTTCTATAATCTCTTTTACTTCTTTGTCTTTAGATAACAATCCTATAAGTCTCGTTTTTATAAGTTTATCTAACTTTGGATTTTTATAAATAGTATCTGGTTCTTCACTGTAAGCGTTACTATCATTTAATAGCATTCTTCCTTTGCCAGTTAGCAACCAAGTAGGGTCTACTTCTGGAAACGCATTTAGAATTTTGTTTAACACATTACTCTTAAAAGACGCTTTTCTTCTTATAGCTGTACCAATGGAATTATTAGAAACATTAATTTTTTCTTCAAAAGTTTTAATATTCAAGTTATTATGATTCATAACCTGTTCTACTCGTTTATATGTTTCATCTATAAAACCATTCATTTTATAATAACATTTTTCTAATTTATTTTAAATTTGTTTGTTATTTAGAATTTTGTTCGTATCTTTGTAAAAGCAGAAGTACAAGACACGTACAAATATAAATTAAAAGCGTTGTCTTTTACTTAAAAACCATTATAGTTTTTATGATAACCTCAACGCAACGAAAAGAATTAGAAAAAATTAAGCCACCAAAGTACCGAGAGAAAGTAAAAGAATATTTGGCTGAAAACGGTTATGATTTCTCATTAGAAACCATTCAAAAAGTATATTCTGGTAAACGAAATAATTTAGTAATTGCAAAAGCTATTATAGGTGTTTTTAGCGATTACTTAAAAGAAAAAGAACTTATAAATATTGAGATGAATGAAATAATTTCTCAATTAAATAAAAATACTGATTAGATTTTTCCCTAAAATTTAGAGAGGGGTCGCGGGGGCGACCGTAAGGCGGGATGGAACTTAGTTTTCTGTCTCGCTTTTTCTTTTGTTTGACTTCGATAAACTCAGTCAACAACATAAAACTAATTCAATATAACTTACCAAATAGATTAAATCGCACTTGACAACTGATAACTGATAACTGATAACTGATAACTGATAACAACTCTACAAATTAACTTTGACACTTTGTGTTATTTCACATAAATTAGCCGAAAAAATTTCATAACAAACATTTTTACTATGGTAGAGAACATTATTACACTCTTAATGTTAATCCTTTTACAAATTGTATTAGGATTTGATAACCTTTTGTATATTTCTTTAGAATCTAAAAACGCTCCTGTAGAAAAACAGGCTTACGCAAGAAAAGTAGGTATTTTATTAGCAATTGTACTTCGTATTGCTTTATTAATTGCCTTAGTTTCTTTAGTAAAGTATGTACAAAATCCATTGTTCCATGTACCTTTTAAAGATGTTTTCGAAGGTCATTTTAATATCCATAGTTTAATTGTTTTAGGTGGTGGTGTATTTATTATGTATACTGCTATTAAAGAAATTTGGCACATGATTGGAGTAGAAAAAATGACTCATGATGTAGAAGGAAAGAAAAAGAAATCGTTAGGAAAAGTAATTACCATGATTATTATTATGAATTTAGTTTTCTCTTTCGATTCTATTTTAAGCGCCATGGCTCTAACAGATGTTATTTGGGTAATGGCAACAGCAATAATTATTGGAGGGTTATTAATGGTTTGGTTAGCAGATAGAGTGGCAAACTTTTTAGAAAAAAATAGAATGTATGAAGTTTTAGGACTATTCATTCTTTTTATTGTAGGAATTATGTTACTTACAGAAGGCGGACATATTGCACATATAAAATTATTTGGAAATGCTATTGAACCAATGAGTAAAACTACATTTTACTTTATCATTATTACATTAGTTATTATAGATATAGTTCAAGGTCGTTACCAAAAGAAAATCTTAGCAGAAAAAGAAAGACAAGCAAACGACTAAAAATAGGGATACTATAACTCAATATTTAAATAACCAGCTTTTAGGCTGGTTATTTTTTTACCCAATTAAACCTTTTTAAAAATGTGAAGTCTTACCAATAAACAAGAAATTATGAAGACACTAAAAACAATGTTAGCACTTCTTTTAGCCGTATCAATAACTAGTGTAAGTGCTCAAATAGGAACAAACACAAGAGAAGCAGTAGATAATACCAAGGCTATGATTGCTAATAAACAACAACTAAAAAAAGATGTTGCGCAGTTACATAGTTTCAAAAAGAAAATAGCAGCTTTTGAAGATGCTTTCATTAGTAATGATAGAAAGCAAATTAAACGATTAAAAGCAGATATTTTATCGGATATGAAAAGAGAAATTGCACAAAGTGAACGTAAAATAAAGCAAGATCAAATAGAATTAAGACAAAGTAAAAGAGAATTAAACAACTCACGTAGGGAGGCTCGTAACTCTAGAAGAGATGTAGCTTGGAAAAACACTAGAAAAAACAGAAGAGATTTACGAGATGACAAGCGTGATAAACGTGACGATTTAAGAGATAAAAACGATGATGTTAGAGACTTGAAAGCACAAGTTGCTAGAACGGCACGTCAAAAAGACATCATGAAAACTATAAAAGCATATAACTACTTAGCTAAAAGAAAATCTGGTAAACATAAATTAGTAACAAACTCTAATCTATTAAATGAATTTGCCAAGACTATGGAGGCTGATATTAAAGCTACAAAACTAGAAATAGCAGAAGACAAAAGGGAAATCCGAGAAGATCGAAGAGAAAGAAGAGAAGACAGACGAGGATAACCCGATTTTTCCCGTCTTTAACTAAATAACCTTGGCAAATGCCAAGGTTATTTTTTATCTTAAAAATGTAATTACTTCTTTATAAAAATCTGCAGGGTTTTCTGCATGCAACCAATGTCCGGCATTAGGCACCGTTTTTAAAATTGCTTTTGGAAAATGTGCTTTTATTAAAGGCTCATCTTCAGTTGTAATATAACCTGATTTTCCACCTCGCAAAAACAATGTATCACCTTCAAATGTTGTGAAAGAAGGTAATTCTTTTATAATCTCATCATAATTGTAAGTTAATGATGTTAAATTAAATCGAAATGCTAATTGCTCTTTTGTTTTCCAATAAGTATTCTTTAATAGAAACTGACGCACTCCCATTTCAGGTATTAATTCACTTAATTTAGCATCTATAGCTTTTCTAGTATTCTGTACAGAAAAATCTATTGTATTTAATGCCTTAATAATATCTTGATGATGTGGTGGGTATGATTTAGGAGAAATATCTGCCACTAATAGTTTATCTACTAATTCAGGATAAGCCACTGCAAAAAACATGACTGTTTTCCCTCCCATAGAATGTCCTAATAAGTTCACAGATTCAAATTGATGAAACTCTATATAATCATATAAATCTTCTACCAATAATTCGTAATTAAACTCATCTGTATGAAAACTACGTCCGTGATTTCTCTGATCTATTAAATGTACTTGAAAACCATCTGCTGCAAATTTATTTGCCAAACTTTTCCAGTTATCTCCCATTCCAAAAAAGCCATGCAAAATTAACAACGGCTTTCCCTCTCCTACTATTTTTGAATGTAAAATGGTTTCCATAATTATTGTAATCTGTGTAAATACATGTTTACAACATTCTCTATACCTAAATAAATACTCTCAGCAATAAGTGCATGACCAATAGAAACTTCTGCTAAGTTTGGTATATTATTTTTAAAGAATTCTATATTTTCTAAATTCAAGTCGTGTCCAGCATTAATTCCTAAACCAAGTTCATGTGCTAACACGGCTGCTTCTGTATACGGCTTAACTGCTTCTGTATTCCCTTTTTCAAATTCTTTTGCAAAATCTTCTGTATACAATTCAATTCTATCAGTTCCTGTTTTTGCAGCAGCTTCAATTAACTTTAAGTCTGTTTCAATAAAGATAGATGTACGAATTCCAGCATTTTTAAATTCTGCAATAATCTCCTGTAAATACGATTGATGTTTTATCGTATCCCAACCTGCATTAGAAGTTAACACATCTTCTCCATCTGGCACCAATGTTACCTGAGTTGGTTGAACTTCTTTTACCAAATCTACAAACTTTTGAATTGGATTTCCTTCAATATTATATTCAGTAGTAACTATAGGTTTTAAATCATAAGCATCCTGATAACGAATATGACGTTCATCTGGTCTTGGATGAATCGTAATTCCATTCGCTCCAAATGCTTGCACATCTTTTGCTACTTGTACTAAATTCGGTACGTTTCCCCCTCTAGAATTTCTCAAAGTAGCAATTTTATTAATATTTACACTTAATTTTGTCATGTCTATATTTTAAGTGTACAAAAATAATCTATTAAAAGTTTTTAAACTATATTCGTAACAATGAATATTAACGACTACATACTTGAAGAAATCAAAGCACTCTCTTTACAAAGTTCGGTAAGTAGTGCACAAGAATTATGTGGAGATCTTCCTATTACTCATATTCCAGTTATAGACAATCATAAGCTAATAGGTTGTTATGCTGAGGAAGATATCCAAACTATAGAAAATGCAGATCAACCACTTAGTGAATTTACTCATTTATTACATCATTTCCATGTAGATAAAAAAGCTACTCTTTTAGAGTTAATTGCTTTATTTGCAGAAAATGATTGTAACATAATTCCTGTATTAGATGAGCAACAAAACTATATAGGATATTATGAGTTAAGAGATATTTTAGATGTTTTTGCTGATAGTCCTTTTATGCACAAAGACAATGTTACACTAGTTGTTTCTAAATCTAAAACTGATTTTTCTATGAGTCAGGTTTCTCAAATTGTAGAAAGTAATAAAGCAAAATTATTAGGGTTGTACGTTTCTAAAGAAAATGCAGATACTGTGGATGTCACCCTAAAGATTGCTTCAGAAGAAATGAATGAAATTATTCAAACTTTCAGAAGGTACGATTATAATGTTATTTCTCAATTAGAAGACGATATGTACTTAGAGGAATTAAAAGATCGTGCAAATTACTTTAGAAAGTATCTCGATATGTAGTTCATTAAACTAAAAAACCAAATACAATCCTGTTGAAAAAAGTAGCTATATACGCGCAGTCATATACTATATCTGCTGAAAAGGAGATTAAAACACTTATAAAGGCATTAGAAAAACACAATATTGCCATTTTTATAGAACGTGATTTTTACAACCTCCTTACAGAACATGATATTTTAACTAAAAAATATCCCATTTTTGCCCATTTCGAAGATTTATCTGATTCTTTCGATATGTTGTTTACTGTAGGTGGAGATGGTACTATTTTAAGAGCTGTGACCTATGTTAGAAATTTAAACATTCCAATATTAGGTATTAACTCAGGAAGATTAGGTTTTTTAGCTACTGTTCAGAAAAAAGAAATTAAAGAAGCAGTAGACCTACTTGTAAATGGTAATTACTCATTGCAAGAAAGAACTCTTTTACAAGTAAAAACAACACCAGATACAAATGCTTTTTCTGAATTAAATTTTGCTTTAAACGAAGTTACTATTGCCAGAAGAAATACGACTTCTATGATAGGTATTAAAACCTATTTAAATGAAGAATATTTAACCAATTATTGGGCAGACGGGTTAATTATTGCTACTCCAACAGGATCTACTGGCTATTCATTAAGCTGTAACGGACCTGTAATTTTACCGAATTCAACTAGTTTAATAATTACACCAATTGCACCACATAACTTAAATGCCAGACCGATAGTAATTCCAGAGAACACAACCATACAGTTAGAAATTAGTGCTCGAGAAAAAGATTTCCTAATCTCTTTAGACTCAAGGATAACTACCGTTCCGCAGGCTACAAAAGTATTTATAGAGAAAGCACCTTTTACAATAAAAACCATACAATTAGAAAATCAGTCATATTTAAAAACTTTGCGAAAAAAATTACTTTGGGGTGAAGATATTCGAAATCAATCCTCATCTTAAAAACCTGAGTTTTTTCACAATATTTCCTGAAAAAGAAAGTTAATCAAAAAGACAGATTATTAACTTTTTAAAGCAAATTCAATTCCATATATTTGCACGCTATTTCTTGAGATGAAGAGATTTATTTTAACATTACTATTAGCTTGTACAACAAGCATTACATTTTCTCAAATCCATGAGGTTGGATTTTTTGTGGGAGGTTCTAACTTTATAGGTGACATTGGGAGAACCAATTACCTATTCCCTAATGAATTCGCTGGAGGACTTGTATACAAGTATAATCTAAATCCAAGAATGGCTTTAAGAGGAACATATACCGCATTACCTATTTCTGGTGCAGATGCAGATTCTGACAATTTGTTTAGACAGCAACGTAATTTTTCTTTTACAAACACACTTCATGAGTTTGCTGCTGGTATAGAATATAACTTCTTTGAATATAATATTAGAGAATTAGGACAAACCTTTACACCATATATACTTGCAGAAGTTGCAGCTTTTAATTATAAAGCTCCAGCCTCTGTAAATGCAAGCGGTGCTGTTCAATTTACCAATGAGTTTTCTATGTCAATTCCGTTAGGTGTTGGAATTAAAGGAAGAATTTCAGATCATTTAGCTTTTGCTTTTGAATCTGCTATTCGACTTACTTTTAACGATGAATTAGATTACTCTACAGATAGAATAGCATCTCTAAACTTTGGTGGAGGTGGAAACGATTTTTATACTTTTACCGGGTTTTCCCTTGTGTATACATTTGGAAGACCACCGTGTTATGCCGATACAGAATAATTTATGAGTGAAAAATTACAAAGTATAAACTTAGACAATGTACCCAACCATATTGCTATTATTATGGATGGTAATGGTAGATGGGCCAAAAAGAAAGGAATGCAACGTGTTTTTGGACACAGAAACGCATTACAAGCTGTACGAGAAGCTGTTGCTGCTTCTGCAAATATAGGTACAAAGTTTATTACATTATATGCTTTTTCTACAGAGAATTGGAATAGACCTAAGCTAGAAGTAGATGCTTTAATGAGTTTATTAATCTCTTCTTTAAAGAAAGAATTACCAGATTTTCATAAAAATGGAATCAAAGTAAACAGTATTGGTGCTACTGAACAACTTCCAAAAAGAGCTCAAAAAGTACTTCAAGAAGTTATTGACGAAACAAGTGGAAATACTACGATTACATTAACGTTTGCCCTTAGTTATGGTGCTAGGGAAGAAATTGTTAACGCTATCAAAAACATATCTAAAAAAGTTGTTAATAACGAAATTGATGTAAAAAAAATTGACGAAAAAGTTATAAATAATCATTTATATACATTTAATTTGCCCGACGTTGATTTAATGATTCGAACAAGTGGGGAGCAAAGAATCAGCAATTTTTTATTGTGGCAAATGGCCTATGCTGAACTGTATTTTACAGATGTTTTATGGCCTGACTTCCGAAAAGATGATCTTTTCGAAGCAATAATAAACTATCAAAATAGAGAACGTAGATTTGGAAAGACAAGTGAACAGATTGGTACCGATGTATAAAAACTTATTATTTTTACTATTATTTTTCGCCCTTGCAGCGACTTCAAACGCACAAGACACGCCTAAAGACACCACCAATGTTGGCACAAAGCCAATTGACAATATAAAGAAAGACACTCTTAATCCTGTTACTAAACCAACAGGTAAAATCGATTACGAAAAAGGTAAAGAATATATCCTTGGTGGTTTTACGGTTACTGGATTACAAAAGTTCTCTGAACCTACTGTAAAAGTATATACTGGTTTAATAGATGGGCAACCTATTAAGTTACCTGGAGATAAGTTAACCAGTGCAATTAAAAAATTATACGAAAGTAAACAGTTTAGTACAGTAGACGTATACCTTTCTAAAATAGATGGAAACACTGTATACTTACAATTTGATGTAACAGAGTTGCCAAAACTTAATGATGTTTCTATTACTGGAGTTAGAAAATCGAAAGCTCGAGAACTTAAAAAAGAGGCTGAATTAAAAAAAGGAACACAGTTAACAGACAACCTAATCGTTACTACTAGAAATTACTTCAAGAAAAAATATACAGATAAAGGTTTCTTAAAAACAAAAGTTTCTTTAAATACTAAAAAAGATACTACAGATACTAATTCTGTTGATATGTTTATTCATATCGATAAAGGAGATCGTATTAAAATTAAAAACATCAATTTCGTTGGAAATAAAGCACTTTCTGATGGTAAGCTAAGAGGTATTATGAAAAATACCAAAAGAAAGTTCTTAGGTCGTTTTTGGAAATCTTCTAAGTATATTGAAGATGATTTTAAAGAAGATTTAGAAAGTATCTTAGAAAGATATAGCGAATTAGGTTTTAGAGATGCTCGTATTTTAAATAATAGACTTACTTGGAACGAAGACAATACTATTAACTTAGAAATAGAACTTGAAGAAGGACGTCAATACCGTTTTGCGGATATTTTATTTGTAGGTAACAAAAAGTATACTGATGAAGAATTAAAGCAATTTTTAAGAATTGACAAAGGAGATGTATACAATGGTAAAGTTTTGAAAGAGCGTATTTCTGGAGATGGAACACCAGACTCACAAGACATTCAAACCTTATATCATAATAATGGATACCTTTTCTCTTCTGTAAATGCAGTAGAAACTAAAGTTAAAAATGACTCTATTACTGTAGAAATAAGAATTAGAGAAGACGAACCAGCAACAATTCGTAAAGTAACTGTTGTAGGAAACGATAAAACAAATGATCATGTTATTTACCGAGAATTAAGAGTAAAACCTGGTGATTTATTTAGTCGCCAAAACATTATTCGTTCTATCCGTGAAATTGGACAATTAGGATTCTTTGATGCTAATGTTGTTCCAGATGTAAAACCTGATTATCAAAATAAAACTGCAGATATTGAATTTTCTGTAGTAGAAAAAGGAGGAAGTCAAATAGAACTACAAGGTGGTTTTGGTGGAGGATCTTTTATTGGTACTTTAGGATTATCATTTAATAACTTCTCTTTACGAAACATTTTTAACAAAGATGCTTATACTCCGTTACCAATGGGGGACGGACAACGTTTATCGTTACGTTTACAAGCAAGTAGAACTAACAGTACATATAGTTTATCGTTTACAGAGCCATGGTTAGGTGGTAAAAGACCACAATCATTATCATTCTCTATTTATTTCTCAAATCAATATAGATTTGACTTTAGAAATAATACTGTAGATAGAAGTCAGAGTTTAGATATTTTTGGAGCTTCTATTGGATTAGGTAAACGTTTACAGTGGCCAGATGATTTCTTTCAATTATCTCAAAACATCAGTTACCAAAGAATTGGCTTAAACAATTTCCCATATCGTGTAGGAAATTCTAACGCCATCTTAAATAATGGAGATTTAAACAATTTAGCATACTCAGTTACTTTAAGTAGAAACTCTGCTGGACCAAGTTTAATTTTCCCTACTTATGGATCTCAATTTACATTAAGAGCTAAGGCTACACTTCCTTATTCTTTATTTAATGGAAAAGATTTAACCGAACCATCAAACCTTTCTACTGAGCAAAGACAAGACTTTTTAGCTGACAGATACAAGTGGCTAGAGTACTATAAAGTTTCTGCAAAAGGTACTTGGTATACTTCTTTAGCTAATAAATTAGTATTGATGTCTAATTTTGAAATGGGATATTTAGGAACTTATAATGACGAATTAGGTTTAACACCTGTTGAACGTTATTTTGTAGGTGGAGATGGTATTGCACAAGGACAATTAGACGGAAGAGAAATTATAGGTTTAAGAGGTTACGAAAATAACCGAATTTCTTCTACTGAAGGAGGATCAATCTATAACAAATTTCAATTAGAATTACGTTATTCGATTACAGATAAACCATCTGCATCTATTTATACATTAGGATTTTTAGAAGCTGGTAATGCTTACGACAATTTTAGTACATTTAATCCGTTTGAATTGAAACGTTCTGCTGGATTAGGTATTCGTATATTTATGCCTGCATTTGGTTTACTAGGTATTGATTTTGCACATGGATTCGATCCGTTACCTGGTTTTACACAGAAATCTGGTTGGCAAACACATTTTATTATCGGAAGACAATTCTAAAAGCATACATTTGTAATGTGTATGTCTTTTGGCACGGTTTTTTCTTAACACATTATAAAGATGAAAAAAAACATTTTAACACTCGTTCTTTTACTTACTGTAAGCATTATTACTGCGCAAAAAAATCAGAGAATAGCCTATATCGATATGGACTTTATTCTACAGAATATTCCGCAGTATATTGAAGCCCAGAATGCATTGAACGATAAGGTTGCAAAATGGAGAGCTAATTTAGATAAAGAAGCTAGAGCTATTGAAGTATTAAAAACTGATTTATCTAACGAAAAAGCAATTCTTACTCAAGATATCATAGAAGAACGTGAAGAAGATATCCTTGTAAAACAAGAAGCTTTAAGAAAATTAGAGTCTTTATATTTTGGAACTAATGGTGATATGTTTATGTTGAGAAAAACATTGATTCAGCCGATTCAAGACCAGGTTTACAATGCAGTTCAAACCATAGCTTCTAGGAAAAAATATGACTTTGTCTTTGATAAATCTGGCGAGTTAATCATGTTATATTCTAATAAAAAACACGATATTAGCCCACTAGTTGTAAAGCTTATAAACATAGATCAGAAAAAGCAAGCTAAGTATGATAAACTTGCTGAAAGAAAAAAATTATTAGACAAAGAAAGTGTTTCTGAAGAAGCTAAAGAAAGAGCGGCAAAGAAAGAAGCTCTTAAACAAAAGAAGCTTACTGAAAGAGAGAAAAAATTAAAGCAAATTGAAGAAAAAAGACAGGCGCGTTTAAAAGCAAGAGAAGAAAAACGCAGATTGTTAAAAGAGAAGAAAGATGCTTTAAGAAAAGCGAAAGAAGCGGCTAAAAAGAAGCAGGAAGAAGATGCGAAGAAAAAAGGAGATGACGCTAGCGATCAAAAGACAAATTAGTAACACGAAAGAAGAACATAAAAATTTAAATTAAAACAGACATGAAACATTTAAAAACGTTATTATTAGTTGCAATTTTTACGGTTGGTTTAGGTGGTGTGGTGAATGCGCAGAAAATAGCACACATTAATACCGATAAATTATTGGCTGAAATGCCTGAAACAAAAGCTTTGAAAACTGAGTTAGAGAAATTAAGAACTACATACAGAAACGATATTGAAGGTATGTTCAAGAAGTTTGAAGCTAAAGTAAAAAAATACGAAGCAGAAGGAAAAACTCAAACTCAAGAAGTAAACCAACAAAGAGCAATCGAAGTACAACAAGATAGACAAAAAATGGCTCAAGCTGAGCAAACTATGAACCAAGAAATGGCTAAGAGATACCAAGAGAAAACTGTGCCAATTCTTAAGAAAGCTGAAGATGCAATTAAAGCTGTAGCTGCTGAAAAGAATATTGTTTATGTATTCGATGCTTCTCCAGGTAAAGGTTTATTAGTTTTCGAAAAAGGTGAAGATATCTACAACGCTGTAAAAGCTAAATTAGGTTTCTAATCTTAACAATATAGACAAATAATAAAACATTATATGAAATCCTGCTTTTAAAAGCAGGATTTTTATTTTTGTACTATGCATACTACTACTGTAACTAAAAAACAACCTATTGGTATTTTTGATTCTGGAATTGGAGGTACTTCTATTTGGAAAGAAATTCATGCATTATTACCAAATGAAGAAACTATTTATCTTTCAGATAGTTTTAATGCACCTTATGGACAACAGTCCAAAGAAAAAATTTTAGAATTGTCTATTAAAAATACCGAGTTTTTAGTTGCTCAAAACTGCAAACTGATAGTAGTTGCTTGCAATACTGCTACAACAAATGCTATAAGCTATTTAAGAGCGAATTATTCGATTCCCTTCATAGGAATAGAACCAGCTATTAAACCTGCCTCTATTCTCACTAAATCAAAAAAAATAGGTATTCTTGCTACAAAAGGAACATTAAACAGTGAGCTTTTTGAAAAAACTTCTTCCAATATTGATAAAGAAGTTCAAATTATTGAACAAGTTGGGGAAGGCTTAGTAGAGTTGATTGAAAACAATAAAATCGATTCTCAAGAAATGCATGAATTGCTTACTTCTTACCTTGCGCCTATGGTACAAGAAGAGGTAGATTGTTTGGTGTTAGGATGTACGCATTATCCTTACTTGATTCCAAAGATTAAAGAAATTATCGGTAATAATATTCAAATTATAGATTCTGGAGAAGCTGTTGCTAAACAAACCAAAAAAGTGTTGCTACAAAGAGATCTATTAAATGATTCTCTTGCTACAACACCTTCTAATTTCTTTTATATAAATAATAACAAAACTACATTAGAAAACATCTTGAAAGATTATCCTTCTGTAGTAATTGAAGAACGCTTTTTCTAGAATAATTGTCCATTAATATTAGGACAGGCTGCCAATCTTCTTTTAGTACATAATAGATTCAACCCTAAAGAAATTTGGTGGAATCCTGTATCAGAAAATAAGATTTCTCCAAACTGTTTCGTATAAGTATACGATACCATGAATCGGTTAAAATTAATTCCTAAAATTGGAGAAAAATAACGAGCATCTTCAAAAGTATTTCCATCAAACGACGTCCTATATGAAAGCCCTAACCAAAGTTGTGACTTTTTAAGAGTCTTGTATACTTTTACATTAAGATCAAGTATTTTTTCCTGTGTTTGTTCTTTGTATTGAAACATTAAAGAAGGTTCGTACTGTAACTTTGTTTTGTCTCCAAAAAAGTATCCCGCTCCTAAAATATAGTTTCTTAAATCTAAAGCATCAAACTCTGAGGTTAAGTTATCTTTTGCAGATAAAAAGATGTTTTTAATTGTTAAGTAACTCGAAAATCCACCATAGTGGTACCCCATACCAAAATCTGCATTTACATAAAAACTACTTTCTATGATTTGCTGTACCTGAGGATCTCCAGCAAAAGTAGATTGATCTACTTCATTTTGAACCGCCGATAACGACAAACCAAAAGAAAGTTGATTAAATGCATTTCCTCTATTTAAATCTAAATGATAAGCATAAGTTCCTTGAATTGCTTTTTGGGAATGAAACCCGTTCTTATCATTAAAAAGTATGACTCCGTATGCTGCTTTTGAGTCTTCTCCTGCCTTAGCATGAAAGCTTAAGGTTTGTAGTTGTGGTGCATTATCTACTCCTAACCACTGACTTCTTGCTGTTAATCTAATTTTTCCACACTCTCCTACTCCAGCTGCTGCTGGATGAACCAAATACACATTATCTGATAAATAATCTTGGTAAATTGGTAACGTTTCTTGTGTGTATGAAAAAAAACTTACAAAAAGCAATACTATTACTGCTACACCTTTACGTATATTCTCCATTCAACAAATTTAAAAGCCAAATATATATTTATTTAACGTTAATTTCACAAATTTAAGTCGCCTTTAACAAATTAATTAAAAAAGTAAAAGGCTTTTTCCCTTGCGGAAAAGCCTTTTTTTGTAAGATAAGTGAATACTTATCTTGGGGGGAAACATTGTGTGTTAAGAAGCGGTAAGTCTTCGACGACAAATGTATAAGAAAGCTTGTAAAAATTGGCTTTTTTAACAGTGTCAAAAAGTGTCAGAAAATAAAATAATTTATAACAAACTAGCTTTCAAAGTTTTCAATCTAGCTTTTTTATATAGTCTTCAATTGTAAATTCTACAGGAATATTCATTTTTTTCCTAATTCTTCGTCTCATAGACTTCACAGAGTCGATTGTTACATTACGTACAACCATAATTTCTTTAATAGATAAGTCTAAACGCAACAAAGCGCACACTTCTCTTTCCCCTTTTGTAAGCTCAGGAAATTTCTCTTTTAGTGTAGTGTCGAAATTTTCATTAATCTCATTAATCTTTTGTTGTAAACCATCTCTTCTTTTTTCTGTAGTGATTTGTAATTGCAGTTGCGTAATTAATGAGTTTAGTTTGTTTTTTGTTTGTATTGATTCTTCTTGAACTAATTCTTTCTTTATACTTTGGATTAATTCTTCTTTGAACTTTAATCGCATTGTATTGTCAGCAATCAATTGTTTTATCTCATTTTCTTTTGTGAGTAATGTTTTATTCAACTTTTCTTGCTCTTGTTCAAACTCCATTTGCGTGAGTCTTATTTTCTGAAGATAATTGCTTCTTAGTAAAAATCCAATTAGGATAATACTAATGGAAGCTAAAATTAGTAATACTAGGTACAATTGCTTTTTAGAAGCTTCTGCTTTGTTTTGTAATTCTAAAGCAGATTTTTCTTTATCGAATTTATATTGTAATTCTAGTTCTTGTAATTTTTTCGCGTTTTCTATATTGAAAATAGAGTCTGAATAACGGTTAAATTTTCTATAAAAATTATAGGCATTTTTATAATTTCCTAATTTTCCACTTAAAAAACTTTTTCTTAAATATGCTTTAGATATTCGTTCTTTAAAATCTTGTTTGAGTGCCACTTGTAATGAAGAATCTGCATATACATATGATAATTCATAGTTCTTCATTCTTTTATAATCATTAGAAATATTAAAATATTCTACACAAATAGACAATTGCTTACCAATACTTTTATAGTAGGCTAAATTTTTAAATTTTAGAGGTAATGAAATATCAAACTTTCTTTGAAAACCATACAGTGCTCCTAAATTACCGTACACACCATGTACGGCTTCTTTATTGTTGATTGCTCTAAACAAATACTCCGCCTTTTCATAACTTATAAGTGCAGAATCTAATTGATTATTTTGACGATAGGAAACACCTAACATATTATACCCTGCTCCAATTCCAAAGGTGTCTTTTACTTTCTTTTTTAATGCAATCGCTTTTTTATAATTCGTAATTGCTTTTTTATGTAACCTTTGATATCTAAAAACAAGTCCCATATTATGGTATACATCGCCTATTTTAGAAGTATCTTTTACTTTTTCGAAATATTTAAGTGCCTTTAAATAATAAGCCAATGCTTTATCGTAAGATGCTTTTCTTCTATTAATAACTCCAAGATGTACATTGATTTCAGCGTTATAGTTTTCTAAATCTGTTTCACTATTTTCTATAATTGCTATGCCTTCATTAAAATATTGTTCTGCTTGCTTAAAATCTCTAGTAATTAAATAAGTTCCTAGCTTAATAATGCTTTGCAAACGAGCAGTATCTGTTTTTGTAGTTTTATAATCTTTTTCATATTGCACAAACAATGTATCCCTATCTTGAGGAAACACAACATACAATTGAAAACATAAAAAAAATAGTAATGTTAGTTTTTTAATCATTACAATAAAAGTACATACATCTGACTAAACTTTTTTAGTTAGGCTCTATATTAATATACATTTCATATTGTTCTCTACCTTTTTCTGTTAAATAAGGATATATTAAACTCCAAACAATTTCTTTACTAGTATTATTTAGTCCTTCTATATCTCTACCTACTGTTTTTTCTTGTGAAATCCAAAAAGTAGTAACCAACCACAAGTTTTGTAATAAATAACTATATCTTGTTCCTTTTCCTTCTTTCTTTAAAACTCCATTTTTAATGAACAAATCAATAAGCGCTTTACTATGCTTAAATCGTTCAATTGTTAATTCTTTAAATCGCTCTGCTACCTTAGGATATTTTTGAGTTATAAAAACCATGTCGTTAAAAAAGAACTTGAATGTTGCTTGTAGTTTGACGAACTTCAGCCTAATAACCTCATAATCATAAGCAGTCGGATCTTCATTTATTTGGAAATAATCAGAAGATTTTACAATCATAATATCTAAAATAGCCTCGATTAAATCTGATTTCTTTTTATAATGATATGTTAGGTTTCCTACACTTATATCTAACTCTTCAGCTATTTTATTGGGTGAAATATTTGCTATTCCAAATTCATTAAATAATTCTACAGAGGTATAGAGTATTTTCTCTTTTAACTTCATCCTATATTACTTTTCAAGAGCAAATATAAAGTATCTATATCATCATTTTTAAACAATTATGTTCTGATTATTAATAAGATGTTAAATCAAATAATTTCATCTTTTAAAAACTTATAATTATACACTCTTTTGAATTTGGCAAATAATAATTTATATATTTACAGGTAATAATTTTGCTTAGAATACCAATTACCAAATTAATTTAAAAAGAAAATGAAAGCTACAAGTATTGCTAACCACGAAAAAACTTTTTTTGAAACAGGGAGAGATTCAGACAGAAAAGAATTTATTTTAACAAAGATGAGTGTTCCAATTAAAGGAACATACGAAGCAATGTCTTACATACACTGTAAACCTAAAAACAATGATGCTTCGTTTTACTATGAAGAAAAAAACACAAAAACACAGATTGTATTACATTATACAGCTGGTTATTTAAAAGGAGATGTTGCTTCTTTATCAAGACCTAACTATCATGTATCTACTCCTTTTATTATTGCTAGAAACGGGAATATTCTCAACTTATGGTCTTCTGCCTATTGGTCGTACCATTTAGGTTCTGGAGCGGTTGGAGGAAATACCAATAGTAGTAAAAGAACTATTGCAATAGAATTATCTAATATTGGTTTTTTGAAAAGAATTGGAGATTATCTTGTTACGGTATATAATGATAATGATATTTACTGCCATATAAATGACACTCAACTGTATACCAAACTAGACACTCCATATAGAGGTGAACAGTATTTTGCTACTTTTACAGCAAAACAATACGAAAGTTTACAAATTTTACTTTCTTATTTAACTGCAGAGTATAATATACCTAAGGTACTTTTACCTGAAGATAAAAGATATGATATTGTACCTGAATATGAGCTAGTTAATTTTAAAGGTATTACTTCTCATGTAAATTATAGATCTTCAGGGAAATGGGATATTGGTCCAGCATTTGATTGGAATAAAATACTATAATTTTACAGTATCCCAACTTTTTTTATAAGTACGAATTACAATTCCTTCAACTTTTAAAATCTAAAACCAATGAAAAAAGTAAATATCAATGTTATTTTACAAATTATTGCTCTTGTATTTTTAATTATCATTTTCTATTTCTCTTTCCAATCTAGCTCTAACTTAAAAGTTATAGCTGCGGAAGTTGACAATGCAAAAGAAGAGTTAAAAACCTCTAAAGAAACTATAACTACTTTACAAAAAAAGTTAGAAAATACTGAAACGGAATTTAAAAAAATGAGAGCTCAAAAAGATTTGATTATTCATAAACGAGATTCTTTAATATTTGCATTTAGGAAAAAGAATGCTAAAGACTGGGAAGAGTTAGTTCGTATTAAAGATTCTATAAAATTCACAAATGATCAACTTATAAAAGATCGATTGTTATTAGATCGTTTGTTCGGATTAGATCAATAAATTTTGATATTGTTATAAAATTAGAAATCATGAAAAAATTACTTTTTATATTTTTTGTACTTCTTACTACTGCGATGTTTAGCCAAGTAAGAGATTCTGTTAGAGTTATAGAAATTCCTGCTTCTTACGCTAATCATATTGGAGAGCCACTTCAAGTAAAAAAGGATAGTGTATATCTATTTAAAACTCCTGAGATATTTTTAGTGAATAAAAAATCGTTTTTAGCTATTAAAAATGTATACCAAAGCACTATTAATAAAGATAAAATGACTCAGGATCTTATAGAAAAATACAGTGCTACGCTTCGTAGAAATATTGATTTAGAGCGTCGTTTAAAAATTAATTTTACAAAAACAGATAGCTTGGATCAGGTTGTATATGAAAAAACACAACTTACGTTAACCAATACGCAAAGAGCCTTAGATTTTACATTAAACAGTCTTGAAAAAGCAAACAACAGCTTAGACTTAATTGAAAAAGCAACAAAACGTGAGCGAAGAAAACGTGTGTTTGAAAAAATACTCATTGGAATTGCTGGTGTTGGTGTTGGTATCTTAGTTGGTGTGGCTTTGTAAAAACCTTTAATTTAAAATTCATTTTTAGTTAAAGTCCATTTAAAAACTTAAGCTTGACTTTTTTTTCGTTAATATTGTTTTAGTTTATTTTTTTTCTTGGAAAACTATAAAAAACATATCACTCTGTTTTATCTGGTATTATTTATCGGTATAAAACTTGTTGGTCTTCATATACTAACACATAATGACGATCATTATGATGATTGTGAAATCTGTGAGTATGTAATTACATCTAACAAAACGCATATATCTACTGAAAACTTTGTTTCATTTGAACAACAGTTTTTTCACGATTATAATGAGCAATCATTTTCTACATACTCTTATGCTTTTATAACCAAATATGAGCACAACGAGTTATTTAGCCGGCCTCCGCCTGCAATCTGCATGTAACATTATTACAATTATTTAAAATATTCCTCATTAAAAAACGATGTTTTTTAATGAGAGTTTTGCTTATTATCTTATTTGTTATAAGCACTTTTTATTAAACCAACCTACACTATGATAACTACAAAAAACATCACTAAGAAATACGGTGACTTTACTGCTGTTAACAATCTTTCCTTACATGTAAATGAGGGAGAAATATTATGCCTTCTAGGAGCAAATGGAGCAGGAAAATCGACTACAATTAATTTATTACTTAATTTTATTCAGCCTACTTCTGGAATCGCAGAAATTAATGGTTTAGACGTTGTTAAAAACCCTATTAAAACAAAAAACTCTCTTACTTACATTCCTGAGAATTTAATGTTATATCCAACATTAAGTGCTGTTGAAAATTTAGATTATTTCACAAAACTTTCTGGTAAGAAATTTGACAAAACCGAATTGAAATTATATTTATCTGAAGCTGACTTACAAGAAGAAGCTCATGAAAAACGCGTAAAAACTTTTTCAAAAGGAATGCGTCAAAAAGTTGGTATTGCATTAGCCATTGCAAAAGAATCTAAAGTCTTGTTATTGGATGAACCAACTTCTGGATTAGATCCAAAATCTAGTAATGAATTTATGGAGCTACTTACTAAAATGAAAAATGATGGCGTAGCTGTACTTATGGCTACTCATGATTTATTCCGTGCTAAAGAAGTAAGTACACATATTGGAATTATGCGTTCTGGAACACTACAAAACTATTCAAACTCATCTGAACTTTCTTTAAAAGAGCTTGAAAGTATCTATTTAGATATTATGAACTTTAAAAATGTAAGTTAATATGAAGAACATAATTTTTAAAGAACTTAAAGAGTTAACTAGAGATGGTCGTTTTAAAATAGCAATGATTATTTCGTTAGTTCTATTATTAATTGCTACTGTTACAAGTATTAATCAGTATAAGAAAAACAATCAGCAATATATAGAGTCGGTTGATAAAGAACGTGCTATTTGGGAAACGCAAGGAGATAAAAATCCGCATTCTGCTGCACACTACGGAACTTATGCTTTTAAACCAAAATTTGCACTATCTCTTTTTGATTACGGAGTTACAAAATATACAGGAAATACAATTTTTCTGGAAGCTCATAAAAGAAATGAAGCTTCCTTTAATGAAGCTAGTGATCAAACAAGTTTAGCTAGGTTTGGAACACTTTCTATAAACTTTGTCTTAATTTATTTGTTTCCGCTACTTATCATTTTAATAGGATATAACTCATACACTAAAGAAATAGAACTTCAAACATTTAGACTATTAAAAAGTCAAGGAGTTTCTCCTATAAAAATAGCTTTAGGCAAATGGCTCGCTACTTTTATTCCAGTTTTTATACTAACTGCAATTATTTTTTTAATTATTGGTCTTGCGCTATCTAACCTAGAAAATTTAGCATTTTTTGAATGGAATAGTTTACTATTTCTTTTTATTACATATTCATTTTATTATTTAATTATAACAACTATTACTGTTTTAATTTCCATGTGGAGCAATTCTTCTGGAATGTCTTTGGTATCTAGTTTAGTTATTTGGATCATCTTTAGTTTTATTACACCTAAAATAGCTACTAATGTTGCAAATAACATGCATCCTTATCCTTCAAAATCAGAATTCAATGCACGAATTGCTGAGGATAAGAAGTATGGATTGGATGGTCATAATCCTTGGAATAAAGCTGCTAAACAATTAGAAGAAGAAACGTTAAAAGAATATGGTGTAGATAGCGTTCAAAAATTACCTTTTAATTACGATGCATATAGAATGCAAAAAGGAGAAGAACATGAAGCTAAAATTTACGAAAAGCATTATGGTATTTTAAACCGAATAGCAATTGAGCAAAATGATTTGTATAAGAAACTATCGTTTATTTCACCATTTATTCCTGTTCGATTTTTATCTATGGATGTGGCAAATACTAGTGATAATTTACACTGGAAATTTACCAAAGCAGCTGAAAAATATCGCATTGAAAAACAACGTTTTTTAAACTATGACTTTAAAGATAATTCCAAAACAGGAGAATGGAGTTATAAAATGAGTGCCGATAAATTTGCAAAACTTCCTAAGTTTAATTTTGTTCCACCTACATTATCGCAAATTTTGGATGAAAACGCACAAAACTTATTGTTTATACTTCTTTGGTTGTTCATCCCTTTTATTGGTTTAATTATCTCTTCAAAAAAAATATAAATTATGTTTACTAATAATTTACTGTACGAAATCAAGCTATTACTGCGCAGTAACTGGCTTACATTTTTACTTATCAGTATTGTTTTATTCTTTGCATTTGCCACATTTAATGGTAAACAAAATGTAACAAAAAGAATCGACGACATTTCTAAAATGCAAGAAGATTTGCATCAAAAAGACAGTGTAATGCTAGCTACATTGACTAAAATAGAAAAAGGAGAAAAAGTTTCGCTTCCTTATTGGCAATTACCATCTGAACCAATGGCTGTTGGGAATAGACATCCACGTTTAGCAATTATGCAACCTGAAGCTTTATCTTTTCTATCTACAGGACAAAGTGATATGTACACACACTTTAAAAGTCCAACCGTTTATGGAAATAACTTTGCTTTAGATTATACTGAAATGGTTAATCCTGTACAATTACTCTTTGGTAATTTTGATTTAGCTTTTGTTATTATTTATATTTTACCATTACTAATTATTGCTTTTTCTTTCAATATTTTATCTAAGGAAAAAGAACTAGGAACACTTCGTTTATTGGGAACGCAACCTATATCTATTGTTACTTGGTTACTGCAAAAAATGTTTATTCGATATATTATTTTTACAATTATAACAGTAATTACTTTATTTGTAATTATTGCTGTTTTTTCTGGTACTGCTTTTAGCTATCCATCAAAATTATTGGCACTAACATTTATTCTAGCTGGATATATTTTATTCTGGTTTGTTATTGCTGCCATTGTAAATATTAAGATTAATAATTCATCTAAAAATGCCTTAACATTAGTTGGTATTTGGCTGTTAATTGTTTTGATATTACCTGCAACGATTAATCAAATAGGTAATTCTTTATATCCGACTCCTTCTCGTTTAAAAATGGTTAATGAAATTCGCCAGATAAAAAAGGAAAATGAGGAAAAGCAAAATGATATTCTGAATGAATATTTACGTAATCATCCAGAACTAGTTCAAGATAATACGGATCAAAAATTCAGTTTTTGGCATAAATATTTTGCTTCTGAGAAGGTAATGGAAGAAAAAGCAGAACCTTTATTAGCTGCTTACGATTCTCAATTACAAAAACAGCAACGTTTAATTGGTATGTTTAAATTTATATCTCCAGCTATTTTAATGCAGCAGTCGCTAAATAATATCGCAGGAACATCTGAAAAACACTATAATGATTATAAGAAACAAGTATTCGAATTTTCAGAAACATGGAGAAATTATTTAGTTCCTATGCTTTTTAAACAAGAGAAATTTACTGTGGCAAACTATAATGAATTACCTAAGTATGTTTATAAAAATAGAGTCACAAACAATGTTTGGTTTAATTCTTTATTAATGCTTTTAATTACAGGATTAATTTTCTTTCTTCTAATTGGTAGAAATCTAAAGCATAAGTTGATTCAAAATTTATCTGTATAAACTAACAAGAAAGCTTCACATTTTGTGGAGCTTTTTATTTATTAATTTGAGATTTAAATAAAGACAATACTTCATCTACAGTAATAATTGTATTTTCTATAAATAAATTATAAATCTCTTTTTCTGACTTGATGGTTATTACCATAGATTTGATTCCTTTGAATAACAATGCTTTTTTTATATCCTTTGCATTCAACCCTGGTAATTCCTCTTCAATTAATATTAATTTTGAATAGTTTTCTATAATATATTGCAAGGTTTTAAATCCGTTATTAAATACCTGAATACTTTCAGCTCCCTGCTTTATAAGAAGTTCTTTTATTTCTCTTACATACGTATGATTACTATGGGATATAACTATTTGCAATGTTCGTTTCTATAGGAACTCAAGGCAATTTATAACTATCTAGTTTCTTACAAAATAAGAGTTAGCTCGTATAAAACAAGTATTAACACTTAGACTATTTATTGAGCTAAAACAACATTTTTATTCAGTAAAACCCAATTAGTTAATGTGTTATTCCCTTTTTGAAGACCTAATTTATCGATGATATTACTACGATGTTTTTCTATGGTTCTAACGGATAACGATAACATATCTGCAATTTCTTTATTAGAAGTTTCTTTCGCTATCATTTTTAGTATTTTAGATTCAGATGGTGTTAAAAGGTTTAGTTTTTTTAACTCTTCAGAAGCAAACTGAATTGGTTCTTTGTCTATAGATTTACTAAAGTAAGTGTTCCCTTGTAATACTTGATCTATACAATGCTCTATTTCAAAAAAGGTATCTTCTTTTAATAGGTAGCCATCAATTTGAAATGCTTTGGCTTGAACAATATAATAGGGCTCTTTATGAAAAGATAAAATAATAAACTTAGTTTTCGCTCCTTTCTCTCTTGCCATTTTAATAACTTCAAATCCATTAAGTATTGGCATATCTATATCTAAAAAAGCTAAAACAGGCGCCTCTTTTAAAATAAGTTCTAAGGCTTGAATACCATTTGTAGCTTGTGCTAAAATCTTGTATCCATTAGAAGTTAGTTCGTCACACAATCCTTTTAAAAGTATAGGATGATCGTCTGCTGTAACTATTGTGATTTCTTTTTTATTCATGTAACGTAGGAATTTGTAATGTTATTAAGGTTCCTTGATTAATTTTGCTATCGATACGCAGTATAGCTCCTATTATTTTTGTACGCTCTAATAAGGTTTTTAATCCCAAACTCTTATTCTTTAATTTAGTTTCAAAATCAAATCCTTTACCATTATCATGCACCATTACCTTTATATCTTTAGCTGTTTTTGCAATCTTTATCTTCACAGCTCTTGCCTCTGCATGCTTTATAATATTCGCTAAACTTTCTTGAATAATTCTAAAAAGGTGTAATTCTGCTTCTTTGTCTAAAATATGATCTATTACCTCTATCTCTTCGGTAAAAAATAAATCGGTACTCATGTCCATATGATAAACCAAAGCATTTATAGATTGTGTTAATCCTAGTCTCTCTAAATTTGAAGGATGTAAACCTCTTGCTATGCTTCTAATCTCCTCTAAAGTATTATCAGAAATATCACTTAAGTCATTCTCTCCTTTTGTTTTAGCTTGTTTAGACAATAACATTAATTTTTGCCCAACACTATCGTGCAACTCTCTTGCTATTCTTAATCTTTCTTCTTCTTGACTATTAATTAAGTTTCTAGAAAATTGTTCTTGTAATCCTTTTTTAGTTACTGCAAACTTTCGAGAACGTGTTAAATAAATAATCGAGAACAAGGCTAATAACCCAGCTATACCTATTAATGTTCGTTGTTTATTTAATTCATTTTGAGTTCCTAATAGAGAAATTTCCGAAGCTTGACTTGCTATTTTAAAATCACGTTTTTCCGTTTCATACAGCGTTTGATAATATGACAGTGCCCTTGCTTTTTGTACATTATCTACAGAATCTTTTGAGTGTCTATATTTTAATGAATAATCATAAGCTTTTTCAAAATCTCCTAAAGCTTTATTTGCTTTAGCTAGTTTTTCATAAGATTGATATGTTCCCTCTGCGTCATTAGATCCTGAAAATATTGCCAAAGCTTTTTCTGCTTCTATTTTAGATTTTTTAAACTTTTTTATTCCTAAATAATAATCTGCTAAACACGATCTGTATCTAGCTTCGTAAGGGATGTTTTCTAAAGTCCCGTAGTTTTCTTCTATAAAATGAAAAAAGTTTTTCGCCTTTACTAAACTATCGTTTTGAGAGTATGCAGATAACAATCCATAATACAGTATTGGTTTAAAATAAAAGGCTTCATTATTATTTATTTTTTTATGTGCTATTTCTAAATATTCAATACGTTTATGTTGATTCCCCTTTTTATTTTCATCTATAGCTGCATTATACAACGTAGGAATTAATGATGCTCTTTTACCTTGATACTTCTTTATTTTTATAATTTGATTTCTTTCTATTTCAGCTTCTTTATAAAACCCTATTCTACTATATAAATTTGCTAATTCAATTCTAGCTCCTAGCAATTTAAACGTATCTTTTTTTCTTGTAAAAAAACTTGCTGTTTCATTAAGAAGTTGTGCTCCTTTAGCATAATTTCCTGTATCAATATAAGCAGATGCTTTATAAGTTCTTGCTGATGCATATAGTGAACTGTCGTTGTCTTTTAATGCAAAATCTTCTGCTTTGTTGTAAATAGAAATCGATGTTTTTATTTCACCCGAAAAGAAATAAGCATCTCCTGCATTTGTATACAATCTAGCCAGCAAATCATTATCTTCATAATTCATCTGTTTGTTTTTAAAATCATTAAAAACCTCAACAGCTTTTCGGGGTTTATTTATTCTGTTAGCATAATAGAAAATTAAGGCTGAAGTTCTATCGAAAACAATATCGTAATCTTTAAATTTAAAAGCATAATTTATAGTTTCTTGAGTAATAGAATCAAAATTATGTTGGACTTTATCTACACTGATAAAACGACTTAAACTATCTAATAATTTAAGTTTTTCTATTCCTTTTGTTTTAGAGATTTTAGACTTTAATAGTATGACTTTTCTATCAAAATCTTCTTGAGAAAAAGCGCAAAACGAAAGTATTGCGAATAATAATACAATTACTTTTTTCATTAGTAATTCTCGGGGGGTTAGATTGGTACCCCAAAATTACAAATTTAATTGACTAAGCAACTTTACTTTTATTACTAAATATTGTTTTTATCAGCGTATTTATAAGTAATTATCAATGAAAAAACCTTTCCAAGAAATCTTGAAAAGGCTATTCATAGCTGAGTTTGCTGTAAAAAACTTATTAAAAACTGTAAAACAGAACGTTAAATCATTACAAGGTATACTACTAGTTATTTCTAAAGTTTTTTTGTCGTAAGTTTAATCAACCAATTCAAAATCTCCTTGATCTGTTATATATATGATATCAGAATATCTTCCTGTTGCTACTAGCTGAGCTATATTTTGGTTGAATTCTAATCGAATTGGATTTACTTGTATTCCATTACGTTTAAAAGTCATATTGTACAATGCTCCATTTACAGTATATTCTATAGGTTTTGTAGCTCTTGATGGGAATTGATGCAATCGTAATTCTATAGCTACTCCATACGTAATGTTAGGATCTATACATTCATCTGGTAAAATTTCAGTTCCATCTTCGTGTACAAATCTTATATAAATACGGTCTTGAGGACCAATTCTAATTTCAAGTAATTCTTCCGAATCTTCTTCAACTGGTTCTACATTAACTTCATCATCGCCTCCACAACTGGTAAAAAACATTAAAATTACCACCATGAAACTATATAATATTGTTTTCATTTTCTATTGTTTTTGAATGATTTCTATTTCTTTACTATTTCCTGCAACAGTTACTTTGTAGGTTCCTGGTGTTAAATCTCTAAAAACAGTTTCTCCGTTTGTAATAACTTGAGTTGCTAAAAAACTATCGTTTTTAAATAAAGTTACCTCTTCGTTATCTGAAGAAAACAACACTTTAATTGCTCCTCCATTATAACAAACTGCATTCTTTTTATAATAAGTAACAGCTCCTGAACTTTGCGTTATGGTTATAACCCATTTTTTTACTAATGACTGATCTTCAGATCGTACTAATAACGTAATCGGATTGCTAAAATCTAAAATCCTTCCATTAGAAATAACTTCTTCTGATTCTAAAAATGCTTCAGCTCCACCACTCAGATGTAACGTAGTTTCTAAAGCTGATATATCTATATGCTGATCTACAATAAGTTCTACTCTTCCTTCAGAAATTGTTTTAGAAGTGATTGTTGCATTAGCAAAACTAATATTGAGTATTTCAGCATCTGTATTCAATGCAGGATTTGAAATACTGTAGGCTTGAAATACATTACCATAATGTTGATCTATCTCAAAAGTTTGTGTTTGCACAGCATCTACTATAATATCACTAGCAGCATCGTACATTTTAAATGTGATGTTTTCGCCACTTTCATTCGCAAATACTGTTAAGTATGCATAATATGCGTCTTTAGCACTGTTATAACTTAAATTTGTTATACCTCTACACTCTCCATTTACAAAGGCTGCTACTTTATCGTTTATACTACTTAGATTATTCCCATTTACATTTAAAAAAGCAACAAACGACATGGTGTGTTCATAATCATTTTCGTTTACAGTCCAGTTAGGAGATTGTCCCCAAACACGTATTCCTATAAACATTAGAAATAGTGTACTATATATATGTTTTTTCATGATTTGTACAGTTTTAGTTAAATAGCTCCCAAACCTTTTTTAATTGGTTTAGGAACTATCATAGGGATTACTTTTTAATAACTCTTTTGTTAACGATATTGTCTTCCGTTTCTATTTGTAACAGATACATTCCTTTTGCTATATCTGGTGTAACTTTTAACAAATTGGTTATAGCGTTAAACACTCCTTTTTCAGTATATACTAATTGTCCTGTAATACTGTAAAGTCGAATCTGAACATCTCTGTTACTTTCAACATTAGTTGCTGCAATTACTATTTCGTTATTAAACGGATTCGGATATATAGAAATCTTATTATCTGTAAGTAACGAATCCTCTGGAAGTTGTATTACAACAGGTTCTGAAATTGTTCCTAATACTGCATTGCTTTTGAACTCAAAAGTGTATTCTGTGGCTATTTGTACATTTTCTTTACCTAAATGGAATACTAATGTTTCTGGAATGTCTCCATAAATAGTTATGAAACTCAACTCCCTTTCTTCAACTTTTTGATTGCTTGCTATACCTTTTAAAACTCCTTGTAAATCGTATACAAACAATTCTTCATAACCTTCTGGTAAAGCTACAACAGCATTCATATTTTGTGGATACTTTGTAAACTCAGCATTCATCTTTTCATTAGTTGCATCAAAGTTTCTGTTTTGACTTCTGCCTAAATACGTTGGATAATTAAACGATTGGTTGCTTCCTGAATAAATCATGTATCCTTTTCCTGCTTCCATATAGTTTAGTGTTCCTCTCCAACCAGTTTGCTCGTCGTAAATAGCAAATAAGTTTTGAGATTTGATAACGTCTCCATTTACCGCATTAAAACTAGCCAATGCTTCGTTTACCAACTGATTTGTTGTTAATGGATAAGGTAACCAGTTCCAATTCATTTTAATATCAAAATTCCAAGTCGAAACATTTATAGCTGTTCCTTCAATTTCTAATGTTTGTGCTTTCTTTAATTGTACTTTATACATTTTATGTACAGACAAGCCTCCATTATCACTCACACTTCCAGACCATCCGCTATTTTTAGTAAATACTTCTAACTCTGATGGTGCATGACTTAAAATTCGATCGTTTGTTTTTAAATTCATGTCTGCCGTTAATGCATTGATATTTGTAAAATCTGCATCTGTTACATTCAATGATACCCAACTCCAACCTTGATTGAAATCTATATCTTGTTTTATGAAACCTGTATTTTCAAAAATCTTAGCATTGCTTAAAGAACCGACTACTATATTTTGGGTAAAAGGCAAACTACTTTCTCCGTCTATAGATGATTGTAAAATAAGTCCTTGAGAAGCATCCCAGATACTAAACGTTATGTTTTCGTTAGAAGTTACATTGCTATATACGGTTACATAGGCAAAGTATTCTTGAAAAGTTTCATCATATTCTAAATGTGCTACTCCTCTAATTTCATCACCTACAAATGCGGCAATTTGATCGTATGGATCCACTGATAATACATCATCAATCTTTATTTTACCAACAATATTCATACTGTAAGCGAAATCATCTGAATTTACAGTCCAATCTGGAGAAGCTGCTAAAGCCCTTACTTCTACTTGTAGTTTTTCATCAAAACCAAAATCGGTTTCTAAATACAGATTTTCTAAATACTCACCTGCAGAAAGTTCTTCATCTATAGTTGCTGTGATTGTAATGCTACTATCTGGTTCTAAAGTTCCTGTAGTTCTCTCTAAATGTAACCAACTTGGAATATTTGATATGGTATAAGGTTGACCATTTCCTCCTCTGTTTACTAAAACAATATCAAAAGCAGTAGCTTCTCCATCATTTTTAACAACATCTACAACAGCACCGTATCCATCTGCATACCAACTTACTTCATTTCGTTTTACAAATGCAGTCCATGTAATTGGAGACTCTTGGATATTATTCGCTTCATCGAACATACGATGTACTGTAATGTCTAGTATTTGTCCTTCTAAAGAAGCCCAATCTGTAATAATAGGTGAAATAATCATTTCATCATCATTAATAACTCTGCTTACTTCAAACTTTACCAAATCTCTTTCTGGTTTAATAGCAGGCACATCGTCTGCATAATTTACCATTCCAGTACTTAAAACAGCATTGCTTGGAATAATTGTATTATTGGTATATGCATGATAATACCTAGGTCCATTCCCTGTAGCTACATCAGGTGTATTCATTCGTGCATACAACATTAACCCAATACTTTCTACATTTACTTCATTGTATTGATCTCTGGTAATTTGTGCTACATTTCTTAACGTATTCCATAAACGGAACTCATCTATATTTCCTGTAAAAGTCTGATCTACTGTTTCGAGTCCTGATAAATCTTTACTTCCTCTAGCTCCTAACCAAATTTTATTTCCAGAGAAACCTCCGATGTCTGAAATTTCATTCGAAGTAACCAACTCCGCATCTACATAAGTACGTAGAGAACCGATTCTGTTAAACAATACAGCTACATGATGCCAGTTGTTATCTGCTACAGAGTTATTTGTTAGTGCATAATTAACTCCTTCACTAGCTAACGAAAGGGTTCCATCTGTATTCATATTAATGGCCCATTTATTGGTTTTTCCATTAGGCTGTATAATATCTGTTCCGTCTCCTTTTCCGTTAGAGAAAATAGTAGCATTTTGAGAAACTCCTGTTTTAATCCAGAAAGAAATCGTAGCATCCATTTCATCGGTCAACTGAACAAAATCTACATTATCCAACTCTAAATACTGTTGGTTTGCAAACTCATAAGAATTTCCTTTGGGTTTTATATCCCAATCTGCATTTATACTCGCATGTTTAAACCTTGCCAAATCCTTAGCTATTGCTCCTCTACCTTCATTCATTGCCCAATATCCAATCAAATTACTTTCGTTACCTAGTAATTGATTAAATCTATCTGCATAAGCTTCTTCTAATGTCAAGTATTTATTCCAAAAGCGAAGTGAATGTATATTTCCTATAAAGGTATTTCCTCCTAATACAATAGCATTGTTATTTGAGAACGAAACATTTGCAACTCCAGCAGTTCTTGCTACTTCTGTATCTTCCTCATAAATTGCTATTTCGCCAGTGTTATTTTTATGTGTAAATGTATAATGATGGAACAATCCGTCATTAGCTATAACACCGCTAGTAGTAATTCCGCCAAGTGTAAAACTTAGTTCTCCATTATTTAACGCTATTTGCATTCCATCTTCTTGTTGTAAAATTGTAGCCGAAGAATTAGTTGTAGCATTCTTCATCCAGAACTCTACTGTAAGATCACCAGAAGTAATACGAGGATTACTAATTACTGCTGTATTATCAACTCCTTCAAAATACAAGGAAACATTATTGTCTACAGGCAATTGATTTGTACTTCCTTTAATTTCGATAGTACTTACCGCTGGATTATAGAAGATCGTTTCGTTAAAACTTACTTTTAAATCTTCTCCAGACGATAAAATTCCATCTGTTGGTAATGGTGTACCAAATCGTTGCGGTGCATTTAAATCTACTGTTCCACTAATAACTTCTGAAATAAACTCCGTATCATTTGTACAAGAAGAACGTGCTCTTATTTCGTATTGACCATCTATTAGTTGAGCAGCTGCAATATCCCAACCATAAGATAACGTTGCGTCTGATATTAATGAAATTTTAGACTCTCCTGCAAGCGTTGCATCATCATAATATTCTTGAGTAGTATAATATGTGTGTAACCTTGTCCAAGTTGGAGATGTTCCCAATCTATATTCTAAATCAATCTTTTGAAAACTATTAAATGTGGTATTAAAACCTGTTAAATCTATATTTAAAGGATTCGTAGAACCGTCATTATTATAAGCTGTATCCATATTATACACCCAATTATCTAGCGGAGCTGTTACTGCTACTTCAGAGCATGAAGGTGTAAAATGTGCAGAAATAAATACATCGTCTCCTACATTTACAGGATCGCAATAAGACAATAATGCTATCCTGATATCTTCGTAATCGTATACGTCTGAAACTGATTTTTCTAATGTTAATGTATAATACACAGCCTCTCCATAGGGTACATTTACTACGTTTCCGTTTGGACTTAAATTGATAATTGCATTATGTGGATTTGTTTTATTATCTACTTTTAATTGGAAAAAGTTAAAATTCGCTGCATCTGTAGTAAAATCACTATTGTTCTCTAGTTTTAATACAAACTCTGCTTTCTGACTTTCTGGAATATTACTAACACTTGCTACTTCAACACTAATTAATGGATCTTCTGCTTTTTGTGTTGCAAAACTTAATTCTTCTCTCTCATCATCTGCTAAATCAGGTATTGTAGCTGCATTGCTGTCATATGTACTATGATTGTAAAAATGAGATAATTCTGCTGGTTCATATGGACATGATGAAACTCCTCCAATAGTACTAAAAACAGGTCCATTTCCATCATACAAATTCACCACATCAATACTTAAAAGATTCACAGGGTCATTGTCTGAAAGTGTATAACTTATGTTTGTTGTCTCGCTTAAACTTTCTGAAAAACTAGCTGTATCATTTTGAGCAAAGAAACCTGTGGAAGTACTAATAACTCCCATTTTATTTAACTGAAAACCAAATTCAAATGCAAAGTTTTCATCTAATCTTACGTTTATATCTAAAGATGAATCGGATACCATGCTCGTTTCTATACTTCGTGTAATAGACCCGACCCCTGCATCGAAAGAAAGATTTTCTTCAAAATTAGTTTCTAATAAATTCTTAATTGTATTAGAATCTTCTAATTTATCTGTTAGCTCTTGACGAACACCTTCATCAATATCACTCTCGTCCAGTTGATTTTGTAATTGCGTGTTGAAATCTTCAATAATGGTTGTTAAACCTTCTCTATAAGTAGTACGATTGTTTTTAACACCGTATTTTACACGCTCATTTTCTTGTATTACTTTTTTCCAAAGACGAATTTGCTCTACATATTCATCTTCTGTAAGTACTCCTTCATCACTTGAGCTAATAATTCCATCTTGAAGATTCTGTATGATTAATTCTAATTCTGGAATTACTGATTCTAAAATCTGTTTCTGTGAGTATACAAAAAATGTTTCAGAAGGTTCTTCTACAAAATACATTGCTTTTTGCTTACTAATGAAAAGACTTTCTCCATCTATATTTGTCAATTCTAATGCAGAACCATCTCTCGTAATATCTGTAGCTGAACTTTGTATATTATCATACGAACCGTAGAAATAATTTTTAGATTGTCCTATGTATAAATCTCCTTCTGCTCCTACATATTCTGGACTACTACTTGTAGAAATAGTTTGATTGAACGTATATGTTTTGGTAATCTTATCTCCTGTTACAGAACTCTTTTCGAACTTAATTCCTAAATTTACATTATCTGTAGTTTGAGATTCAATTACAGGACCAGCTAAACCTCCACCAGCTGCAAATTTTACACCTAGCATTAATTTTACATTTTGTGCTACTCCAAGATTATCTCCAAATTTATTATCTACTGTAAATGAAACTGTTTCTCCAGCATTTATAGAAGCAGAACTATTAGAACCTGGTGGATCTCGAAGAATAATATCTGGCGTGTCTGGTGCTGCAGTAATAAATGTTTGACTTCCATCTGACAATCCTCCTAATATAATTCCTGTATTCACATAGTTTTCAGCTTCATAATCTACACCGTTTACTCGATACTTTATATTTAGTGTTTTAGTATATGGTGCAGATACGGTTGGTAAGCCGGCTTTAAATGTATAATTGGTAATACTCGGATCATCTGCATCAACATTAACAAGTTCTGTACCTTCTAAAGCAAGGTTGTTTGTAATTAGTAATTCACCATCTACTACAGGTACTACATCTTCAACATCTGCTCCGCTGTCTTTATTGATATATCTTTCAAAACTACTTAACGAAATGGTATACGCTCTAAATTGCTCATAAACAGGATATACAAAACCTTCTGTACTTATTGTTACACTGTTTTCTAACTCAATAGTCTCTGCTGAAGTTTGAGCAGTTACTCTGAGTACTGGTGTAGAACGATACACAAAACTTTTCTTAAAGTGATACGGTACTCCTGTTGCTAAAACAACATCTTGATATGTAAATTCTGGCGTAATAGCCTGAACATTATCCGATAAATTCAACTCTTCATTCGCTGACAATAGTGATAAAGTAGGATTACTCGGAATTTTTAATCCAGTTAATTGATTAATTTCATAACTCAATGGTAATACAGCGACTCTATATTCACCAGATTCTTCGTTAGTAGAAAAATTAAACCTTGTATAATCGGTAACAGTACCACCAACAGGCTTATAGTCTAACGTTAGATTAGCGATACCTATATTATTCTTGGCACTTACGTTTAGTATTTCTTCAGTGCCATCGTCTTTAATAATAGTAGTTGTATGTAATCCATTTTCTCCAAAACCAATTTCTTTTTGCCCTTCTACAGCACCTCCTACAACTTTACCTACTAAAGTTACACGACTTTGATCTACAAACACTACTGACTCAACAGCGTCTTCAAAGAACTCTTTATAGGTTCCAGAAGCTGCAGGAAAACGCCCGCTGTATGTAAATTCATGATCATCTTTTTTAACGGTAATGTAATGATTTCCGATAGGTACACTAATCTCAAAGTTTCCTTCAGCATCTGAAGTTACAGGAACATTATTTTCATCTAAAACGATTTGTCCGTCGATATATACATTTACACCTTCTGAAGCAATTCTTGCATAACGTTCTAAATAATCATCTGCATCATTATCTGGAGTGCCATTATCGTTATACCAATATTCTCCTTTACTGAATTTCTCTGATCCTTTTTGATAATAATTATATCCTTCGTCTAAAATTCCCGGACCGCTAATTTGTGTATCTCCTTCAATTCCTGAACCATCTACTGCTATAAAAGAAGGAAATACATCACGAGTATCGTACAATACTTTTCCTTTAAAAACAAATGACGATACATCTACAAAATCTACCTTGTTTACCACTTCTGATCCTTCGCCTAAAAAGATTAATTGTTGCGCAGGATCAAATCTATGTTGTCCAAATAATGGAGTGATATTAAAAGACTCTCCTGTTCCAGAATAAGGAATTCCGCTAATTTCATAGTTTCCATTCTCATCACTAACTCCTAAAACCCCCAATTGATTCGCTGTAGGAATGTTCCCCACTCCATTAATCCAAGTTACTTTATTTGGTTCTAAAGTATAAGTTCCCCATAATAGTCCATGATTTTTATTGTACTCGAAACCATTTCTAGATAAATCATAAGCGTATTGCCCAACATTTTCATCTACTCGTAAATAAGCAATTAAACGACTATCATTTCCACTAATTAATCGTCGAAAATCTGTTCGTATGGTTTGATCATCTAAAGCAGCATTCCAAACACGAATTTCATCCATCAATACATCATTACCTCCTCCAAGAGTAATATCTTCCCATTCGGTAGTAACTCCACCAATATTTAATGTTGCCGTATTGCTAGGAACTGTAATTGCCATGTAAGGTCCTGTATAATCTTGTTGTAAATTAAGGTGTTCATTTACGGCAGCTACATACTCCTCTGTCATAGGACGTCCATTAACATATAGCAATGGTGTTCTTCCGTCTTGTAAAACAAAAGAAACGTGTACAAAATCAGTATTGAAATTAGCAATCGTATCTAGTTCATCATCTCCTCTAGCATTTAATGCACCCGATGGATAGAAATTTTCTATTACATAGGTTCCTCCCGCAATATTGAAAGATAATTGTTTACTTGCTACATCTAAGCTTGTTGCTACTTGTAATGTATTTGTATCAAAACTCGATAGCGTAAATAAATTTGTAACGGTGCTACTTGATGTGATTGCTGTTTCTGGTCGTATCCAAGCTTGTAATGTTGTTGCACTTGTTACTGGGTTATTCATCGCTAATAGCTCTAACCCTCCATTGGTAGGAATATTTAAAGCACTTCCTATATTAAAATTACTTCCTTCTGAAGTAGCTCTAACGGTAACATCTTTCACAGGATTTCCTCCTTCAAAACTAATATTACCAGTTACAACAGCAGTAGGAGTTCGATACCCTATTCCAGTAATAAACGTATTATACCTTTCAGGAATATCTCTAATTCCTTCTGCTTCTAATTTATATTCATATAACACACCTCCTTCTACGTACAAATCTTCATATGTAGTATCTGTTGGAGGAATATTTTCAACCACTTCAAACGTACTGCTATTATCTTCTGTATAAATTCTACGAGATAATACTAAATTGGTTACTTCTTCTTGATTGTTACGAAGTCTCCAATTAATTAACACTTTATCTCCAAAATATCCTTTAGAAACATTAAAGGAATCGTCCGAAAAGGTTCCGTATAAGTATAATATGTCCCACGGGAAACGAACATCTACTGGATTCGTAGTATGTACTCCATTATTAACTCCTAAATAAGGAATTCCAACTTGAAGTACGTAATTTCTTGATTGATGTGTTTGTGAAGCTGTATTTATTTTAGCCCCATCGTCTATTTGTGCCCATAAGCTCGTACAGAGTAACCAAAGGCAGCTTACTAATCGTAATTTTTTCATATATGTTGCTGACTTTGATTATAACTTAATGATATAGTTTACTCCATAGTTTACTGGTCTTGTTTCTGATCCTCCTGTTGCTTGAATTGAACCATTTATAGTATGACTATGTGAACCAGAGGTTTCAGTTCTAATTGTTTCATCATTTCCTTGTGCATGATATGCATGTGTATTTCTTGAATCATTATCGTCATTATCTAATTTATAATCATCAAATTTGATATTATGACTATGCGATCCTCCATTAGCGATAGAAAAAGTATCTCCATGTGTATGGCTTTTAAATTCGTCTTGCTGCGTACCTCTTAGTGATGGTCCTGATTGGTTATTCACTGGGCTTCTTCCTGTTCCTCTTAAAAACATCCCTTGTAAATTAGGCGCATTATTCCCTACTAAAGCAATTAATTCTTCTGAACCTTCTATGGATGTTAAACTACGTCCATCACATAGTACCCAACCTTTCGGTGGTACCGTTCCTATATATGGCATTATAGCTCCTGTTGGTACACCATTGTTTGCAGAAATTGCATACGGAACATGATTCAACTTTTCATCTGATATCACATTAGTTCCTTCACTAATTCTTAAATGAGCGGTTCCATTCGCTATTGCAGGATTATTAGCAAACCCAATTTCAATAACATGAGAAAAAACTCCAAATACATCTGTAGTTAAATTTACTGTTTCTGAAAAAATGGATGACTCTCCTCCATTATCTTTTGCATACAATTCAAATTTGAAACTTAGCGCTTCTGATATTCTAGCACTGTTGTCATTATTTCTGGCAATACCTTGTACAGCGATACCTGCATTGCTAAAAGATATCTGTGCCCAGTTCGTGGCTATTGCAAAAAAAGTTAAAAGTGTAATGAGTAGTTTTTTTGATTTCATCGGGGTGATTTTTAAAATTGATTCTTACTATTTTAATGAGCATTTTCATTAAAAAGACACAACAGACTGACTTAAAATCAAGTGACTTTTCAAACGCTACACAAATGTATTTTAGGCTTTAAAAAAGAGAAATAAGAGGCGGTACGTATATACTTCGCATTGGTACTTACTTACGTATTATTATAAGTACCAGTACGTATATTGGTTGTTTAAAAGAAAAATTAAGTAAGTCTGATTCTTTGAGTATATGGATAATGCATATCCTTTGCTCAGGTTTTTTCTTTAAAAGAAAAAAGCTTCAGAATATTCTGAAGCTTTTAATTATTAGTAGCGGGAACAGGACTCGAACCTGTGACCTTCGGGTTATGAGCCCGACGAGCTGCCTACTGCT
>NZ_CAZEFZ010000067.1:0-1866 GCF_964511145.1 Tenacibaculum amylolyticum
ACTCCTCCATTACTACCATCACAATTACTATTATCTATAGCAACTGCTGTAAAGTCTGGTGTGATAATAGGATCAACTGTAATTGTACGTGTACGTGAACAGCCCGGAGCTGGTAAAGCACCTGTATCGTAAACATTCACTGTATATGTATCCGCTGTAGATACATTGAAACTTGCAGTAGTTCCAACTACTGCAACTCTTGCTACAACTGTACCTGCTGCACTATCAAACACTTCATATTCATAATTCCCTGACCCTGAACTAATCGTTAGTGTAATAGTAGCATCTGGACTAACTGTACAATCTAATAATTTCGTAGTACTTAATGAAAATTCTAAGTTTGGCTCTAAGGTAATAGAAGCATCGGTAGAAGAACAACTATTACTATCGCTTACTTGAACTGTATAACTTCCTGCTGGTAAATTTGTAAACACATTACTCGTCTGATTTCGAATCTCTGTATTACTAGCATCTAATAAAACATACGTGTAAACTCCTGATCCTCCTAAAACATTTATAGCAGTAATGCTTCCGCCTCCAGTTAAATCACAGGCATTATCATCTTTATCTAAACTAAATGTTACTGGATCTGGCTCTGTTAAGGTAACCGTACCATTTACAATACATCCATTAGCATCGCGAACACGAACTGTATAACTTCCATCAACTAATGGTAAACTTGCTGAACCTGTAAAGACATTGTTCGTGCTATAAGGAACTAAAATTCCTGAACCATCTTCTAATTGGTATTCATAACCTCCCCAACCATCTACTGCATTCACTGTAATACTTCCATCATTAAAGCCATTACACGTTGGGTTAACATCAACCGTACTAAAACTTAATGCTGCTGCTGGTGCATCGATTGTAACTTCTGGAGAAATTACAGAACAGAATGGACCTGAAGCATCCGTCATCGTAACACTTACATAATATGTACCACCTACTAAGGTATTAACCGTGATTGGGCGTGCTCCTGCTGCAGCTGCAACTACCGTAGGACCTGAAACTGAAAAATCATCACCTGTACCTGGAGTACCATTGGTATTAAACACCTCATAACTATAAGCTCCTGCATAAGGACTACTTGTAGCAAAATCAAATGTGATGCTTCCATTGTTATCTCCAAAACAAACAACATTGCTATCTCTACTTATATCTAAATCAAAGGTAGGAACTGCATCAACTTGATGTGAAGCTGTTAATACACAACCTGTAACAGAATTTTCTATCGTAATACTATAGATATCTTCTGCTAATCCTGTAAAACTACTACTTACTGTAGTACCTGCACTTGGACCATTTACTGTATTGGTTGCCGTAAATCCTCCTGCTCCTGTAATTGTAAAGATTAAATCTTCTCCTAAACCTAAGGCATTTGTTAAATCTGCTGAAACTGTAATTTCTTCTCCTCCTGCTGGTAAAACCCTACAGTCTATATCCTTATCAACAACAATAACTGGATTACTCAAGGCATTAAAGGCTGGAATAACTGCCGTTGTGTTTGCCGAACATCCTTCATCATCATAAACTGTAATAGATACATTTCCTCCTAATACATTACTCACAGTAAAACTAAAACTTGTTCCGTCTTGAGTAATATCGTCTCCTACTGCTACTGTACCATTATCATAAACAAATACAACTCGTACATATGTACCACTTCCGCCTGTAATATCTCCTGGATTAACTGTAACAACTGCTGAATTTGTAATATTATCCGTAGTACAACCAAATGGTGTTACTACTGGTGGCGAAGCTGGATCAAATGCTACTGGAGCTAACTCAAAAATAGTAGCAGTTTGCATAGAAGTACATCCATTTGTTCCTGTTGCTGTAATTGTATAAGTAATACCTGCAACACTT
>NZ_CAZEFZ010000068.1:0-1035 GCF_964511145.1 Tenacibaculum amylolyticum
ACTCCTTTAGTAATGATATTATCCTTAACTGTAATTCCATTGGTCACATCCTTATAACCTGAGGCTGTTCCGTTCCCTAACACTTTACTTGATAACTGCCCTAAATCATCGTAATTGTTCTTTACAATACGTTCAGAGATTTGATTGTTGATTTGCTGGTTTTGACTAATCAATCTATCCATATGATCGTACTCAAAACGATCGATAGTAACAACATCTGTATTACCTGTTTTTTTGTGTGTAGTTTTAGTCTCTAATACTTTACCTGTAAAATCATCTAACTTACTCTCTACAATATCGGTAGTTTGTAAATATGGATTGGTTGAATACACATAAATAGGACGTGCTTTTTCATCGTAATACGTTACCGTGGTAATCCAATGATTCGTTCCTAATACTTTTACTTTACTAACCGTAGCTAATCCTTTAGTACGTATAGTAGAAGTACGTCCATAACTTGTAGTTACTGTATTACCTAAACCTGTTGGTAAATCTATATAATCATCGTAATAGTTTACAGTGTACACATCATTTATTGTACCCGGTATAACCTCGTTTGTGTAATAAATAATACTTCCTGAGTAATTTCTTTCAGAAGCACTCCTAGATTCAAATATAGCGTTAGGAGTTGTCTTTGCTATATTTTGAAAATATACTCTAGAGCCATTTAATTTTTTAAGCCCTGTATACGCTACTCGACCTAATTGATCATACTTTGTAAATACCCATTCTTGTGGTGATTTAGCTCTTTGATTTGCGTCCTGTGTCCAAATAGGTCTATCTAAATTATCATATACAATATACTCCCAGCCTTTGCCAGGTATTTTCTTTTCTACTAGTCGGTTTCTGTAATCGTATACGTATTGATAGCCTAGGTCATTTAAGTTTGTATTTATTGTACTTAATGAACTTCTAGTACCTTCCATCTTTGGAGGTAATACATAGGTTAGGTTTCCAAAATCATCGTAAATATAATAGGTATCATGGTTTTGATTTTGATTATAGGTACGTTTTAAAATTACCTGTCCTTTCTTA
>NZ_CAZEFZ010000069.1:0-1410 GCF_964511145.1 Tenacibaculum amylolyticum
AACATTTATCGTAGCTGACGCTACTGATAAACATCCATTTGCATCTCTAGCTATAATCGTATGACCTCCAACGGCTACATCTGTAAATGGTCCTGTTTGGAAAGCTCCTGCTCCATCTAACTGATAGGTATATGGAGCTGTTCCTCCTGTTGCACTTGGAGTTATCGTAGCACCAACTGCTGGGTTACATGTAGGCAACTGAGTAATAGTACCACTCGCAACAACTGCTGCTGGTTCATTTATCGTAACCGAACCTAATGAAATATCACATTGTGTACCATTAATCGTTGTACGAATACGAATATCATGAGAACCCGCTCCTAATGTATTTACAGTAACTGGGCTTGTAGCCTGTGGTGTCGACCAACTCGTTCCTCCATCTACACTGAATTCAAATGAACCTCCAAAGTTACTCGCACTTATCTCTATACTTCCATTACTATCTCCATTACAAACTGCATCTGTTAATTTACTAACTGATCCTAATAACTCTTGATTATCTAAAACTGTAACAATTACATCTGTTGTACAATCACTTCCATAATCTATTGTAATGGTATAATCTCCATTTGTTAAACCTGTAAATACTCCTGTATTATTACTCGTCGCTCCCAAAGTATACGTATATGTAGCATCTACTGGAGCAATCGAAATGTTTCCTTCTCCATTACATTCATAAGCAACACTTGAGGTAAATGTTGGTAAACTTGGTAATGGTGGAATTATTATATCTGGTATTGTTGTTAATTCACATCCGTTTGCATCACGAACCGTTAGAACATAAGTACCTTCTGTTAAATTATTATAAACTAAATCTGTAGAGTAAACTCCGTTTACTCCGTAAGTATATGGACCTGTTCCTCCTGTAGCTGCATCGAAGGTAATTTGACCCAGCTGCAAACAAGTATAATTCTGTGTTAAATTCGCATCACTAACTATTGGTGTTGGTGTAGTTATATCTACATCAACAGATACTGAATCACAACCATTACCATCGGTAATAACAAATGCATAATTCCCATCTGCTAAACCTGTATAACTACGTACAACATCACTAGATGTAACCGTAGCAATAGGTGTTCCTGTACTTGTTACAGTAACTGTATAATCTGAAACACCTCCTGAAATGTTAATACTAATAGCACCTGTATCTCCTGAACAAGAAGGCTGCGTAGGAGTAACAACTACACTTGGACGTGTAATGGTGTCAACTGTTATCGTCTCTGTGTAAATACATCCTAATCCATCACGAACTGAAACATCATAACTTCCTCCTGCTGAAATAGTAAAGGTATTTCCTGCAACATAACTCGCTCCAACTCCTGAAGCTACAACTGAATATTCATAAGTCCCTATTGCTCCTCCACTTGCTGTAATCGTTACACTTCCATCTCCACATGAAGTTACAGG
>NZ_CAZEFZ010000070.1:0-42345 GCF_964511145.1 Tenacibaculum amylolyticum
GAGTAGTACAGACATTACAATTACTTCAGGCGCTTCAAACGGAACCGCTACAGTCAATGACCAAGGGGATGATGACCCGACCAATGATACAATCGAGTATACACCAACAGCTAACTATAATGGTACGGATAGTTTTACTTATGAGATAACCGATGCTAATGGCGATACAGATACTGCTACAGTTACTATTACAATAACTCCAGTAGACGAAGTTCCAGAAACTGTTGATGATACCGCTACAGTTGCAGAGGATGGTATGGTTGATATTGATATTTTAGCAAATGATACAGATATTCCTACAGACGGGATATTAACAGTTTCAGAACCATCAAATGGAATAGTATCGATCAATGATGGAGGCACACCAAATGATCCAAGTGATGATATTGTGACGTATATTCCAGATATGGATTTCAACGGAACAGATACATTTACCTATACAGTTTGTGATACTGCTACTCCAGTGAATTGTAGCACTGCTACAGTAACGATTACAGTAACTCCAATTGTAGATGCTGTTGATGATACAGCGACGACTAATAGTGGAGATTCAATTGATATTGATATTATTGCTAATGATAATGATGTTCCATCAGATGGAGTACTGACAATAGATGACTTTCCAAATCATGGTGATGCAACAATCGATGATGGAGGTACACCAAATGACCCAAGTGATGATATTGTAAAATATACACCAGCAGATGACTTTGTAGGAGCAGACACATTTACTTATACAATTTGTGATAATTCGGTTCCTGCTAATTGCTCAACAGCTACGGTAGTTATTATAGTAGATGATGTTTGTTTAACAGTCTATAATGAGTTTAGTCCAAATGGGGATGGAATTAATGATTATTTGAAAATTAATTGTATACAAAACTTTCCTAATAATACTATTGAAGTATTTAATAGATGGGGAAACACAGTTTATACTATAAATGGTTATAATAATAATGATCCAAGTAAAAGATTTGATGGAATATCTAACGGGAGAATTACAATTCAAACTAATGATGAATTAGCAGTTGGGACATATTTTTATATCTTAAATTTGGGGGACGGTTCTCCGATAAGAAAAGGGTGGATTTATATTAATAGATAAAATATATAAAGAAGAAGAAATGAAATTATTTTTATCAATTAAAACAGGACTATTTTTATTATTAGTTGTCTGTTTTAGAACGATTGTTTTAGCACAGCAAGACCCGCATTATACACAGTATATGCTAAATACAATGTCTGTTAACCCTGCTTATGTAGGATCTAAAGGGTATACTGTATTAACAGCTTTAGGTAGAACTCAATGGATAGGATTCGAAGGGGCACCTGATACACAAACGTTAAGTTATGATACCGTTTTGGAGTTTAAAGGTCTCGGTTTAGGATTCAATCTAGTAAATGATAAAATAGGCCCCTCTCATGAATTATACATGGATGGAAATGTTTCTTATACGATAGAAATAGGACAAGAAGGCAGTTTGGCCTTTGGTTTGAAATTAGGAGGTAGACTCTTAAATGTAGATTGGTCTATAGGTAATCCAAGAGCAGATGGAGACGATCCTGTATTTGCTCAAAATATTGTCAATAAGTTTCTGCCAACAATAGGAGCTGGGATTTATTATCATGAACCAGATTGGTATATAGGATTATCGGTACCAAACTTTTTAAGACAAGAACACTACGATGCCGAAAGAGCAATAGGTAATGTTGCTGTAGAGCGATTACATTATTTTTTAATTGGAGGTTATGTATTTGACATCAATGAAAGTTTAAAATTTAAACCGGCAGCTTTATTGAAAGTTGTTTTTGGAGCACCAGCATCTTTAGATGTTTCTGCAAATTTTCTTATTGAAGAGCGTTTTACTATTGGAGCAGCTTGGAGGTGGGATGATTCTGTAGCTGGATTACTTGGTTTTCAAGTAAGTGAATCCTTATATATAGGATATGCATATGATTTAACAACGTCTAACTATAATATAGCTAACTCAGGTACACACGAGGTTTTACTTCGTTATGAAATCTTTAAACAGGCTAGAATGAGATCCCCAAGATTTTTTTAAAGCTTACTGTAATGAAATACCACAAAAAACAAACAATTACTTTATTATTTATACTCTTTAATGCACTTGTTTTTGCACAAAGTAAACGAGTTGCTGATAGATATTATGAGGAGTTTGCTTATTTTAAAGCAGCCAAAATTTATGAAGCTGTTTATAAAAGGGGAGATACTTCTAAATATGTTTTAAAGAGATTAGGAGACTCGTATTATAACAACTCACAGACAGAAGATGCTGAGCTTTGGTATAAGAAACTTATAGAGGATAAAAAAGAAAAAGATCCGAGTTATCTATTCAAGTATTCTCAAGTATTAAAAAGTAATGGTAAAACTAGAAAATCAGATTCTATTTTTGTTTTACTGAATAAAGAAATAGACACCGTTTCTAGTGAAAAGTATATTGATAAAGTAAATTACCTTCAAGACTTTTTAAATAACGGAAATAAAAAAATAAGCATACGAAATTTAGCTATTAATACACCGTTCTCTGATTTTGGAGGAATAGTACAAGGAGATAAAGTTTATTTTGCTTCTGCTTCACCAAAAAATGATAGGAAAGAAAGAATTTATAAATGGAATAATCAACCTTTCTTGAATATCTATAATGCAAATGCTTATTTTGAAGAAGCTGGTAATTCAAGTAAAGATACTGTTGTTGAATTAGAAAATAAAACAATTATACCACCTAAAGTAAATACGCAATTTCATGAGTCTTCTCCAACTTTTACGAAAGATGGCAAGTATATGTACTTTAGTAGAGTTAATTATGATGGAAAACGACTGAAGAAAGATAAAAAGCAAACAGTAAATTTAAAATTATATAGAGCAAGGAGATTAGGAGAAGGCTGGGGAGACATTGTTGAATTACCGTTTAATAGTGATGAGTATTCTGTTGCGCATCCAGCTATAAGTTCAGATAATAAAACACTTTATTTTGTGTCAGATATGCCAGGTTCATTAGGGCAAACAGATATTTTTAAAGTTGAAATTCTCGATGAGGGAGAAAGTTATGGAGAGCCGGTTAATTTGGGAACGTCTATTAATACTCCGCAGAAAGAGATGTTTCCATTTGTATCAGATGAAAATATCTTATTCTTTTCATCTAACGGACATAGAGGTTTAGGGTTGTTAGATATTTTTCAAACTAAAATATTTGATGATGGAACTTACAGCGAAGTAATCAATTTAGATTATCCTTTTAACAGTAAGAAAGACGATTTTTCTTTCTTTGTAGATAATACTGGTATGAAAGGTTTTTTCTCTTCTAACAGAGCAAAAGGGAAAGGAGATGACGATATATATAGTTTCTATATTACACAATTGCCAGAAGAAGAGAAGTGCTATCAACATGTTACAGGAATTGTTAAAAACAAGGTAACAAAAGAACCTGTTCCTAATGCTATTGTAAAACTTATAGATGAATTTGGTACTGTAATGGAAGAAACAGCTACAAATTCTAGGGGAAATTATAAATTTAAACTAGAGTGTAGAAATGAATCATTTACTGTTGTAACAAAGAAATTAGACTACAGAGGAACAGATCGTAAGAAATTTTCAACAGTAGCAGGAGAAAAAAATAAAGAAATTGTTGTAAATTTAGTCCTTGATCCACTGATAGTTGGGAACCAAATCGTGATCAAACCAATTTATTTTGACTATGATAAGTCAATTATTCGTGATGATGCACAATATGAATTGGAAAATATCGTTTCTGTGATGAATAACCATCCAAATATGGTTATTAAAATTGAATCACATACTGATAGTAGGGGAGGGAAATCCTACAACAGAAACTTATCGGATAGCAGAGCAAAAGCTACTAGAGACTTTATTGTGTCTAGAGGAATAGCTAGGGGTAGAATTGAAAGTGCTATTGGATACGGAGAAGATCAATTATTAAACCATTGTAACGATAAAAATACCAGAAGATGTTCTGAAGAAGAACACCAATTAAATAGAAGGTCGTATTTCTACATTGTACGAGGAAAGAATGTGAAGATTGATAACAATGTAAAACCTACTGTTATAGATAAAAAAGGGTATAACGATCAAAAAGCAATTTTAGAGAAATTGCGAAGATTTAAAAAGAAGAAAAGAATACCAACTAGGTTAAGGTTGGGAAGACAAAAACAAGACAAATGTTATAAAGACACAGACGACTGTAGTAGCCTTTAAAATAATCCCTAAATTATTTTATTGTATGTTAAGTATGTTAAGCGAGAAAATTTAATTTTCTCGCTTTTTTTATACTTAATTTTAAGCAATAATATCTGGTGATTTATAATTTTTATAATACTGCATTAATGTAAAAGAACACATTACAGAAGAAGCAATTCCTTCTATAGCCAAAGCAAATACAACCATACTCAAGCTCAGGCTTTTTCCCCATAAAGAAGAGTTTTCTAATACAATAATAAAGCTAGGATCTATAAACTGAACATAAATCATCAATCCTAATATAGTTAAGGCTACACCAATAACAGAAGCCCCAAACCCAACATAAAAATTCGTAAAATAAGAACCTTCGTGGTTAATGTCTATGTTCATTTTAATGGCTCTATTTACTCCCCAAAAAACAAAAATGAAATTAAGGAAACGAAGCTCAGCAACATTATCAAGTCCGAGAACTTTCATCAATAAAAAGTATACGACAATACAAGCGTATATTAAAAGGGCATTTTGGAGAATTATTTTATTTGTATTCATGAGAGAGAATTTAATATTAGTCTACTCTAAAGATACAAAATAACGTGATGAAAGTCAATGTGTTATATTAATGCTTCTTTTAATATACTTATTGGGTGTTTTGCTTGTCTACTAGTTCCATCAAAAATTTGGTGTCTACAACTTGTGCCAGCCGCCGCAATTTCTGTGTCTTTAGAGCAGTTTCTTACCTTAGGGAATAAAGTATCTTCACCTACTTGCATACTTACCTTATAATGCTCTTTTTCGTACCCAAAAGAACCAGCCATGCCACAGCATCCTGTATTCATAATGGTTACTTTATAGTTGTTAGGAATATTTAGCATTGTAAATGTTGGATGCGTAGAAGACAATGATTTTTGGTGACAATGTCCATGAATTTTTATTTCCTTGTTTTCTGAGGTAAAAGATGTAGAAGAAATAATACCTTTTTCTATTTCTTTAGATAAAAATTCTTCAAAAGTAAAAGTGTGTTGTGCAATATGTTTTGCACTTTCTTTATCATTAGCTAGTCGTGTGTATTCATCTCTAAATGTTAAAATAGCAGAAGGTTCTATCCCTATCAAAGGAGTGTTTTCTGAAATCAAATCTTTAAAAATGCTGATGTTTTTGTTGGCAATTTCTTTAGCTTCTTTTAGAAAACCTTTAGAAATATAACTACGTCCACTTTCTTCATGCTTTATGATACGAACACTATAGCCTAATTTTTCTAGCAGAATAACAGCATCTTTACCAATATTAGCATCGTAGTAATTTGTAAACTCATCGTTAAAAAGATAAACTTCTTTTGAATTTTTTGCTTTAGTGTGTTTTTGATACCAATTTGTAAGTGTTTCCTTGGCTAACTTAGGAACAGATCTTTCTACGGCAACACCCATTATTTTTTTTGCAATAAAAGAGTTGGTAAAAGTATTAGTAAGTACAGGGAATTTACTTCCTATTTTATTAAGTTTAGAATTGTTTGCAAATAATTTACTACGGAAAGAATAGCCGTTAGTTTCTTGATATTGATACAAGAATTCGGCTTTTAAAGAGGCAACATCTACATTACTTGGACATTCACTAGCACAAGCTTTACAACTTAAACAAAGGTCGAATACCTGTTTTAATTCTTTGTGGTTAAAACGGTTGGTTTCTTCTGAGTTTGTTAAAAATTCACGAAGTGTATTCGCTCTAGCTCGAGTAGTATCTTTTTCGTCTTTGGTAGCTCTATAACTCGGACATAAAGTTCCTCCAGCTTCAGGTGATTTTCTGCAATCTCCAGAACCATTACATTTTTCAGCTAACTTTAAAATTCCTTCACTATCAGAGAAATCGAATAAAGTATTTATTTCAGGTTCTTTTCTATCTATAGCATAACGAAGGCTTTCATCCATCGGAAAAGCATCCACAATTTTACCTTCATTAAAAATATTATTAGGATCAAAAGCACTTTTAATTCTTTTTAATAAAGCATAATTCTTTTCACCTATCATTAAAGGGATAAACTCAGCTCTTACAATTCCATCTCCATGTTCACCACTAAAAGAACCATTGTATTTTTTTACAAGCTCCGCTGTTTCTGTTGTGATTTTTCTAAATAAAGAAACATCTTCAGATTTCTTTAAATTCAAGATAGGGCGTAAATGTAATTCACCAGCACCAGCGTGGGCATAATAAACAGCTTGTTGCTGGTATTTATCCATTATTTTAGAAAACTCTTCTATAAATGGAGGTAAATCATTTAAATCTACTGCTGTATCTTCAATACAAGCAACAGCTTTACGATCACCAACCATGTTTCCTAGTAAACCTAGTCCTGCTTTACGTAAGTCCAATACTTTTTTAATATCATCTCCATATACTTTAGGATAATGATAACCAAAATCATGAGTTTTCAAATCCTCAATAAGTGCATTTGCTTTTTCTTCAGCTGCTTCAATTGAGTTTTCTTTTACTTCAAGCATTAATACTGCTTCAGGATCGCCTTGTAAAAAGAAACGATTTTTCTGTTGTTCTCTATTATTTTTAGTACAATCTAAAACAACCTGATCCATTAACTCACAGGTATATAAATTATGTTTCATGGCGATTACAGTTGCTTTTAAACTTTCGTTTACACTAGAAAAGTGTGGAGCAACCATAATGCTATGACTTGGTGGTAAATCATCTAACTGAATCTTAATTGCAGTAGAAAATGCCAGTGTACCTTCAGATCCCGATAAAAATTTAGCAGGATTAATAGTATTATCCGTACCACCAAATAAATCAGAAGTTAAAAATTCATCTACAGCATAACCTGTATTACGTCTATGAATACTTTCTTTAGGGAATTGGGTTTTTATTTCTGCTTGTGTAGCTTCCGATTTAAGCTCATTATATATAGTTCTATAAATTGTCCCTTCTAAGGTATTCTCATACGTTTTTTGTTTGAAAGTATCAGACGTAATTTCAGAGAATACAGTTGTACTACCATCAGATAAAATAGCATCAATAGCAAGTACTTTATCTCTAGTAACTCCATATTTTATAGAAGTACTTCCAGAAGAATTATTACCTACCATTCCACCTATCATACATCTATTTGAAGTAGAAGTATTGGGACCAAAAAATAATCCGTAAGGCTTTAAAAAATGATTTAAATCATCTCTAATAACTCCTGGCTCTACCGTAATGGTTTTCTGCTCTTGATCGAATTCAAGAATGTTTGTAAAATACTTAGAAACATCTACAATAATACCATCTCCAACACATTGTCCAGCTAAAGAAGTTCCTGCTGTTCTAGGAATAAGTGTGATATTATTTGTTGTAGCAAAATCAATTAACTTTTGAATATCTGATATGTTTTTAGGATATGCAACAGCTAATGGAATTTTTCTATAAACAGAAGCATCGGTAGCATACATGCTTTTATGCAAATTATCGAATAATAATTCTCCAGATAACTGTTTAGAGATTGCTTGTAGTTGTTCGTTTTGTATCATTTGGTAACCTTTTTGAGGTTTATAACCCCATATTACAGAACTAATCTTATAATATGGGGCTTAAAATGTCTTTTTTGCTTAAAAATAGGTTGTCTATAATAATGATTTGGAATTACCTATTCTTTTCACAAATATCAATATTTAATTTTTGTAATTCTCCTACTCAATCAAAGAATTTCTTTTGAAACAGGTGTCAAAACAAATAAAAGTATCTGTGCCTGCTACTCCATTAATTAAATGCACTTTATCGTATAGAATTTTTTGTAAATGCTCATTATCTCTCGCAAATATCAAAATGAAAATTGCATAATTACCGGAAACAAAATTACATTCCACAATTTCATCTATTTTTTCTAATTCTCGCATTACATCCTTCGCAAAACGAGCTTCTCTTAGCCTAATACCGGTGTATGACTTTGTTTTATACCCTAGTTTTTTTTCATCCAAAACAAACTCAGCATTTTTTATAACACCCTCTGAGGTAAGTTTTTTGATGCGTTGATGAATCAGGGAATTGGAAACATTTAATTCTTCGGCAATTTGTGAAAATGCTTTTCTAGCATCTTCTCTTAACTTCGATAAAATTTGTCGGTCGATATAGTCAAATTGATTTTTCAAAAGAATAATTGCATTATGTATTTGTTAGTGCAAACTTAATTAATAAAAGAGATAATTTCTCTTATCATAAAAATGAAGCTGAAAACACGGATGCATAATCATGCAATTTTACTATCAACTAATATATTAAGCATTCATTTCAGCTAAACATTTTTGAATAGTTTCATCTTGCATATCTTCATACCATTTCATTAGTTTGTATACAGGTTCACCTAAATCTTTTTCAAATAATGATTGATTTGAGGTTCCTTCATATTCACGTTTAGCATCATCTGTACCTAAGTTGGAAGCAAAAATTCCAGCAGCACTTACAGGTAAAAAATCTTCGTAAACCATAGGCTCTATAGTCAAATAACCATCCTTTAATAATTGGTGTACATCTGCTTTTGTATAGACTTTATCTTTAGATATCTCTTTTGCTTTTTGAGTAGTGAAGTAATGAAAATAAGCAAGCTCTTCTGATTGTAACTCTTTATAATTATCAGGGAAAACTTTGAAATTTTCTAATAATAGTTGGTTGTATTCTGAAGCGTTTTCTGCTGTTGGAGATCCTCCAATTGCTTTACGTGTTTTACCCAATAACTCATTATACAAGTCTAGCCCTTTTTGAGTTAATGCTACACCACGTTGTTCAATCTCTCCAAAACGAGCTTTGTGCTCTCCCATTTTACCTTTTTCAGCGTTATTTTTAAAAGTTACTTTTTCAGTCAATGCTTTAAAACTTGTTTGACGTAATAAGATTGGACATTTTCTTGTTGGAGGTCCTTCTATATTATCTTTTGGAGGAATATTTCGAGCTTCCATATTGGTCTGTACCTTATCTATATCTAGAGTTCTAGGTGTTAGGTGATTGATATGTGGTCCTTTAAAAGCGACTACATCAGCAATTAATCTATGTTGATTTAGTAATGCTTCGTACATTTCGTAATCTACCGTTGCAGTATCGTGCCATCTAAAAGTTTCCAATGCTTCTTGAACAAAAATTTCGGCATCTTCTTTATTTAGTCCTCCTTCTTTTTCAGATTTATCAATTAATTCAAGTGCTTTTTCTGTAAAGATTTGACGATCTTCTAAAATAGTGTCAATATTCTTACGAAGCTGTTCATCATCAATTAAATCTAAACGTAATAAAGATGTAAAAACTCTAAATGGAGCTTGGTTAAGAGCAGTGTTTTCTATAGCTCTAAAGGCTGTGGAATGTACAGGAACACCAGCTGGAGCTAAATCATAATATCCTACAGGAAACATACCCATAACTTTAAATAAACGTCTCATATTAAATAACTCGTATGGTTTTCCCAAACGAATTGCTCCGTGACGCTCCATGTTTAATCGAGTAATTTCTCCTGTATTAGCTAATTGTTCTTCAATTTCTTTAGATTCTGAAAGAACATTGTTATTAATATCATGAACCAAATCAAGTAGTTCACCATAAAGAGGTACTTCATTTTTGTACATATCAGACATGATCGTAGCGAAGCGGTTACGAATATATTCTGAAGAGACAAATGTCTTTGTAGTATCATTAGAACTTTCTACTATATTTTTTGATGACATAATTTCTTAAATTTTATCACAAAATAAATGAATTTAATTGTTAGTAAGGTTTTAAAAAGTAAATTTTACTTTTTAAAACGTGTTTTTGGGTTATATTAACCTTTAAGAGGCTTTTTTAAAATCATAAAAAACAATTTTAATTAAAAAAAGGGGCTTAAAAAATCAATTTGACTTTGTAGTTAGGTTCAAACTATTAGGAAGTGATAAGTTTACTTGTAAAAACCGTGTTTAAAATGTTGATTTTTAGTTTTTTTATTTGGTTTTAGTGGATGAGATATTTAAAAGTACAGTCATGAAACTAGAGAAGTAATATAAATATTTGTAACAAAAAGAATGAAAAACCGTCTTTTAAATAAAAAGGGCATTTTATATGAATATATTTAGAGTTTTATTAGCTATTATCTTTCCACCACTTTCTATTATAGATAAAGGATGTGGTTCATTTGTTATAATTTTTTTATTGACACTTTGTGGATGGATTCCTGGAGTTATAGGAGCGCTGGTAATTTTGAACAATCCAGATAGGTAAATATTAATAAAAACTTCAGTAAATAGGAATTATTAATTTTTTCTTAAAATTTAAATAACAAAGCATATTTAAAGGAAAGTAAATTTGATGTTAATATATTTGTTTAGAGACCAATTCTAACCAAATGAAAAAAATATCCTTACTACTTTCTTTAGTAGCATGCTTTTTAGCTACGCAAGCACAAAATAAATTAGATTTATCGTATTACTTACCAAAAAATGTAACGTATAATAAAAATATACCTACTCCAGCTTCTATTATAGGTCATGAGGTAGGAGCGTGGCATATAACACACGATAAGTTGGTTAGTTATATGAAAGCTCTAGCTGAGGTTTCAGATAGAGTTGTAATTGAAGAAAGAGGGAAAACGTATGAAGATAGACCTTTGTTGTTATTGAAAATAACTTCACCAAAGAATCATGAAAACTTAGAAGTTATTCGACGTAAGCATATAGAAATAACTGAAAATGCTTCTGTAGATGTAACAAATATGCCTATTGTTGTGTACCAAGGTTTTTCTATTCATGGAAATGAAGCAAGTGGTTCTAATGCTGCTTTATTAGCAGCTTATTATTTAGCGGCTGCTGAAGGAAAGGAAATTGATACTATTTTAGAGAATACAATTATTCTATTTGACCCATCAATGAATCCAGATGGATTACAGCGATTTGCATATTGGGCAAACACAAATAAATCAAAAAATATCAATCCAGACCCTTACGATAGAGAATATGCAGAAGTATGGCCCAGAGGTAGAACAAACCATTATTGGTTTGATATGAATAGAGATTGGTTACCAGTTCAATTACCTGAAAGTACATCAAGAATTAAAACATTTCACGAGTGGTTACCTAACATTTTAACAGATCATCATGAAATGGGATCAAATTCTACATTCTTTTTTCAACCAGGAATACCTAGTAGAACACATCCATTAACACCTAAAATGAATCAGGAATTAACAAAAGAAATAGCAGGTTATCATGCAAAAGCTTTTGACAAGATTGGTTCTACATATTATTCTGAAGAGAGTTTCGATGATTTTTATTATGGAAAAGGATCAACATTTCCAGATGTTAATGGAAGTATTGGAATTTTATTTGAACAAGGAAGTTCTAGAGGGCATGCTCAAGAAACAGATAATGGAATATTGACGTTTCCTTTCACTATTAGAAATCAATTTACTGCGATATTATCTACTATAGAGGCTGCGGATAAGATGCGTGTTAAAATACTAAAATACCAACAGCAATTTTATAAAAATGCACGTAGTAATTACGAGAATAATGCTATTGTATTTGGAGATGAAAAAGATGCAGCAAAAGCATATCATTTAGCTGAAGTATTAAAGAAACATAAGATAAAAATTCATGAATTAAAATCTGATTTTACTTCAGGAAACAAGAAGTTTAAGAAAGGATATAGTTATGTAGTACCTAAAAACCAAAAGAATCATCGTTTATTAAAAGCAATGTTTGATGTTCGTAAAGAATTTAAGGATAGCTTATTTTATGATGTTTCTGCGTGGACATTTAACCATGCTTTTGGAGTTGATTTTATAGATAATGCTTCGCTTTCTAGAGCTGGAAATGAAATTAATGATTTACAGTTTAAAACAGGTACGGTTGGTGTTAAGAGTACGGTAGGTTATCTAATGCCTTGGAATGAATACTATGCTCCTAAAGCTCTAAATGCTATTTTAAATAAAGGATTAAGAGCTAAGGTAGCTATGAAGAATTTTAAAAATGATAATATTAGCTATGACTATGGGACTATTTTTATTCCAGCTCAAAACCAGAAATTAAATGATAATGAATTGTATGCGTTTCTAAAGAAAATAGCAAAAGAAAACCATTTAGATATTGAAGGAGTAAGCACTGGTTTAAATGAAGGAATTGATTTAGGAAGCAATAACTTTCGTGCACTTAAAAAACAAAAAGTGGCAATGTTAGTTGGTAATGGAATTTATGGTAATGATGCTGGTGAAATTTGGTATTTATTTGATCAGCGATTTGATATGCACATTACAAAACTAGACATGACGTATTTTAACAGGTTAGATATCAGTAAGTATACTACGCTTATAGTTCCTAATAGTTATGGAATGGATAAGGTAGTTGTGAACAAGTTAAAATCGTGGGTGAAAAACGGAGGAACATTAATAGGATATCGTAATAGTATAAATTGGATGACTAATAATGGTTTAATTAATGCAAAATTGAAAAAGATTAAAAGAGATACGATTCAGAATGTAACTTTTGAAAACAGACGTAACGCTAGTGGTGCAGAAGTAATTGGAGGAGCAATTTTCGATACGAAAATAGATAGATCACATCCTGTTAATTTCGGATTTAAAAATGATCACTTAGCATTATTTAGAAATACAACGTTATTTGTAAAACCAGATACAAAGAGTTATAACAATCCTATTAAATATACAAATGATCCTTTACTAAGTGGATATATATCAAAAGAGAATTTAAAGAATTTGAAGAATACTGTTCCATTTAAAACCCAACGATTGGGTAGGGGAAGAGTTATAATTTTTACTGATAATACTAATTTTAGAGCATTTTGGTACGGAACAAACAAATTACTTATGAATGCTGTATTTTTCTCTGATATGATGTAAAGTAAGAAAAGAACCTATGTAATTTGATTTCCATTAGTAGCCTTTTTTGAGGGCTGTAAAATGACAACTTCTTGGTTGTTGTTATAAACACCTAATAACAAACATTCGCTCATAAAATTAGCGATCTGACGGGGTTTTAAGTTAATGAGACACGATGCTTGTTTACCTAGTAAGTCTTCTTTAGTGTACAGATTTGTTATCTGTGCACTAGACTTTTTTATTCCAAGAGTACCAAAATCAATCTTTAATTGATATGCTGGTTTTCTGGCTTTAGGAAAATCATCAACAGCTATAATAGTTCCTATACGTATATCGATTTTAAGAAAATCTTCAAAGTCAATTGTATCCATAACAAATTTATTTCGATCCTAATTTTTGAATGACCCATAAAGGACCAATTAATAAGAATTGTAAGTCTTTTAAGAATGAAGGTTTTTTACCTTCTATTTTATGTCCATAGAATTGTCCTATCCATGCAATTACAAATAAGAAAATTGATACAATGAGTAAATTCGCGTTGTTTCGTATCCAATTATTTCCAGCAATACAGATAAGGGTAAAAGCTAGCATTTGAACAAAATACCAAAAACCTAATCTTAGATAAAAAGTAAAAGCTATGAATATTCCAATAACAAAAGCCCAGTTTTCTATAAGAGGATTGTAAAGTTTAAAAGTATTTCTTAAAAATGCGCTAGGAATACTCATTAAGAGCCCAATAATACTAAAAAATATAATTGGTACACAAATGTAGTGTATCAGTTTATTTGTTTCATTTTGATGGCTAATAGCGTATTCTTTAAACCAATCTTGGGCTTTTCTCATAAGAATTTTATTTATATAATTTAAATATATAAAAAAAGGTCAGAATTTAAATCCTGACCTTTTAAAAATATGATTAATTAAATTAATTCAATTTAAAGTTTATTGGGAATGCATATTTTACATTCACTGGCTTACCATCTTTCATGGCAGGCTTTAATTTTGGTAATCTCTCAATTAATTTTTTAGTTGCAGCCTCAAGAAGTTGAGCTCCTTTAGGACCTCTAGTTCTTACATTTGCAACTTCTCCGTTTTTGTCTATAACGAAGTAAGCATTTATTTTCCCTTCAATATTGTTGTCAACAGCTTCTTCTGGATAAGCAAAGTATCTTTGAATATGTTTAGACATTTCACTGTTAAAACAGTCTACTGAATTGTCGCTAGAACAGTTATTAAAAGTAGGAATATTTTGAACTTCATTAAATCTGAAAATTTGCTCTTTAGTGTTATCTACTTTTTTAGCAGTTTTAACATTTGAAGCCTTTTTTCCAGGAATTCTAAATGAAATAGGTACACCATACTTTACCTTTACAAGTTTTCCATTGTGCTTTCCAGGCTTGAATTTTGGTAACTTACGTACAATTCTTTCAGCTTCCTTCTCTAAAAGTTCTCCTTGGTAAGGACCTCTAATATTAAGATCAGCAACAGCACCAGTTTTGTCAATAACAAATTGAACTAATACACGACCTTGGATACTCTTATCATAAGCTTCTTTAGGATATGTAAAGTTTTTCTTAATGTGCTCTACTACTTTAGTTTTGAAACACTTTTCTTGTTGGTAAATAGCTACGCTTTCACAATCTGAAAAAAGTGGAATCTCTTCTACTAAATTAAAAGGAACTTTTTCTACAACTTCCTCATTACTTAAGTCTAAGCTTCCTACTAATGAAGCTTTCTTCTTTAAGGCAGCTAATTTGTTAGAAGTAGCACTAGAAGAGTTTACACCTGTTACAGCGTCTCTCTTACGAATAACTCTTCGTCTAGAAGTTACTTCTACAGAAATTTGCTTAGATTTTGCATCTTTACCTTCTACGGAACATTTAGTGATACTATTTAAGTCTAAAGCCGGATCGCTGTTAGGTGTATCACATGTCTCTTTATCATTAGATTGAGACATAACTTGAAGTTGACATACTAATATACCAACTAGGATTAGTATTCTTTTAACCATATTCTTAGGGATTAAGAGATTATTTTGGGGACTAAAGTAATGATAATTAATGGTTAAAAAAAATATTTTGATTTTTTTTATGATTTTCTTCCTAAAAAGGGTGATTTTCAGGTTGAAACCATAAAAAAAATGGTCTGTTTTTTTTATTGGATATATTGTTTTAAGTATTTATTCTGCGCTAAAATTAATAGGCAAACTGTATTTTACATTTACAGGAATTCCTTTATGGCGGCCTGGAGAAAAAGTTGGTAGCTTTTTTAGAACTCTCTCAATTTCATTTTCTAACTGTTTGTCTTTCTTTCTAGACTTAATTAATAAGTTATTTGTGTTTCCTCTAGTATCTATAGTAAATTGTATAAAAACTTTTCCGCTAACGCCGTCCTCAGAAGCTCTTTCTGGGTCAAAGTTTTTAGCAAAATGTTTTGAAAAGGAAGTATTAAAGCAATCACTTTGATTTTTAGTTATGTTTTCACATTCAGGAAATAAAGGGACTTCTTCAACGATACTAAATAAAATTTCTTCAGAAGCTAGACTTCTTGTAATAATATCATTTTTAATCTCTAATGAGTTGTTATTAATTACATTTTGTTGAAGGTTTTCTGTGTTATTTCCTATGGAATTGGCTTTAGATCTTTTACGAATGATTCTTTTTCTTGTCTTTTTTGAGGCGACATTTAAAACAACTTTTCGCTTGTTAGTTGCGTCCTTATCTTTTTCTATAGTACACTTAGATATAGAATTCATGTCAAGTGTTACTTGTTTATTTGGGTTATCGCAGTGTTTAGAATTTTGAGCTAATACAACATTACAAAAAAGCATTACTGTTATAAACAGGAGGGGGAATGAATTTTTCATGAGTTTTGAGGGGTATATATATTAAAGATTTATACTTATTATTACATTACAAATTTCGTTTACAGGTTATGAATTAGTGTTAATTGTAGCTTATAGAAAGGTTAAATCGAAAGAAAATAATAACAGAATATTTACAAACGAATTACAATTCGATAATCTCGGGGTATGTGATGCGTATTCAACATAAAACGCTTAAAACAAATATATTAAATGAAAAACTTCGTTTAATTAACATATGTTAACTAAACGAAGTTTGGTTTGTTCTTTTAATAACTAAATAGTTATTAATTTGAAATTTTAATATAAAAAAGACTTATTACTTAACATCCATAAGTTCTACGTCGAATATTAAAGTAGCATTTGGAGGAATTACACCACCAGCACCTCTTTCACCATAAGCTAAGTTAGAAGGAATAACTAAACGTGCTTTATCTCCTACTTGTAATAGTTGTATACCTTCATCCCATCCAGGAATTACTTGTCCAACTCCTATAGCAAAATCAATTGGTTGTTTACGTTTATAAGAAGAATCGAATACAGTACCGTCTAATAATTGTCCTTTATAGTGTACAGATACATTAGCTCCTTTTGTAGCTTTTTTACCTTCTCCTTTTTGTAATATTTTATAACGCAATCCGCTTGGAGTTTCATCATATCCTGCTGCAACTTCGTCTAATAACTCTTTTTGACGTGCTTTTTCCTCAGCTTCTCTTTTTTCACGAGCTCCTTCAAAAGTTCTAAAAGCCTCAACTGCATTCCATTTCTCAGCAGCATCTCCTACACGTAAAATTTCAACTTGCATGTCGTCTCCTTGTTCAACAACGTCTACAACATTTTGTCCTTCTATTACACTACCAAAAACAGTATGCTTACCATCTAACCATGGAGTAGCAACGTGTGTAATAAAAAACTGAGATCCATTTGTTCCTGGTCCAGCATTTGCCATAGAAAGTTTACCTGGAGCATCATGTTTTAAGTCAGGATGAATTTCATCATCAAATTTATAACCAGGATTTCCAGTACCTGTTCCTTGTGGACAACCACCTTGAATCATAAAATCAGCAATTACTCTGTGAAATTTTAATCCGTTATAATATGGTTCTCCTTGAGGACGAGCAGAGTTTTCTAAATTACCTTCCGCTAAGGCAACAAAGTTACCTACCGTACCAGGTGTTTTTTCATATTCTAAATTCACTAAGATATCTCCTTTAGGAGTAGTGAACTTTGCATAAATTCCGTTATCCATTTTTTTTAGTATTTATCTATATTTATTTTTTTGCTAAAAGCGATGCAAAGTTAAAACTTAAACCGATATTAAAGTTAGTGGCATTCAGATTTCCGAAAGGAGCATATAATTTACCACCAGATATTTTTAATGCTAAGTCTTCCTTTACAAAGTAATTAAATCCTATAGTAGGTCTAACTACAATTCCCTCTCCTGTATCAACTCCTGCACCTCCAGCTGCACCTCCAGAAAGATTTATAAAAGCATTAAGTCTATTCCAAAACATATTTGTTTTGGCACCAATACCAATTAAACCATGTGCATATCCACCAGATCTACCACCATATGCAAAACCAGCTTCCCCTAAAACATATATATTATCCAAGATATCGTAATTAAATTGAAGACCAATTAATTGTAGATCTGTAGAGAGTACATTGTTTGGATCGTCAGTTTTTGAAACATCAAAATAAGTTTGATTGTTTATGGCTACTCCAATTCCTTGAGTTTTAAAAGTATTATCTTCAGTATTTGGTAATTCTGTCCCACCACTTAGATTCATATATTTTAATCCAAAACCTAAGGTATAAGCTTCAAAATCGCCATCTAATGCTCTGTAATAACCTCCATGACCACTAATTGCTATGTGATCAGAAATTTTTAAGTCTAAACCAGCGGATGGGTAAATTGTTAAGCCTCCTTCTGGAGCTATTCTTCCTCCAGCGGCACCAATTCCTAATTTTCCAAAGAAGTTAATGTATTTAGATTGATAAGGGTGATATCCAGCACCAATAAATAAATCCATAAAACCAGCTCTTAAACCTTTATATATAGCATCTGTATGTGCAAATAAAAAGGTATTATCACTTACATATTTTTGATATTCAAAACCTAATACATATAAAGTTTCATCTAAAGGTGAGCGATTATCTTTTTTAGAGTTTCCTGTAGGAAAGAAGAAATCAAAACGTACTTGCTGTGCATTTTTGACAGCAGGTTTCTTCCAAAAGAAAGTTTCACTGGAAGTTGTGTTTATGAATTCTTTATTTGCATTCTCATATGCTGTATAACGAAAAACACTCGGAATTTCTACAAAAAGAGATATGGTATTGTCTTTTATAGCTCCTGTGTAAAAATCAATATAACTGTATTGAACTCCAAAAGCGTAATTATTCTTTTTAAATTGTAAGCCAATATTTGAATTTATAAAAGCACCATCATTAACTAATATTCGGTATCCGCCACCGCCTCCAAAGTGAAAATTAGCATCGAAATATAAGTTGTTAATAATCTTTTTATTGATACCTAGTTCTGCACCTAAAGTAAACAAACCACCTTGATCGCCAGTAATAGCATAATGAAATCCAGCTCCACCATATAACCAATCGTTGAATGGAATTTGATAATGTAAACCAACTAACCCCATAGTAGGTTTTAAATTCGGAAAACCTTCTGTTGGCATAGCAACAGGTATGAAGTTTAAGCGAACTTTATTTGTTAATTCTTTTCCTTCTAATGTAGTTATTTCCTTTTGAGAGAATACTACAGAAGTAATGAAAAGTAGCATAAAGGTAACGACTTTAGTTTGACTTGTCATAATGATAGATTTATTCAAACTCACTTGTAAAATGTAACTTAACTGTTGGGTATTTACTTTGTGTCATTTGTATAGTAAAAGGAGAATCAGCAAGAAAAACTAATTGACCTTGTTTATCTTTTGCTAAATAACGTTGTTTTACACGTTTAAACTCTTTAAACTCTTCATTTTTTTCATCTTCAGGCTGTACCCAGCAAGCTTTATGTACTGCAATATTTTCATAGGTGCATTTTGCTCCATATTCGTGTTCTAGACGATATTGAATTACTTCATATTGGAGTGCTCCTACAGTACCAATAATTCTTCTACCATTCATGTCTAAGGTAAATAATTGAGCAACACCTTCATCCATTAATTGATCTAAACCTTTGTATAATTGTTTAGCTTTTAATGGATCTGCATTATTAACATAACGGAAATGTTCTGGAGAGAAACTAGGAATTCCTTTAAAATTCAGTTTTTCACCTTCTGTTAAAGTATCTCCAATTTTAAAGTTTCCAGTATCATGCAGTCCAACAATGTCCCCTGCAAATGATTCCTCTACAATTTCTTTCTTTTCAGCAAAGAAGGCATTAGGGCTAGAGAATTTTACTTTTTTATTATTACGAACGTGTAAGTATGGAGTATTTCTTTTAAAAGTTCCAGAAACAATTTTCACAAAAGCTAATCTATCTCTATGTTTAGGATCCATATTAGCATGAATCTTAAAAACGAATCCAGTTAATTTATCTTCTTTAGAATCTACTAAACGAGTATCCGACATTTTTGGTTGTGGATTTGGAGCAATATCAATAAAGCAATCCAATAATTCTTTCACTCCAAAGTTATTTAAGGCCGATCCAAAGAATACAGGTTGTAATTGTCCATCTTCATAAGCTTGTTTGTCAAAACCTGGATATACTTCGTACACTAATTCTAATTCTTCACGAAGTGTATTTGCAGCATCCTCCCCAACTAATTCGTCTAATTCAGGATTGTTTACATCATCAAATTCTACTCCTTCTGAAATAGTTTGTTTATTGTCTCCTGAAAAAACATTGATTTTCTTTTCCCAGATATTGTAAATTCCTTTAAAATCATATCCCATTCCAATAGGGAAACTTAAAGGTGTAACTTTTAAACCTAATTTTTGTTCTACTTCATCTAATAAGTCAAAAGCGTCTTTTCCTTCACGGTCTAACTTATTAATAAACACGATCATTGGAATATTTCGCATTCTACATACCTGAACCAATTTCTCAGTTTGTTCCTCAACTCCTTTTGCAACATCAATTACAACAATTACACTATCTACAGCAGTAAGTGTTCTAAATGTATCTTCAGCAAAATCTTTATGTCCAGGTGTATCTAGAATATTAATTTTTTTATTCTGATAATTAAAAGCTAATACAGAAGTTGCTACAGAAATACCACGTTGACGCTCGATTTCCATAAAATCGGAAGTAGCTCCTTTTTTGATCTTATTACTTTTTACGGCTCCTGCTTCTTGAATTGCACCTCCAAATAGTAATAATTTTTCAGTTAATGTAGTTTTACCAGCATCTGGATGTGATATAATTCCGAATGTTCTTCTTTTCTGTATTTCTTCTAAAAAACTCATCTATAAAAATTGAAGCGACAAAGTTAACTTTTTAAAAAAAGATGAACAATATGGATTTAAGATACTTCGCTTTTTATATTAACATTTTTCTGATCTAAATATTTTTTGATTTCACCTGTTAAACATTCTATTGAATTTTGGTTATCTAAGTCAAAATAATTACAACCTCCAGTGGCTAACGATAGGAAACCAATTAAACTGGAATTTGTTTCTTTTTTTACCAATGACCAATGTTGATATATTAGGTTTTGAATATAGTCATCTTTTTCTAATTCATGATTAGCTAAGGAATCATCTAAATTACTATAATCAATTTTCCTTAAGTCTAAAATTTGTGTCAGTAGGTTTTCAAATTCAGAGAGATCAAAATGTAAGCTTAATTCAATACGCTCAATTTTATCTTCAGTAAAATAATCGGGATTTGGTTCAACAAAAAGATAAACTTCATAAGGGTATATATTATACCAAAGGTTTATAACTTTTAAAGAACCTTTCTCAGAAGCAATTTTGTAATTAAATTGATCTGTGTGTATTTTATGAAAGAAATCTTTTAACGGACGTTCGAAACTTTTTAGAATAATAGATTCAAATAATTGGTCTCTTAATTCCCAAAAAAAGTCAAGTTCATAAACGTTAGTACCTTTTGTAAAATCTAAATCATCTAATACTTCTTCTTTTGATAATTTATAGATTTCTTTTTTATACGTGTTTTCAGATACTAAAACTTTATATTCAATTAAGAAGTCTTTTTCGTTTTCCATATATACTTTTAATTATTTAATAACTTCAATTTTCATAGGTATGTCTACAATAGGCCAATCGCTTCTTCCTGTTTTTACTTTTGAAATTTTTCTAATAGTAGAATATCCTGAAATTACTTCTCCAAAAACAGTATAATCTCCATCTAAATGTGGGGCTCCAGTTTTATTACTAATAATGTAAAAGTTAAAAGGATTAGATTTTTTATTTGGGTTGTAATCTAATTCGCGAGCCAAAGCTAAAGCTCCATAACGATGTTTTTTATGTTTCAAAATCTCAGAAGGGACTCTGTAGTTTTGGTATTTATTTCTAATGTTTGTTGATTCTTGTCCATCAGATTCACCACCTTGAATAGCCATATCTCTTGCTATCCTATGGAAAACGGTAGTGTTAAAATACCCTATTTTAGTAAGAAAAATAAAACTAGCTCTATGCAATGGAGTTTCATTAAATAATCGAAGTTTTATATTACCAAATTTAGTCTTTATCAATACTTTGGTTTCTTTATTTTGCTTACCAAATTCCTTTAGAAATGCAGTAGCATTGTTGTGATTCAAACTATCCCAAGGTTTTATAACCTTTTCTACAATTTGTTTTTTAGGTTTTGGAGCTGGTTTTATACTATCTTTTTTAGGTGCTATTTCTGTTTTAATTTCTTGTTTTTCAGTTTTACAAGAAGATAGTATCAGTGCACATATTAAAAGTGTAGTTTGAAGTAATTTCATCTGTAATTCTTAAAAATAGTTTGTAAATATACTTGATGTAATTATAATAATCATTTATAGCGTGTTCTTTTGAGAATGTTTTGATTTTACTACATTTGTTTTATATGGCAGAAAATGTAATTTTAGTAGATGAGCTAGACAATGAAATAGGACTAATGCCTAAGATGGAAGCTCATGAAAAAGCAATGCTACATAGAGCTTTTTCGGTATTCGTGTTTAATGATAAAGGAGAGTTAATGTTGCAGCAGAGAGCAAAACATAAATACCATTCTCCTTTACTATGGACAAATACTTGTTGTTCTCATCAGAGAAAAGGAGAGTCTAATCTAGCAGCAGGTAAAAGACGATTACAAGAAGAAATGGGATTTGTTTGTGAATTAGAAGAAGTTTTCTCGTTTATTTACAAAGCTCCTTTTGATAACGGTTTAACAGAACATGAATTAGATCATGTAATGATAGGTAGATTTAATGAAGAACCTATTATTAACAAAGAAGAAGTAGAAGCATACAAATGGATGGAGTTAGAAGCTGTAAAAGAAGATATCGCTACACATCCTGAGAGATATACTGCTTGGTTCAAAATTATTTTTGAAAAGGCGTATGAAAAAATAGCAAACTTTAATTCTATAATATAATAATGCCAAAAGTTACAGTACACAGAAAAGCACATTTTAATGCTGCACACCGTTTGTATAGAAAAGATTGGTCAGACGAAAAGAATTTTGAAGTTTTTAATAAATGTAGCAATCCGTATTTTCATGGTCATAATTATGAACTAATTGTTTCATTAACTGGAGAAATAGACCAAGAAACAGGCTACGTATTTGATTTAGGAAAACTAAGAAACATAATAAAAGAGGAGGTAGAGGAGACTTTCGATCATAAGAATTTAAATGTTGAAGTAGAGGAATTCAAAGATTTGATTCCTACTGCAGAAAATATTTCAGTGGTTATTTTCAATAAACTCCGTAAACATATTCCTGAAGATTTAGAAATAGAAGTTACGTTGTATGAAACGCCACGCAATTTTGTAACATATTCAGGTAAGTAAATGGAAAAATTAAATCAATTTGTAAAGTTTGAACCTATCTTAAAAGAAAAAATTTGGGGTGGTGAAAAACTAGTAAAGCTCCTCGAAAAAAAATCAACAAAAACCAATATTGGCGAAAGCTGGGAAATTTCCGATGTAGAGGGAGATACTTCAGTTGTAGTAAATGGTGAGTTAAAAGGAAAAAATTTAAAAGAACTAATAGCCAGTTTTGAAGGCGATTTAGTTGGTGAGAAAGTGTATAAGGAATTTGGAGACAAATTTCCCTTACTCATTAAGTTTATAGATGCGAAAGAAGCATTAAGTATTCAGTTGCATCCACATGATGATTTGGCTAAAGAGCGTCATAATTCATTTGGTAAAACAGAAATGTGGTATGTAATGCAAGCCGATGAAAAAGCTAACTTGATTGTTGGTTTTCAAAAAGACAGTAATCAAGAAGAATATGTACAGCATTTAGAGAATACCTCTTTATTAGATATTTTAAATGTAGATGAAGTTGCTAAAGGAGATGTATATTTTATTCCTACTGGAAGAATTCATGCTATTGGAGCAGGAGTTTTATTGGCCGAAATACAACAAACATCAGATATTACTTATCGCATTTACGATTGGAATAGACAAGATAGCGAAGGGAATTTTCGAGAACTACATACAGAACTAGCATTAGATGCTATTGATTATCAGGCACAAGAACAATACACTACAAGTTACACAAAATCAAATAATGCTGCTTCTACAATAGTTTCTTGTCCGTATTTTACAACGAATGTTTTACCTATAGATAGTTCAATAACGGTGAATCATGCTAATAAAGATAGTTTTGTAATTTATATGTGTGTATCTGGAGCAGTAACTTTTAAAAAGGAAGAAGAAACAGTTACATTACACATGGGAGAAACTGTATTAGTTCCTGCAAAGCTGAAAGAATTTGTAATTACACCTGCTGTAGCATCGGAATTACTAGAAGTTTATATTGCATAAAAAAGCTCAAGATTTATGTTCTCGAGCTTTTTAACAAACAAACCAAATTAACTTACAAAAGAATTTACTCAAACTTAAAGAGTTTATAATCAGTTGCAAAACCAACTCGATAGTTTAAGTGTTAAAGTTTTATCGTTTTAACATTTATTCAAAGCTATTTTCAGAATATGTAAATATGTATCTTTGAGGTATTCTAATGGACGTTTTTTATGAAGATTATTGCAATGATTCCTGCTCGATACAATGCAAGCAGATTCCCAGGTAAATTAATGAAAGATTTGGGTGGAAAACCTGTAATTGTTAGAACTTATGAGAGTGCTTTACAAACACAATTGTTTGATGAAGTATACGTGGTAACCGATTCTGATGTTATTTTTTCTGAAATTGAAAAAATAGGAGGAAAGGTACTAATGAGTAAAAAAGAACATGATTGTGGTTCCGATCGAATTGCAGAAGCAGTTGAAGATATGGAGGTTGATATTGTAATAAATGTACAAGGAGATGAACCTTTTATTGATGAAGTATCTTTGAGTAAATTGATTCAAGTATTTAAAGAAGATACAAACAAGGAAATTGATTTGGCTTCTTTAAAAGTACAAATGACTGACTTAGAGTCAATACAAAACCCAAATAATGTAAAGGTAATTACCGATCAGAATGATTTTGCAATTTATTTCTCAAGAGCAGTCATTCCATACCATAGAGATCAAACTATTTCCGTATCTTACTACAAACACAAAGGAGTATATGCATTTCGAAAAGAAGCTTTAATCGATTTTTATAATACACCTATGACTCCATTAGAAGCGGCTGAGAAAATAGAAGCTATTCGTTATTTGGAAGTAGGTAAAAAAATTAAAATGATTGAAACTTCAGTAGAATCTATAGGTATAGATACTCCTGAGGATTTAGAAAAAGCCATTAAAATTCTAACAAAAGATGTATAAAAATATTAAAGTCATTGCTTTTGATGCAGACGATACCTTATGGGTTAACGAAACGTATTTTAGGGAAGCAGAGAATGCATTTGCGCAGCTATTAAACGATTACGAAACGGAAAATAAAATCCATCAGGAATTATTTAAAAAAGAAATTGATAATTTAGGATTGTATGGATATGGAATTAAAGGTTTCATGTTATCTATGATAGAAAGTGCTTTAGAACTTTCCAATTATCAACTAAGTCCTAAACTTATAAATGAAATTTTAGGGATTGGTAAGCAAATGTTAGAAAAGCCAATTGAATTATTAGAAGGAGTAGAAGAGGTGTTAAAACAACTACAAGGAAAATATAAGTTGATTGTTGCTACGAAAGGAGATTTATTAGATCAAGAAAGAAAACTAGAGAGATCTGGGATTTTAAAATACTTTCATCATGTAGAAGTGATGAGCGAGAAAAAAGTTCCTGATTATCAAAAGTTATTAAAGCATTTAGACATTGCGCCTTCTGAGTTATTAATGATTGGAAATTCATTAAAATCGGATGTGTTACCATTATTAGAAGTAGGAGCAGAGGCAATTCATATTCCATTCCACACTACATGGGCGCATGAAACAGTTAGCGACGATCAAAAAGCATCTGTGAATTACAAAACATTATCTAGTATAAAAGAAGTTGTAACATTTTTATAATGAAAAAGTATTTAGATATTGATTCTTGGAATAGGAAAGACTTATATCACCATTTTAGAACTCTAGCAGATCCTACATTTGCTTTGGTAGTAAATGTAGAAGTAAATAAAGCGTATGATCATGCTAAAAAACAAGGAAGATCATTTTTTGTTACTTATTTACATGCCTGTCTTAAAGCATTAAATAGCATAGAAAACTTTAAATATCGTATTGAAGAAGATAAAATAGCTATTTACGATACAATTCACGCATCCGCAACAATATTAAGGTCTGACAAAACTTTTGGATTTTCATTTTTTCATTTTTCTGAAGATTTTGAAGTTTTCAATCAGAATTTTTTGAAAGAAAAGGAACGTGTTCTAACTACAACCGATTTGTTTCCGCCAGAATATTCCTTAGGCTGTATTCATTGTTCAGCTATTCCTTGGGCACATTTTACAAGTCATAAAGAACCTGTTTCTGGAGATAAAAATGCAAGTGTACCGCAATTAGCTTTTGGAAAAGTGAAAGAAGAGCAAGGAAAAAAACTAATGCCGGTAGCTATAAATATAAATCATGCATTAGTAGATGGATATCATGTAGGACAGTTTTTTGAAAAATTTCAGAATGAATTGAATAAATTCAATTAATTTTGTGCAAAAATTTAATTATGGCAAGTGTTAAAAATTTAAAGAAAGACATCAACTATACATTAGGAGATATTATTACGGAGTGTAATGCATGGGAATTAGAAAATCCTGATGGAGATGCTACAAAGTCACAAGCAATTGTAGACGAAGCAATCGCTACATTTGATGAATTAATTGCCAAAGTACACACAAAAGGAGCTGCAAGCAAGAAGGCTCATTTTAAAGCAATTAATGTAGAGTTAGAAACAAGAGCAAAAGGATTGATAGAAAAGCTAAATGCACTGTAAATCTGATGCTTACTTAAAAGATAAAAAGCCAATTTCAAATCGAAATTGGTTTTTTTGTATAATTTTAACAAGCATCTATAGTTGTTTTTTCGTATATTTAGATGAAACTTTAATTCCCTATTATGCCCAGAGCAATGTTTGAGTACACTAAAGTGGTACTCCAAAAAGTTAGCTTTAATGCCGAATTGTTTTGTAAAGAATTAGAAAAAGCGATCAACCGATTATTACCTTACGAAATTGAAGAATTAACGATTTGGTTAAGGAAGTACACAGCAAACAAGCCAGAATTATATGTATGCATGGCTGTTATAGACAAGTAAAAAGAATAAAAAAAGAAGCATTTTGTAAAATGCTTCTTTTTTATTATCTCTTATTGTTAAATTTCCTCCTTTTTCTTCTAAGTTTTTCGAATAAACTTCTATTAAATTCGTGCTCTGCTACTTCTAACAATAATATTTTCTTAGCAGGTAAAAACTTTTTTAAATCATCATAAAGCTTTGCTTTTATTTTATACTGTTTAAATTTAATTTCTTGTAATAAGGTAAGGTATTCTAGTGCTTGTTCATTAGTAATATTCTTAATACCTCCAGCTGATTTTACCTTTTTACGAATTTCAGTTTTCTCTTGTCTAAAAAGTTGCTCTCTTAATTTATCGTATCGATTATATATTGGCCAAAACTTTTCAGACTCACTTTCTGATAAATCTAGTTTGTCTGTTATAGTAGCAATTTTTAAAGCTCTTACTTTAGGGTTATTTGGACCAAGACGAGGTCCAGGGTGTTGGGCATAGCCTATGCCTAAAGAAAAACTAAAAATTACTATAAATATGAGTATTGTTTTTTTCATTTTCTGTTATTTGTCGTAGTCACATTTTTAGTACCACGTGTTTTTATTATTGTATTTCGTCTTCTAGTATTAGTGATGCGTTATCTATTGTATTTAAATAAGCATCTATTTCATCATCTTCCAATTGAATTGGTAATTCGTCTTCAGAGAAATCATCATCTGTTAATAAGGTAGCTAATTCATAAGAAGAAGCTTCTCCATATCCATCATCAAACCAAGCAACAATTTCAGAGTCACTTAATTCGTTATTAATAACTGGTGGTTTTGAAGTAAAAAAGTAAGAAGCTATAAAAAGTACTACAGAAGCTGCAGCCGCTGTAGGAATATATTTTCGAATTCTTTGAGATAAAGAAATTACTTTTACTTCTTTTTCCTTTTCTTTAGAAGCATCTTTTTCTGCTTCAATTTTACTTAGAATTGTATCTTCTAAAGAAGCAAAATAATCTTTAGGAATATCGAATTCAGTTGTTTTAGGAAGTTCTATCTTAGTGCTATTACTTAAAAGTTTTTCTTCTACTTCATCAAAGTAATTATCAGGTGTTTTAAAACCATTTTCTTTTGGTAAATCCTCTTCAGTAAGTTTACTGAATATAGTATCTTCTATGGTATCAAAATAACTTTCAGGAGCGTTAAAACCACTATCTTTAGGCAAACTTTCTTCACTAAGTTTATTAAATATACTATCCTCTATAGTATCAAAATAATTCTCAGGAGTATTAAAACCGTTTTCTTTTGGTAAGTAATCTTCTTTAAGTTTATTGAACACACTATCCTCTATACCATCAAAATAATTTTTAGGTGTAGAAAAACCAGTTTGTTTACCAACCTTACTGTTTATATAATTAATACTATGTTTTAAATCTTTTTCCATTCTATATATAAGACTCTCTTTCTTGCTAAAGGTTTAATTATAGCTTTTTATATATTCTTCTATCTTTTTAACAGCATGAAAATACGAAGCTTTTAGAGCTCCAACAGAGGTGTCTAAAACTTCTGATATATCATTATATTTCATATTGTCAAAATACTTCATATTAAATACAAGCTGTTGCTTTTGGGGCAATGTAGCAATGGCTTTTTGAAGTACTAATTGTATCTCATCACCAGAAAACCAATCATCGCTTTTTAAATTAGAAACCATTTGTTGTTGATATTCAGAAATATCAACACTGTTTTGTTTTGCTTTCTTGTTTAAAAATGTGATAGATTCATTGGTTGCAATTCGATACATCCATGAATACAACTTACTTTCACCTTTAAAATTATCAATACTTTTAAAAATCTTAATAAAAGTATTCTGCAACACATCATCAGTATCGTCGTGCGACAATACAATTTTTCGTATATGCCAATACAATCGCTCTTTATATTGAGCGATTAAAGTACGAAAAGCAGCTTCTTTTGTGGAAGCTTGTTGCAGTTTTGATACTAACGTAGTTTCTTCAGTCAAATGATTGGGGTTTACTTATATGACTATAAATTTAAAAAAAGGTTTAATGCAAATAAAAATTATATTTAAAAAAGGCTTTTTAATTCAATTCTATTCTAAAAAAAAAGGTTTAAAAAGTACGCATACTCTTTAAACCTATATTATTTATTTTATTTAAGAAATGAACTTATTTCTTTCTAGAACAACCAAATAATCGTTTTTCTTCAATAACATCAGCAACTCCAGCAGGTAACATATCTTGCCAACCATCTTCACCTTCTTTAATCATTTTTAAAACGGTTCTAGAGAAAATATGAAGAATGTCAGGATCAAAATCAGTAATGTCTACTACACGTCCATTATTTTTAAAGAACTTATATAGCTCCTTCATTCTTGGATGTACTTTTAAATTTTCAGAATTAATAAATTCATTAGATTCTGCATCTTTATATGGATACATGTAGATTTTTAAATCTTTGAAGAATAATTTTCCAAAGGCTTCTAAAATTCCACCACTAATGTGTCTATAGTATTTTTCATCAAAAATTTGGACTAAATTATATACACCCATTGCTAGTGCCATACGTTCTTTAGTAAATTCACTGAAGTATTCTACAAGCCTAAAGTACTCTTGGTAGTTTGTAATCATTACATTCTGACCTAAAGAGCATAATAATTCAGCCCTATCTAAGAAGTCACGTTCGTTAATTTCTCCTTCAGCACGTAAATTACTTAAGGTTATTTCGAAAATAATTTGTGTCTTTTCCGGATCTACTTTCTTTTCTTGGAAGAACAATTTTTTAGATTGTTCATACATGTCCATGTTTACCTTAGTAACAGGTCTGAAACTTCCTCGAAGTGCTAGAATGTTTTTCTTGTATAACACTTGAGCGGGTAATAAGTTGTTTCCGTCAGGTCCAAACATAACCGCATGCGTCATACCATTTTTAACAAGCTGTAAACTCATTAACCTGTTATCTACATACATAAAACGAGGTCCAGAGAAATTAATCATGTCAATTTCTAATTTATCCTCATCAATATTATCGTAAAAAGATTTTAATAATTCCTTTGGGTTATCGTTTAAATAGAAAGCACCATAGATTAAGTTTACACCTAAAACTCCTAAAGTTTCTTGTTGTAAACGTGCTTCTGTTTCTTTAAAACGTAAGTGTAATATTATTTCGTTATAATCCTCTAATGGATCTAATTGAAAACGAATTCCAACCCAACCGTGTCCTTTAAACTTTTTAGTAAAGTTAATTGTAGCAACAGTATTTGCATAAGAGAAAAATAACTTATCTGGATGCTTTTGACGATCTAAACGATCTTCAATTAAATCCATTTCATGTCGTAACATTTTCTTTAATCTAGCTTCTGTTACATAGCGTCTATCTGTTTCAATGCCATAAATAGCATCAGAAAAGTCTTTATCATAAGCACTCATGGCTTTAGCAATTGTACCAGATGCACCACCAGCTCTAAAAAAATTTCTTACCGTTTCTTGTCCAGCTCCAATTTCAGCAAAAGTTCCATAAATGTTTGCGTTCAAGTTAATTCTTAGGGCTTTACTTTTAGTTGTAGGTACACTACTAATCTTTTGATCTCCCTTTAAGGTAACTGCCATTTTAGTTGTTTTTGTTTACACCTGACAAATGTACTGAAAATAGGAAGTAATAGTCAATATTTATCTTATTTTTGTGAAAAGAATGAGTCTTAAAAAACAATTAAAAATAACTTTTTTAGGTACAGCAACATCTACCGGTGTACCTATGATTGGAAGCAAAAATCCGGTGCGTTTTTCTGAAGATAAAAGAGATAAACGTTTACGTGCTTCTGTTGTAATTTCGTGGGATGATATTAATTATGTAATTGATTGCGGTCCAGATTTTAGACAGCAAATGTTACGAGCTAATATAGAATCTATTAATGGTATTCTTTTTACACATGAACATGCCGATCATATTGCTGGATTTGATGAAATTCGTCCGTATTATTATCGAATGGGAGATGTTCCTATTTACTCAGACGCTCGTGTGTTAAAAGCTTTAGAAAAACGCTACGATTATATTTTCACTAAAGAAAATAGATATCCTTCTGCACCGGCTGTAAAACCAACTATTATTACTGAAGATGATGTGTTAGAGTTTCATGGAGTGAAAATAACACCAATTAAAGTAATGCATGGCGATTTGCCTATTTTGGGTTATCGTTTTGGAGACGTAGCCTATTTAACGGATGTAAAAACAATTCCAGCAACTGAAAAGGAAAAGTTAAAAGGATTAGAAGTGTTAATCACTACAGCTTTACGCAAAGAATCACATAAAACACATGCGAGTTTAGACGAAGCTTTAGCATTGGTGGAAGAATTACAGCCAAAACGAGCTTATTTTAGCCATATTAGTGAATTGCTTGGTTTTCATGTTGATATTGAAAAGGAATTACCAGAAAATGTTTTTTTAGCTTACGATGAGTTGGTAGTTGAGGTGAATTAATTTTTTAGGTTTACAGTATGTTACTATAAATCTAATAGTTTCTTCGCAGCATAAAAAGGAGTTGTTTTTCCGGCTTCTAAATTGTCAATTTCTTTAACTAATTGTTCTTTAATAGTAGGGTTTTCATAAAATTTTCTTTTCAATTGCTCTTCAATAGTAGAGAATAACCAGTGTTTATTTTGATTATTACGTCTCATATTGAAAAAACCAGAAGCTTTTGTGTTATTAACGTATTCGGTAATCATTTCATAAATAGCTTCAATTCCAGCATTATGTAATGCACTTGCTACAAGTACTTTTGGTTGCCAACCATTTTCTTTTGGAGGATACAAATGTAATGCTCGATTAAACTCAACTTTAGCAATCTTGGCATTTTTTACATTGTCTCCATCTGCTTTATTAATAACAATGGCATCTGCCATTTCTATAATTCCTCTTTTAATTCCTTGTAATTCATCTCCAGCTCCAGATAACTTTAGTAATAAAAAGAAATCTACCATAGAGTGTACTGCGGTTTCACTTTGTCCAACACCAACAGTTTCTATAATAATAGTATCAAAACCTGCAGCTTCGCATAGCATAATACTTTCACGGGTTTTTTGAGCAACTCCACCTAAAGAAGTTCCAGAAGGAGAAGGACGAATAAAAGCATTCTTATCAGTAACCAATTGTTCCATACGAGTCTTATCTCCTAAAATACTTCCTTTATTTACAGAACTACTAGGATCTACAGCTAATACAGCTACTTTTTTACCAATGCTTGTAAGATATTTTCCAAAAGCTTCAATAAAAGTACTTTTACCTACACCAGGTACACCAGTAATACCAATTCGAACAGATTTATTAGCATAAGGAATACAAGCGTTTAAAATATCATTAGCTTTTTGTTGATGTTTAGCATTAGTACTCTCGATTAAAGTAATTGCTCTGCTTAAAAAAGGAATATCTCCAGCTAATATTTTTGAAATATATGTTGAGGTAGGCGTCTGTTTTCGTCTACTCAATTTAATTTTTTGCGCAGAAACTTTGCTGGTGGTTTCTGGTTGAGAAACCCCATCTTTTTCATATAAGTTTGATTTCGAATCTTTTGCCATGAAATACTATTACAAACTAGGTAAATGTAAATTTAGAAATAAAAAATTTGTAAAAATGCAACACTTCAAAAAAAAGCACGTCTTTAAGACAAGAAACCAATGAATGAGATCAACTAAGCAACTACATCAAAAACTCATTAATGAGTGTAAGAAGCAGAATGCAAAAGCACAAATGCAGTTATATAATACGTATGCAAAAGGAATGCTTTTGGTTGCTAATAGATATGTGAAAGATTCGTTTTTAGCAGAAGACATAATGCAAGATGCTTTTGTTAAGGCGTTTAAAAAAATTAATACATATAAAGGAGAAGTAGCTTTTGGAGCTTGGTTAAAAAGGATAGTAATTAACCAAAGTATTGATGAAATGAAAAAGAAAAAACTAGTAATGGTTTCCATTAATGATGAAGTGTTGAATGTGGTAGAAGATAATGATTGGGAAGTAGCAAACGATGTGACACCAAAAATGGTAATAGATGCCATAGATAAGCAAAAAGATAAGTATCGATTAGTATTAACCTTATACTTAATAGAAGGATACGATCATAATGAAATCTCTCAAATATTAGGAATTACAACAGTAACTTCCAGAACACATTTAATGAGAGGAAAGAAATTAGTCAAAGAATATTTAAAAGTTATAAGTCATGCCGAAGGATATTAGAAAATTAGCGAAAGACTTTAGAGAAGAACCTTTAGAGTTATCTGTAAATCACGAAGAGAAATTCTTACAAAAATTACAGCGAGAATTACCAAGAAAGAAACAATCTTATAAAAAATGGTATGTAGCAGCATCCGTTATTATACTATTAGGATTTTGTGGTACATTATATAGGTTACAAGAAACAACTGGAGGAGAAGACCCTATACAAAGCACTACACCTGAGCAAGTAGTGACAATAGAAGACATTTCTCCAGAAATGAAAAAAATAGAAAATTACTATTTAACTGCTATCAATTATGAAATAGCAAGTTTAGAAGTTACTCCAGAAAATAAGGCCTTGTTAGACGAGTATCTTGAGAAGGTAAGTAAGCTAGATGCAGATTATAAACGTTTACATCAACAATTTCAAAAAGAAGAAATAAGCGATAAAACGATTAATGCACTCATTACAAATCTTCAGTTGCGTTTGCAACTCTTAATTCAATTAAAAGATCAGTTGAACGATTTACAATCTAAAAAAAGAAACCATGAGAATATTATCATTTAAAATAACCGTGCTTTTAATCTGTGGAGTAATACAGTTACAGGCACAACAAAGCAAGACACATAAAGAAGAATTTAAAGTAGACAAAGATGTTACTATTGATATAGATACAAGACATGCCGATATTATAATTGAAACTTGGAATAAAAATAAGGTAGTAGTAGAAGCCTGTATGACGGTGGAAGGAGAAGATGTATCAGAAGAAAGAAAAGAAGAACTCTTTAATAATTGGGATTTTGAAGCATTGGGTAACAAGAGTCAGATAGACATAAAGTCAAGAACGAATGCATTTATAGATATCAATACTTTTGATTTTGATGAACCAAACTATGCAATTTATACAGATGATTTAGTCGATTTTTCTTTAGGAACCTTAGATGTATTAGATTCTGTAGACTTTATAATGCCTCCACTACCATCAGAATCATTTGTAGTAATGCCAGATATAGAAATAGATGCATCACCATTTATAATTACAGAGTTTGATTTTGATGCTTATAAAAATGATAAAGATTACTTAAATAAATGGAAAGAAGAAAATAAAACATTGTTTGGGAAAAACATAGATGTAACCATTGGAGATAATAGTATTGCTATAGTTGGAGATGATACCAATGTAATGATGTTAAAAGAAAAGAAGAAATATGAAAAAGAAATAGCGGAAGCTAAGAAACTGTATAATAAAGAAAGAAAAAATGCAATGAAAGCTTATAAAAAAGCTAAAGAACAGTTGATGAAAAAAAGAAAGAAAGCTATGAAGGAAAGAAAAGAAGCCCTTAAAAAACGAAAAGTAGAAGCTGTAAAAAGTAGAAAAGCAATACAAAAATTATTAAAGAGTAAACTAAAACAAAAAGTAAAAAGAACCATTAAAATTAAGGCCCCTAAGGACGCTAAATTTCATATGAATGTAAAATACGGAGCCTTAAGTTTTTCGAAGTAAATTGAAAAGTTAATTAAAACAAAAAACCACTTAGATAAGTGGTTTTTTTTTGTTAAAACTTGTTACCTTTACTTTTTCGAAAAGGAATTATTTCAATGGAATTATATAAGGAAAATCAGCTTAAAATTTACAACTCGCTGTCTAAGTCAAAAGAGGTATTTAAAACAGTAACAGAAGGAAGAGTAGGGATGTATGTTTGTGGGCCAACAGTATATAGTAATGTTCATCTGGGAAACTTACGCACATTCATGTCTTTTGATATGGTGTTTCGTTATTTAAGACATTTAGGATATAAGGTACGTTATGTACGAAACATAACAGATGCAGGACATTTAGAAAGTGATGCAGAAGAAGGAGAAGATAAAATAGCAAAGAAAGCACGATTAGAAGAAATAGAACCAATGGAAGTAGTACAACGTTATACGGTTGATTTTCATGAAGTAACTCAAAAGTATAATTTTTTACCTCCAAGTATAGAACCTACTGCTACAGGCCATATTTTAGAACAGATTGAAATGATTCAAGAAATCATTGATAAAGGAATGGCTTACGAAGTAAATGGTTCGGTATATTTTGATGTATTAAAATATAATGAGACAAGTAACTACGGTATTCTTTCAGGAAGAAATATAGAGGAAGCTATTCATAATACACGTGCATTAGATGGACAATCGGAAAAGCGTAATCCGCAAGATTTTGCATTGTGGAAGAAAGCAGACGAAAGACATATCATGCGTTGGAACTCACCATGGAGTGACGGTTTTCCAGGTTGGCATTTAGAATGTTCTGTAATGAGTTCTAAATATTTAGGTGAACAGATTGATATTCATGGAGGAGGAATGGATTTAAAATTTCCACACCATGAATGTGAAATAGCACAATCGCATACTTGTTCTGGTGTACAACCTGTAAACTATTGGATGCACGCAAATATGCTACTGTTAAACGGACAAAAAATGTCTAAATCTACAGGGAACTATATTTTACCTAATGATATTTTAACAGGAAATCCAGATGCTACTTATTTAGGTAAAAGAATATTAAGTAAAGGATTTGGAGTAGGTGTTGTACGATTCTTTATCATGCAAGCACATTATCGTAGTATTTTAGATTTTTCAAACGATGCTTTATTAGCTTCAGAAAAAGGATACAACCGTTTAATGGAGGCAATAGCAGCATTAAATGATGTAAAAATAGGAGGAACATCTAGTTTTGATGTAGTTGCATGGAAGCAGAAATGTTACGATGCAATGAATGACGATTTCAATTCGCCAGTTCTAATTGCACATTTATTTGAAGCAGTAAAATTTATCAATCAAATAAAAGACGATAAAGCAACTATTTCTAAAGAAGACTTAGAAACATTAAAAAATACAATGAACATATTTGTATTTGATGTATTAGGTTTACTAAACGATGCTAAAGATCAAGGATCTGATAAATTAGAAGGAGTTGTAGAGCTACTTATTAAATTAAGAAAAGAAGCAAGAGACAATAAAGATTGGGCATTGTCAGATCAGATTAGAGACGAATTAGCTAGTTTAGGAATTCAATTAAAAGATGGTAGAGAAGGAACTACTTTCTCTGTAAACTAATGTTGAAAAAAATACTGATATATCCATTTATTTTATTGATTCGTTTTTATCAAACGGCAATATCTCCATTTACACCAGCAACTTGTAGGTATAATCCAACATGCTCTTCTTATGCTTTAGAAGCATTAAAAAAGCACGGATTATTTTATGGAGGATGGTTAGCAACCAAAAGAATTTTTAGTTGTCATCCATGGGGAGGAAGCGGTTACGATCCAGTACCTGAAAAGAAAACAAAAAACAAAGAAAACTAAACTATTACCATAAATGAATTATTTGGCAATTACATGGAATTTAGATCCTGAAATATTTAATATAGGCGGGTTTAGCGTACGTTGGTACAGCTTAATGTTCGTAATTACATTTGTTTTAGGAATGCATTTAATGAAGAAGATTTTTACAGAAGATGGGATATCGCATGAGAAAATGGATCCTTTATTTATGTATACTTTCGTTTCTATGCTAATTGGAATGCGTTTGGGAGAAGTTTTCTTTTATAGCTGGTCAGATTACCAACACAACTTATGGCAAATTATTTTACCTTTTAAAAAGCAAGAAGGAGCAGAAATGCTTTTTGGTTTGGTAAAAGGGTGGAAATTTACAGGTATTTCTGGATTTGCGAGTCATGGAGCAGCAATAGCAATTCCTATTGCATTATATTTTTATGCTAAGAAACACTTACAAAAATCTTGGTTGTTTATTCTAGATCGTATGGGAATTATGGTAGCCTTAGCAGGATTCTTTATACGTATGGGAAATTTCTTTAACTCAGAAATTTATGGAAAACCAACAGGATCTAGCTTTGGAGTTATTTTTAAAAGAGCAGGAGAGAAATTACCGAGTCATCCAACGCAATTATACGAAGCCTTTAGCTATTTAGTTTTATTCTTCGTGTTATGGCATTTGTATTGGAAAACAGATAAAAAACGAAAAGAAGGCTACTTATTTGGAGTATTTATGGTTGTTTTATGGTCGCTTCGTTTCCTAATAGAGTTTATAAAAAAACCTCAAGTAGTAGAACGTGGAGAATGGGCTTTAAATACAGGACAACTCCTCAGTATTCCTTTAGTTTTAATAGGGTTTTGGTTAATGTTCAGAAAAACCAAAGAAACAGTATAAAATAACAATCCGAGCTTATAATGAGTTCGGATTTTTTTATAAAAATACTTTTTGGTATGAGTTTTGTTTCTAGTATTTCAACAATGAAAATAACTAGATATGAAACAACTGAAAATCTTTATAGCGGCTACACTTTTTGTATTAATAAATTCCAAAGCAGAAGCTCAAATTAGAATTGGAGGAGGTATTAGTATAGATGTTAGCTTACCTGAAGTGATTATAAGAAACCCAGAACCACCAAGAAGAGTTCCGCCAAGAAGAAGAGTAATCAGAACTCATGAATGCGAGCGAAATTGTGAATGTACTACGAGCAGAAGTTTTGGAGAAATTACAAATCAATTTAGAGGTAGAAATAGAACCTATGATGTAGTAGATATAAATATTGATGAAAGGCGTGATGGAATTATTGAAGTAACAGCATTTTTAGAAGGAGGAAATGAAATGCATTTTGTATTAAGTAATGTAAATCCATATGATTACAATTATAGTTATCATTGTAACGATCATAGTAACAATATTATAGAAATGTATTATAATGATGAAGAATTACATCCAGAAAACGCAAATATCTCATTACAACCTAAAGCTAGAGGGAACTATGCAGTTGTACTAAATATCAATGATTATGATGAACATTTCTTTGGAAGATTTTCAACGTTCTAAGTGAATAAAGATTAAAATAAATTCTGAATAAAAGCTTCTAATTCCACACCTTTTGGGATTTGAAGCTTTTTTCGAATACGGTAACGAGCAGATTTTACAGAAGGTAACGTAACATTTCGAACGTTCATTATTTCCTTAATACTTAAATCTAAATAAATTAAATGGCAAATTTCTCGTTCCGATTTTGTGAGTTGTGGATACTGTTTAATTAATTTTAATTGAAAACCATCATCATTTTTTTCATTAGAATCGGTGGTGATTTCATCCAAACGCTTTTCTGTGCGAATTTGCTGTTCTAATTGTACTAAAACAGATTGGTATTTTTGTAGCAACTCACGAGTATTACTTTCAGACTTTAAACGTTTTACTTGTTGTACTAATTCTTCTTTAAAATCAGAACGCATTTTGTAATCCATTAAAAGCCGATCTGTTTTATAACGAAGTGATACCACTTTCTCATTTAAAAGTTCAGCCTCTAATTCTTGTTTTTTCAGGTTTTCACTATAAACTTTACGTCGATATCTATTGGCAAAAAATAAAGCAATTAAACTTAGTAAAGCAAAAAGAAATAATACAGCATAAAAATACTTCTGAATGCGCTGTATTTTAGTTTCACTAGCTAAGATTCTATTGTGGGTTTCAATGCTGAGTTTATCTACAGTGGCTTTTTTATCTTGTTGAAAGGTTAATTCTAATGCAGCTATTCTCTCAGATTGCTTTATAGTAAATACAGAATCGTTATATTTTTTATAAATGCGATAATTACTGAGAGCATCTTTATAGTTTTTTTGCGCTTTAAATATTTTATAACGATCTAAATAAACCTTAGAAATTAATTTTTTGTTTTTATAACGTTGTGCATATAATTCAGCACTATCTAAATATTGAAAAGCCTGTGGGTAGTTATTAAGCTTTCGATAACTGTAAGCAATGTTTTTAAATGTATTAGCCTTACGTTCAAGCTTATCAAAAGTATTATAAACATTAAGATTTTTTTTCAATGTTTTTAAAGCTAGTCGGTACTGCTTTTTAGAGCGATAGATATATGCTTTTACAGTATTTACATCAGCAAGTCGAATAGGATCATTTTCTAAAAATAAAGCAGCGCTATCTAATACTTTTAGTGCGGAAATATATGCTTTCTTCTTATGTAGGAAATTTCCATAATTGCGTAATGAAATACCATAATCAGTACTATCGTGTTTCCGCATTCGAAGTGCTAATTCCATGTAAGAAATGGCTTTGTCATAATTACGTTGAGCAGAAAAAAGCATTGCGATATTATGATAAGATCGTCCTATTTTTGTAGAATCTTTAACTTCTTCTTTTACTTTTAGAGCTTTAAAATAAAATTCCAAAGCTTTATCATAATTATTTCTCCTACGTTCAATAATTCCTAAGCAATCATAGGCTAGAGCAATCATCTCGAATTTGTTACTGTAACTATAATTGCCTTGGAGTTTTGTTAACGCGTTTTCAAAATAGCTTTCAGCCATTACAGGATTAGAAGTATCTGTTAAGATACCTAACTCCATATTTTGTTGAACATATAGTGAATCATTAGTAACATCTTTTAAAAGAGCTTTTACAGAATCAATTTTTCGTTGTAAAAATTGTCCATAAGAAAATATACCTGTAAAGAAAAAGCTTAAAAATAAGAATCGAATACTTAAAAACATACCACTGTAATATTAAAGTAAAAATACTGATTTTTAGGAGTTGCTACCTTTTGCTACCTTAAAATTAAACGGTTTTTTTCTTTGACGTATAATTTTGTGATGAATTGAACTAAAGGTTTCCCTACATGAAAAAAATACTACTCATTACAATAGCAAGCTACTTTTTATTTTTAGTAAACACAGAAGCACAAATTAACAATCAAATCAACGGAGCAAATATAAGGCCAGATGAAAATCAAAGTGGTATAACGGTACCTGAACCTTATGATGGAATGGAAGATTACAATCCAGGTTCGCAAATTACGAGTGGTGATTGGAATTTGATTTTTGGGCCAGGAGCAGGAGGAAATTTAACATCTAGCCTAAGAAATATATTAATTGGAGGTTTAGCAGGAGCAAGTCTCAATAGTATTGGAGATGTTGACAATATAATGATAGGTGTTTTTGCAGGAGATCAAACAACAGAGAGTCGTGACAATGTATATATAGGTAATTATGTAGCACGATTTAATGAGGCAGATGATAATGTTATTATTGGTACAGATGCAGGTAAAAATTTAACACAAGGAGATGATAACACGATTATAGGTGAAGAAGCGGGGTTAGAGTTAACTGAAGGAGACCGTAATGTATTTATAGGGGAAGATGCAGGAAGAAATACAACAACAGGATCAGATAATGTTTTTGTTGGAAGAACTGCGGGATTTAACAATACTACAGCCAGAGGAAATACCTTTGTAGGAGGAAGAGCAAGTGGTGTAGATACAGAACTTCAAACGATAGATGATGCTTATAGTATTCAATATTTGAGTACAGCTGCGGGTTATGATAATACAACAGGTATAGGAAATACATTTTTAGGCGGAGCTTCTGGTACAGATAATGAAACAGGGAATGCAAATACTTTTATAGGTTTTGCAGCTGGCGCATATAATGAGAATTCTAATGGAAATACTTTTGTAGGATATGGCGCAGGTTATGATAATAACAGAACTAATGGAACAGATGATTCAAGTAGAAATACCTATTTAGGAGCGGTAGCGGGCGGCACAAATAGGTTAGGTTCCGATAATGTTGGAGTTGGATGGAACGCAGATTTTTTTCATCCTGGAAGTAATACTAGAAATCAGCGTAATGTATTTATGGGGGCTAATATTGTATTAGACGGTAGAGAAAAAGTGGTCATAGGATACGATGCAGAATCTAGAAACAATAATACTGGAGCAATTGTTATAGGTGCGTTTAGTAAAGTAAATCAGCCATATGCTATTGCTTTAGGACATAGTGTGAATGTAACAACTGCAAATACAATGGCTTTAGGAGGAAATACAACAACGAATAGAGTAAGTGTAGGAATTGGAACTGTCACTGCAAATCAAAACGCATCTTTAGAATTAGCAGATACAGATAAAGGTTTTTTGGTAAATAGAATGACAACTGCACAACGTACGTCTATGGAAACTGCAGCTGCAAGTGGAGATCCTTTGGGAGTTTCAGAGTCAGGGTTAATGGTATACGACACAGATTTAGCAACATTATTTGTATGGAATGGTACCGAATGGATTAGTACAACTTCAGCAAATACAGACAATCAAGATTTAACTTTATCTGGTAATACCTTGAGTTTAACGAACGATAATACTACAGTTGATTTATCAGGTTATTTAGATAATACAGATGCTCAAACGTTGTCTTTAACAGATACCGATTTAAGTATTTCTAATGGAAATACGATTGATTTATCAAGTCTACAAGACGGAACAGGAACGGATAATCAAGATTTGACTTTATCTGGTAATACCTTAAGTTTAACCAACGATAATACTACAGTTGATTTATCGAGTTATTTAGATAATACGGATTCTCAGACTTTGTCTTTAACAGATACTGATTTAAGTATTTCTAATGGAAATACCATTGATTTATCAAGTCTACAAGACGGAATAGGAACAGATAATCAGGATTTGATTTTGTCTGGTAATACCTTGAGTTTAACCAACGATAATACTACGATTGATTTATCGAGTTATTTAGATAACACAGATGCTCAGACTTTGTCTTTAACAGATACAGATTTAAGTATATCTAATGGAAATACCATTGATTTATCAAGTCTACAAGACGGAACAGGAACGGACAATCAGGATTTGATTTTATCTGGTAATACCTTGAGTTTAACCAACGATAATACTACAGTTGATTTATCGAATTACTTAGATAATACAGATTCTCAAACTTTGTCTTTAACAGATACAGATTTAAGTATATCTAATGGAAACACGATTGATTTATCAAGTTTACAAGACGGAACAGGAACGGACAATCAGGATTTGATTTTATCTGGTAATACCTTGAGTTTAACCAACGATAATACTACGGTTGATTTATCGAGTTATTTAGACAATACAGATACACAGACTTTATCTTTAACAGATACTGATTTAAGTATTTCTAATGGAAACACGATTGATTTATCAAGTCTACAAGATGGAACAGGAACAGACAATCAAGATTTAACTTTATCTGGTAATACCTTAAGTTTAACCAACGATAATACTGCAGTTGATTTATCGAGTTACTTAGATAATACAGATTCTCAAACTTTGTCTTTAACAGATACTGATTTAAGCATTTCTAATGGAAACACGATTGATTTATCAAGTTTACAAGACGGAACAGGAACGGACAATCAGGATTTGATTTTATCTGGTAATACCTTAAGTTTAACCAACGATAATACTACAGTTGATTTATCGAGTTATTTAGATAATACGGATTCTCAGACTTTGTCTTTAACAGATACAGATTTAAGTATTTCTAATGGTAATACCATTGATTTATCAAGTCTACAAGACGGAACAGGAACGGACAATCAGGATTTGATTTTATCT
>NZ_CAZEFZ010000070.1:42350-158724 GCF_964511145.1 Tenacibaculum amylolyticum
CGATTTAAGTATTTCTAATGGAAATACCATTGATTTATCAAGTCTACAAGACGGAACAGGAACGGACAATCAGGATTTGATTTTATCTGGTAATACCTTGAGTTTAACCAACGATAATACTACAGTTGATTTATCGAGTTATTTAGATAATACAGATGCTCAAACTTTGTCTTTAACAGATACCGATTTAAGTATTTCTAATGGAAATACGATTGATTTATCAAGTTTACAAGATGGAACAGGAACGGATAATCAAGAGTTAAACTTATCAGGTAATACACTAAGTATTTCTGGAAGTATAAAAACAATAGATTTATCATCTTATATAAATTCAGATAATCAAGATTTAACATCAGCAATACTATCTGGAACAGTGTTAACTGTAGCTATTGATAATGGAGCTTCAGTAACAGTAGATTTAGCTCCACTTTTAGCAGCGCAAGAAGCAAAAATCAATGATTTAATTTCAAGAATAGAAACGATAGAACAATGCGCTTGTAATGGTACTTTAAGTGTTGGAGGAGTAACAGCAAATAAAAAACAGCCAATTTTATATCAAAATATTCCAAACCCATTTAATGGTACTACATCAATAAAATATTATATACCACAACAATATGAAAAAGCTGCTATTGTATTTAGCAACACATCGGGACAAATTATTGATACAGTATATTTAAAAGAAAAAGGAGAACAGGAGTTATTTTTTAACAGTGCTTCATTACCTGTAGGAGTGTACTTTTACACATTATATGTAAATAGTCACAAGGTAGCTACTAAGAAAATGATTATTGAATAATTTGAAAATACTCTTCAATAGATTACCTAAGAGAAATAATGTAAATGAATACAAAATGTAATCGCAATTAAACGAAGGAAATTCAACCTCTTGTAAAACAAAATAATGATACTAAATGTAGTATTACTTATAGTAGTAAAAAAGTCAAATTTTAACTTTTGAATGTTAGTGTTTTAATTTTTGGCATGCTACTTGGTATTGTATAAATGTATATCAAAAAATGATACACATCTAAAATCAAATATTATGAGAAAATTTGTTTTACTACTTATAGGGTTTTTGTTAACTACATTTACAATGAATGCTTCAGAAGCAAGTACAAATACAACTGCACGTTATTACAATTACGGAAAATCATTCATTTTTACAGAGTGTGGAGTTGAGTTTGCGGTATATCCAGATGGACAATTCGATTTTTATCTTAATGGCTCAAGAAATGGTGTAAACGTGAATATAAATACTCCTGGAGTAAATATTAGTTTCAATTCAGGGTTTAATTACGACCCGTTTGTGCAGTATGATGATTATGGAGCAGTAGTACAAATTGAAGACATCCCAATTTTTTATGATCACTATGGAAGAATTGTTCAGGCAGGAGATGTTTTTATAAGATATAATAATTGGGGACGTGTATCTAGAGTAGGAGGCTTATTTGTACACTACAATAGTTATGGAGATTTTTTAAACTGTACAGGATATATTAATAGTTTTAATAGACGTTATGTGTACAGACCATTTCACGCTTATTTTGCCGTACCTGTAGTAAACAGATGTGTAGTATGGAATCGTCCTTACAGAAGGTTTTATTTACCATATAGATTTTCATATGCAGTATACAGAAATAACTATTACAACGGATACTATGGCAGATCGTATAGAAACCGTAGCTATTATAGACCAGAAAGTAGCGTAAGAAACTTCAATAGAGGACGTAGAGTAGCCACTGCTAGAAATGTAAGATTTAGATCTAGAGATAGTAGAAGATCGATGTATCAAAGAAACGACAGAAATTATAGTCGTATAAATAGAAATAACTCAAGAGTTGCTAGCAATTATAACCGCTCTACAAATAACTCACGCAGAGTATCAAGAAATACTATTATTTCAAGAGATAGAGCAGCAACAAGAACAGTTTCTAGAACTAATAGAACACAGGCTAATAAAAGAAATAGAAGTAGTATAGTAAATAGATCAAATAATAGAACAGCATCATATAACAGAGGAACTAGAAATACATCACAAGCTAAAAAAACTAGGAGTTATTCTAGGAATCGCTCAGCTAGTTCTTCAATGAAAAGAACTCAAAATAACAGGTACAAAACTAGAAGCAATCCATCAAGATCAAATTCTAGAGCAAGTAGAAATATAAGAACTAGTAGATCAAAAGGAAAAACAGCTACAAGAACAAGAACTGTTAGAAATAGAAAGTAGTAAACAAGTAGAAAGAAATAGAAATAAAATTAAAGCCATGCTATTAAAGTATGGTTTTTTCTTTTACTGTAAAACTCCACTTAAAAGACTCATTTTTTAGGTTTTGCTACCTTTTGCTACCATAGTTTTATTGTTTGTGTTATAGAAAGATGAGAGATTTGTAACTCTTACTAAAAGTAATTTTACACCCTCATGAAACAACTTTACACAATAATTTTCTTTTTTCTTTTTTTAGGAACAACTCAAGCACAATTCGTTTTTAAAGTTGAAACGACTACAGCTAATGAAACTTTTACCATTCCAACAAAACCTGGTGAAACCTATGCTTACCAAGTAAATTATACCAGAGCATCTGGTGAGTTACCAAGATTTGAGAATGCTAATGGAAGTAAAACGCTAACTTTTGTTGACCCTGGTGTGCATACTGTAAGTATTGATAGGATAGCTGGTGATTTTTTTACGGTAACTCCTTTTCCTGCAATTTATTTTAATAATACAGGAGACAAAGATAAAATTGTTTCTATCGAACAATGGGGAAACAATAAATGGGTAACTATGGAAGGAGCTTTTCATGGATGTTCTAATCTAGTTTTGAAAGCTTCTGATGAACCCGATTTAGGTTTGGTAGTAAATATGACATCTATGTTTGAAGGAACTACTAGTCTTGAAGATTTAAGAGATAATATCGGAAATTGGAATACAAATACTATTGAGAATCTTACAAATACATTTAAATCTTCTGGTTTTAATGAAAATATTGATAGCTGGAATGTGAGTAATGTACGGTTCATAGATTCGATGTTCGAAGGAGCAACTAATTTTAATCAACCTTTAAATAGTTGGATCACTACTAGTTTGGAGTTTGCCAATGCTGTTTTTAAAAGAGCTACAAATTTTAATCAAGAACTTAACAATTGGAATATGAGTTCTGTTCAAGAGGTAGGACAAATGTTTCTTGAAGCGCAAGCATTTAATCAAAATATTGGAGCGTGGGATATTAGTAACATAATAGAAATGGGCCAGATTTTTTGGAGTTCAGGAATTTCTGTTGAAAACTATGATGCAACAATACAAGGATGGGCAACATTAACTCTAGGAGAAACAGCTATCCCCACAAATATTTCGCTTCAAAATGTGACTTCTATAGCATATTGTGATGTCACTAGTAGAGCTATTTTAGAAAACACATATAATTGGTCTTTTGGAGGAGATTCACACATTTGTCCTGAAGAAGATAAATTTATTACAACTTGGAAAACAAATGCTACTGGTATTTCTGGTGCTGATGCAAGACGAATAGTTATATCAACAGTTAGTGGATATGATTATTATTATTCTGTTGATTGGGGAGATGGTACAATTACAAATAATCATACGGGTAATACAACGCATAATTATGCGATTGCTGGAACCTACCAAGTAAAAATTTATGGGGTTTTCCCAGCCATTTCTTCCAATACAAGTGTTACTAGGATGGAACGAAAAATACGATCAATTGATCAATGGGGAAGCTCAAAATGGTTGACTATGAAAGATGCATTTAGAGAATGTGATGACTTAGATGTATTGGCTACTGATATTCCAGATGTATCAGAAGTTACTGATATGTCGGGGATGTTTTTTGATTGTACAAACTTAGGAGTTTCTGGAACATTAGATTTTTCTGGTTGGAATACAAGTTCTGTTACTACTATGAAAAGTATGTTTTTCCAGGGAGATAATTTTACCGGTGCTAATATTGGAAATTGGGATGTTGGTAAGGTGACTGATTTTAATGGTATGTTTACTAATGCTCCTATTTTTAATGAAAATTTAAATGGTTGGAATGTAGGAGAGTTTGTAACAGGTGCTATAGACATGGGATCAATGTTCCTAGGAGCTTTCAAATTTAATTCACCACTAAATAATTGGGACGTTAGCAAAGTAACACGTTTTATACAAATGTTTTTTGGAGCATCAGATTTCAATCAAGATTTGGGAAGCTGGGATATTTCAAGTGGTTCTGATTTTGCCGCAATGTTAAGCGCTAGTGGTTTGTCTTCAGAAAATTATGATAAAACTTTAGAAGGTTGGGGAACTTTATCCGCTGGAGAAACTACTATTCCAACTAACAAAGAGTTAGGAGTGTTAGATTTAAGATATGCTGATCCAGTACATAGAGAAAGACTAGCAAATAATTACTCATGGACATTTGATGGAGATGCTTATGGAGGAATTGAAGAAGAAAAATTTATTACTACTTGGACGGTTTCTGGTGGAGATTTAAGTATTCCAATTTATATGCTAGGAACTTCAAATGACTATACTGTAGATTGGGGAGATGGAAGTATTGAAAGTGGTTTTACGGGCGATACTACACATACCTATGCAACAGCAGGAACGTACACTGTAAAAATCTATGGTGATTTTTCTCAATTGTATTTCTTTAATAGGGCTGGAAAAGAAAAATTAACAACTATTGAGCAGTGGGGAACAAACAAATGGACAGGTTTAGATTTTTCTTTCTACGGATGTTCTAATTTAGAGTTAAATGCAGATGATGTGCCTGATTTGTCACAAGTTACATCGCTTGGATATGCTTTTCAAAATGCTTCCTCATTTACTGACGCTAAAGACAAGTTAAAAGATTGGAACGTAAGTACGATCACTGATTTTGCAGGTATGTTTCAAGGAACAGCTTTTAACCGAAATATTAGTGGATGGAACATGCAAGCCGCTGATAATATTAGTCTAATGTTTTATAAGAATACTGTGTTTAATCAGCCTATCGGAAGCTGGACATTTAATAACTTAACAAAATGTGAAGCGGTATTTTGGGAAGCAACTAGTTTTAACCAAGATCTTTCTAATTGGGATGTGAGCAAGGTTACTATATTTAATTATATGTTTAATGGAGCTACATCTTTTAATCAGAGTTTAGCTAATTGGGATGTTGGTTCTGTACAAGGCTTAGGTTTACTAGGAATGGACAAGATGTTTGAGAATGCTGGTTTAAGTACAGATAATTATGATGCTACTTTATTTGGTTGGGCAACTTTAGATGCTGGTGAAACCCAGATTCCTAACGATATCACTTTTCATGGAGGTAATAGTAATTATTGTATTGGTTCTAGCGTACGACAATCTTTGATTAATAATAATAAATGGATTATTACCGATGGAGGTTTAGTTTGTGATGAAGAGGATAAGTTTATTTCTACCTGGAAAACTATTTCAAATAATGAACGTGTTCAAATTCGTACTACAGGAGGAGGATCTTCATTTGCTATAGACTGGGGAGATGGAAATACTACAGCAGAAGGCGGAAGCTCTTCTCATACTTATGCTACTCCAGGTACATATACAGTTAAGGTTTCAGGAGCAATTGGGCAATTATATGCTAATTATAGACCAGAAGCAGACAAAATGGAATCTGTAGAACAATGGGGAGCAGCCAAGTTTACTTCATTTCGAAGGGCTTTTGCAGGTGCAGATAACGTAGTTATTAATGCTACGGATACTCCAGATTTATCAAACGTTACGACTATGGTTGAAGCTTTCAATAATAGTAAGAAGTTAGTGGATAATGGAGGACAAATAAAAAACTGGGATGTAAGCAACATTGAAGATTTTACAAGCGCATTTCAAGGGGCGAGCTTGTTTGATGTGGATCTTGGAAACTGGGATTTAAGCAATGCACAGTTGATGAATAATATGTTAAATGGTACTGCATTATCTGTAGCTAATTACGATGCAACATTAAAAGGTTGGGCATCCAACTCAAATACACCTAATGATCTGAATTTTGGAGCTAGTAATCTAAAATATTGTTTTGCAGAAACTGATAGAAATACATTAGATGTAATAAAAAATTGGACGATAAATGATGCAGGATTAGGATGTGCAACTACTGATTTTTTTATTACTACTTGGCAAACTACTTCGGCCAATGAAAGTATTACAATTCCTACTACAGGTTCTGGTTATAATTATACAGTGAATTGGGGAGATGGATCTTTTGATACCAATATGACAGGAAATGCATCACATGTATATGCAACAGCAGGAATATACAGAGTAAAAATTTCTGGTGATTTCCCTAGAATATATTTCAATAATTTAGGGGATAAGAATAAAATTACTTCTATAGATCAATGGGGATCTCAACAATGGGCAAGTATGGCATCTGCATTTTACGGATGTTCAAATTTAGAACTAAACGTAAGTGACACACCAGATTTAAGTTCAGTTACTTCAATGGAAAGAATGTTCATGGGGACAACAAATATTGTAGATAATGAAGCATCTATGAACTCATGGAATACAAGTACTATTACTAATATGGCTAATATGTTTGCGAATTCAATTTTTGATTTTAACATCAGTAGTTGGAATGTTGGTAATGTAACGAACTTCTTTAGAATGTTTGACGGAAATACTGCTTTTAATCAAAATATTACAGGTTGGAATATAGGTGAAAATGTAACTGGTACAATCAATATGTCAGTAATGTTTAAGGATACTAATACTTTCAATCAACCTATTGGTAATTGGGATGTGAGCAAAGTAACAAGCATGAACGGAATGTTCCAAGGAGCAAAAAAATTCAATCAATCATTAGCAAATTGGAATGTAAGTAATGTTACTGAATTCATAAGCATGTTTGAAGATGCAGAAATGTTCAATCAAAGTTTAGGGGATTGGGATATTAGTAGTGCAACTAACATGAATGATATGCTTAAAAACTCAGTAGTTTCAACAAACAATTACGATACTACTTTAATAGGCTGGGCTAACTTAGAAGTAGGAGAGATACAAATTCCTACAGGTGTTACTTTTAATGCGAATACGATTCAATATTGTTTAGGTGAAACTGATAGAAATAAATTAACGAATTCTCCATATAACTGGAACATTACTGATGGAGGTACAAATTGTTCTAATGATTTTTTCATAACGACTTGGCAAACTACTTCACCTAATGAAAATATAACAATTCCAACTACAGGAACAGGATACAATTATGCTGTAGATTGGGGAGATGGAATTGTTGAATTAGGATTTACAGGTGATGCTGTACACACTTATGCAACAGCAGGAACTTATACTGTTAGAATCAAAGGAGATTTTCCAAGAATTTACTTTGGAGGTTCTACTTTGGCAAATGCACAACTAATTCAGACCATTGAACAGTGGGGTACACAGAAATGGACCTCAATGGAAGAAGCGTTTAAAAATTGTGGCTTCTTAAAAATTGAAGCAACAAATATTCCTGATCTTAGTGATGTGTCATCTATGGTAAGTATGTTTGAAAATGGATCTTGTATAGATAATGGAGGTAATCTAGGAACTTGGAATACAAGTACGATTACATTAATGGATAGTATGTTCCGTAACGCTACTATGGAAGAAAATATCAATTCATGGGATGTAAGTTCACTAAAAAGTATGAATTATATGTTTACTGGCTGTGAAGATTTCAATAGTCCTTTGAATCAATGGAATACAATTAACCTAGAATCTGCCATAGAAGCTTTTTCAGACACAAAAACTTTTAACCAAAACTTAGGAGATTGGAACATTAGTAATGTGACCGACTTTACAGATATATTCAGAGGAACTACAGGGTTCTCCGATGAAAACTATGATAAGACATTAATAGGATGGGCAAACCTTGAAAGTGAAGAAACTTTAAGTTTAAATGTTTCTTTAGGAGCAGGTAATGCTAAATATTGTTTAGCTACATCAGCTAGGAATATGTTGATATCAGCACCTTATAATTGGACAATCACAGATGGCGGTAATGCTTGTAACTCAACAGACTTTTTCATTACTACATGGCAAACAACTACAGATAATGAAATAATTATTATACCTACAACTGGAACAGGATATAATTACTCAGTTGATTGGGGAGATGGAAAAGTCACCTCTGAAGAAACTGGAAATGCAAGTCATGAATATGCAACTGCAGGAACATACACTGTAAGAATAAATGGTGATTTTCCACAAATTTACTTTTTTGGGGGTGGCAGCAACAATAGTATTCAATCTATAGATCAATGGGGTACACAGGTATGGAGAAATATGAATGGAGCTTTTTTCCGTTGTAGTAACCTTGTAATTAATGCTACCGATATACCCAACCTTAGCAATGTTACTGATTTTAATCAAACTTTTGTAGAAACTACATCTCTTACAGATAATGGAGGTAAAATGAAAGATTGGGATGTTAGTAATATCACTTCAATGTCAAATGCTTTTTCCAGATCTGGATTTAATGAAAATATTAATGATTGGAATGTTAGTAACGTCACTAATTTTTCAAGGATGTTCCAAGATAATAGAAGTTTTAATCAGCCTCTAGATCAATGGATATTTAATCAAGAATCAAGCGCTCAAATTAATGCACTGAATATGTTTTTCGGAGCTAGTGCCTTTAACCAAGATATCAGCGGGTGGAATACGAGTAAGTTTACAGTAATGACCAATATGTTCCGTAATGCAGTAGCTTTTGATAGAGATGTAAGCAACTGGGACATTAGTAATGCTACTGACGTATCAAACATGTTTACAGGTTCAGGGTTTTCTCAAGCGAACTTTGATAATTTATTAATTGCATGGTCAACCTTAGAAGGAGGTGAAATACGAATCCCAACAGGTTTAACTTTAGATACAGATACTACATATTGTTTTGGTGCAGATGCTAGAGATGTATTAACCTCAGCTCCATATAACTGGATAATTAACGATGGAGGAGCATCTTGTACAGATACTGACTTTTTTATTACAACTTGGCAAACTACCACAGATAATGAAAGTATAACTATTCCAACCATTGGAGCTAATTATAATTATACAGTAGATTGGGGAGATGGAACTATTGAAGGAGGTTACACAGGTAACGCCACTCACGAGTATACTACTTCAGGAACATATACAGTTAAAATTACAGGAGATTTTCCTAGAATACATTTCAATGCTGCCGGAGATAAAGACAAAATAATATCTGTTGATCAATGGGGAACACAGCAATGGACTTCTATGGATAGTGCTTTTAGGAGATGCGGAAATTTAGAAGTCAAAGCAACAGACGCACCAGATTTATCTTTGGTTACTTCATTACGAATGATGTTTAGGGCGTGTAGTTCATTAGATAAAAATTTTAAAGTTGATTTTTCAGGATGGAATACCAGCGGTATTGAAAATTTTGGTTATACATTTGCAGATGCGGCAGAATTTAATAGTAATAGTATAACTAATTGGAATGTAGGTAGCGCAAGTAGTTTTATTTTTATGTTCCAAGGAGCCGTGGCTTTTAATCAGGATATAAGTAATTGGAATATAGGAGAAAACGTTACTGGCAATGTTAATATGTTTTCCATGTTTCTTGCAGTGAGAGATTTTAATCAACCTATTGGGAAATGGGATGTTAGTAAAGTTACTAATACAGGAATGATGTTTCGTCAATGTGAAAATTTTGATCAAGATCTAGGTCAATGGGATATTAGTAACATGACAAACATGTCAGATATGTTCCGAAATACTGCATTCTCTAAAGAAAATTATGACGCTACCTTAATTGGTTGGGCCAACAAAGCTGTTGGAGAAGTGATACCTATGAATATTAACTTCAATGGAGGTGACAGTAATTATTGTTTGGGCGGAGAAGCTAGAAATATACTAATATCTGCACCTTATAATTGGACTATTACAGACGGAGGTATAGATTGTGATTTTACCAACGCTTTTATTACCACTTGGGAAACAACTAGTGCTAACGAAAGTATTACAATTCCAACTGCTGGAAGCGGGTATAGTTATGCAGTAGATTGGGGAGATGGAACTGTTGAAAGTGGATTTACAGGAGATGCCACACATGAATATGTTACAGCTGGAATATATAGTGTAAAAGTAATAGGAGATTTCCCAAGAATACATTTTGATAGTGGAAGTAATGCTTCACAAATACAATCTGTTGAGCAATGGGGAACACAAGTGTGGACTTCAATGGAAGATGCTTTTAGAGGTTGTTCAAATTTGGTCATTAATGCTACTGATAGTCCAGATTTATCTAATGTAACCAATATGAGCTATATGTTTAATGGCTGTGATAGTATAGGTTCTGCTGATTTTTCAGGATGGAATACTTCTAATGTAACCAATATGCGTTCTCTATTCGCTTTTTCTAGGTTCAATGGAAATATAAGCACATGGAATGTAGGTAAAGTTTCTAATTTTAATGGTTTATTTGAAAATAGTACTCGATTTAACCAAGATATTTCTCAATGGAATATTGGAGAATTTGTTACTGGTTTTATTGACATGGCAGAAATGTTTAGATCTGCAAATAGGTTTAATCAGTCATTAAACAATTGGGATGTTAGCAAAGTAGATAGAATGCATTTCATGTTTCAAAGAGCATCTAGATATAACCAACCAATGAATAATTGGAATGTTTCTAATGTGCTCTTTATGAATGAAATGTTTGATAGAGCTCTTAATTTTAATCAAGATTTATCTTCTTGGGATATTAGTAGTACTTCTACAATGGTAAATATGCTTACTGATACATCAGTATCTCAAGAAAATTATGATGCTACACTAATTGGCTGGTCTACCTTAGAAGCAGGAGAAACTATAATCCCAGCTAATTTAACATTAAATGCAGATGTTACTTATTGTTTAGGAGAAGCTGCTAGGAATACATTATCATCTGCTCCATTTAATTGGAATATTACTGATGGAGGAAAGGATTGTAGTAATGTCGCATTTTGGTCAGGAAATACAAATACTTCTTGGACAGAAACAGCCAACTGGATTGATAATGCCTTACCATTAACTACAAATGATGTTGTTATTCAAGATATAATAAATCAACCTATAATTTCTTCAGGAGTAGTTGCTGAAATGAATGATTTAACTATTGAAACATTAGCAGGTTTTGATATTTCAGATAATGGAGCTGTAATTGTTAATGGAGATTTAACTGTCAATGAAACTATTGGTATTACTTCTTCAGTGAATACTAGTGGAACTTTAATTGTAAAAGGAACATCAAATGGTATGGTTACTTTTGAACGTTCTGGTTTGGAAGCAAACAAATGGAGTATGATCACCGCACCAGTTTCAGGGCAAAGCATTAAAGAATTTATTGAAAATGCCGCAAACGATATTCGAGTAAATACTTCTGTAATTCCAAACCGTTATGCAGTCGCTTATTATGATGATAGTCAAGCAGCAGGTTCTAAATGGGTATATTATACAGCAGATGATATTGTAACCAATACTCTAACTTTTGAAAAAGGGAAAGGGTATATTATTTCTAGAGAAACAAATGGTTCTGTAACATTTACAGGAAATTTAACAACTGTAGATGAAACAGTAACAGTAGCTTCAGATCAATGGAATGCGATAGGAAATCCTTACACGGCATATTTACCAATTAATAAAAATGCAACTATGAATTTTATTCAAGAAAATATGAGCAAATTCAATCCAGCTTATGTTGCAGTATATGCTTGGAGTAATGATCAAAATAAATATGTAGCAAAAACATTATTAGATTCAGATACTTCATTTACAGTCGGGCAAGGATTCTTTGTAAAAATAGCTACAGGAGTTTCTTCAATAAACTTTAGAGAAAATCAACGTTTATCAGATGCAACTGGAATACAAACATTTTCAAGAGGGGCTGTTAATGTGAATACACCAAGTATTGAAATAATGGCTACACAAAGTGACATTACTGTAAATACGCATATTAAGTATCTGACCAACGCCACAAGGGGAATGGATACTGGGTATGATATAGGAAACTTCAACGGAAGTACATTTGATATCTACACACATTTAATAGATAATTCAGAAGGCAATGGCTTTACAATACAATCTTTACCAGAAACTGATTATTCAAATTCGATTATTCCATTAGGAATTACTTCTGAAGCAGGTAAAAAAGTACAAATATCAGCTAAAGGAGAAGGCTTTGATAGAAACTTAAACATCTACTTAGAAGATAAACTAACAAACTCTTTTGTACAGATTAATAACGGAGGAAGCTACACGTTTACACCACAAGAAACTATAAATGGTATTGGAAGATTTTATATCCATACAGAAGCAAAAGTATTGGGTATAGATGAGGTAAATAACCTTAGTAATATCAAGATATTTAAATCAGGAAAACAAGAATTAGCTATTCAAGGTTTACAAAATGGAGAAGAAGCTACAGTACACATATTTTCTTTATTAGGTAATGAAGTATATAAAGAGGAAATTATCGGAGCTACCACCAATACTATTGTACCTACAACATTGGAAGTAGGCGTGTATTTGGTAAGAATAGAAACGATTAAGGGAACAAAAAGCAAGAAAGTTGTATTTAAAAAATAAAGGAATCTATATTCAGCAATGAAAACAAAAAACAATCAAAATACTACAGAAGAATTACTAACTAGAAAAGAAGCAATTCAAAAGATTGGAAATTATGGGAAATACGCTGCATTAACTGCTTTAGGAACATATATACTATTAAACCCTAAAAAAGCACAAGCAGCAAGTCCAGAACCACCAGGAGATGGATTTTAGTTAAAACTTCCTAGCTAGGGATTATTTGAAAAGGTCAGTTATTTACAACTGACCTTTTTTGTCAAGTTCTTTGAAATAAATAGAATACAGCTTGAATAACTTCGTTTCTGCGTAGGTAGAGATCTTTTCTCTTTTCAATTGCTATTCTGAACGACGCCTGAGGAAACTCGAAGGCAAAGTGAAGAATATTTAACTTCAAAAAATTTCATTACGAACGAAATACAATGTAGTGAAGTAATCTTTTTGTCTTTTATTCTAGTGTCTTTTCTCTTGTCAATTGTCATTCTGAACGAGGCCTGAGGAGACTCGAAGGCAAAGTAAAGAATATTTAACTTTTAAAAAACGTCATTACGAACGAAAAGCAATGAAGTGAAGTAATCTTTTTATATTTAAGCTAAGTATCTATTTCATTACTTATACAATTGAGACTTCTCCTTAATAATTTCGGCTACTGTTTTATTAGCAATCTTACTTTCTAACCATGAAAGAATATCTAGATATAAAAAAGCTCTTTTTTCATACGGATGATTCTCGAAAACCTGTAATCGACTATGAATTTTCTGAAATTCCTTTTTAAATTGATGAGGATACAAATCACCTAAAGAACGAATCGATTCAATAAAAACTTTCTGAACTTCTTGTAAATTTTCCATCTTTAAAAGAAACTTATAAGTTTCTTTAAATTGTCGTTCTAAATGATAATCTAAACCACATTCATAATGCGCAATTAAGTTCAAAACTCTAGCAAAACATTGTAAATCTTCGCCTACATACAACTTTTTAGCTTCAATAATTTTAGAGAGATATTCAATGCATTTTCTATTATTACCCATTCCAAAATATAAACAAGCAATTTTATAATAAAACTGGACAATATGATGCTTATCTAATCGACTACTGTATAATTTTATTTTATCAGTAATTTCTGTAACTAAATATTCACCTTCACTAAAACTACCTTCAAGAAAGTGTTTGTGTAGTTTATTAGCATACAGATATTGAAAAATTAAAATTTCAGTATTACTATTAGTCGGAATTCTATCTTGTTGAATTTCTTTTTCAAAGAAATCTAACTCCTTATAAAATTCACTTAAATGTCTAGTAAAAAACAGCGATTCTAATAAGTAATTTCTTCCTTTCAAATAGAATACAGGATTAATAATAACCATTTTCGGATAAACTCTAAAAAGAGTTACCCATTTACTAGCATACTTATATCCGTGTAAAAAATCTTGCGTTAAAAAACAACGCCATAAATGCGCTTTATATAACCAAAGCTTTTCACGAAAACCTAATTTAGAATAATCAAATTCAGGAAGCCTGGCATAGAAATAGTCATTAATTTTATTCAATTCAAAATCATTTCTAGCGTATCCTGTTTTTAAAAGAATACCATATAATTGAAGGGATAAATTTGAAAGCTTGCTCGTAATTACGTTTTGCTGGCTCAATTCCTTAGCTAATACAGTTAGTTCATCAGCTCTAGTATCAATGCTACGGGTGATATATTGACTTTCAATAACCTTTTCTAATTCTACAATTTCATAAGCAATATTTTTCTCTTCATTTTCAATGGCCATTGTTTTGGCTTTATCCAATAACTTCAAACTCTGTTTGTACAGTCCTTTTTGATACAAAACAGTAGCAAAGTCCAATTGCTCACGTATTTGTACTCTAATATTTTTATGAGCAGGATTCATACGTAAGCTTGTTAAGATTTGCTTGTACAAATGTGCTTTTAAATTTGAAAGTTGTTGCTTGCTAACAATACCACTCTTTATAATCGCTTTTTCATCATATTTCTTTTGCTTCTCTAAAAATTTAAATAAAGCAAAGAATTTAGCTTCTGTATTTCCAACTAATCTTCCTACATACAAATTAAACTGCCTTTTTTCAGACTTGGTTAAAGACTGAATAAGCATAAATAATGCATCTTGAAATTGATTAGCTTTTGTAAAATTATTCATTTTAAATTGCTGGCTATCAGTTTTTTAAATTATTTTTAAATTGTTTTTGATATCGTAGTAATACGACTGTTTTTTAACATTTCTCTTTTACCAATATATACATTTGATAGAGATAATGACAACTATTTGTAATAATGAAAGACAATAAAATCCAAATTTTTGATACGACACTAAGAGATGGAGAGCAAGTTCCAGGATGTAAATTAGACACAAATCAAAAACTAGTTATCGCAGATCGATTAGATAACTTAGGAGTAGATATTATTGAAGCTGGATTTCCTGTATCCAGCCCTGGAGATTTCATTTCTGTTAGTGAAATAGCAAAACTCGTTAAAAATGCAACAGTTTGTGGTTTAACAAGAGCAGTAAAGAAAGATATTGAAGTGGCTGCAGAAGCTTTGAAATATGCAGTAAAACCAAGAATTCATACAGGAATAGGTACTAGTGAATCACACATAAAATTTAAGTTTAATAGTACAAGAGAAACGGTTATTAAACGAGCTAAAGAGGCAGTATCGTATGCAAAAAACTTTGTAGATGATGTTGAGTTTTATGCAGAAGATGCTGGTAGAACAGAAAATGAATTCTTAGCGAAAGTATGTGAAGAAGTAATTAAGAGTGGCGCTACTGTATTAAACATTCCAGATACTACAGGATATTGTTTACCAGAAGAATATGGTGAAAAAATTAATTATCTGAAAAAAAATGTCAAAGGAATAGAAAATGTAATTATTTCGTGCCATTGTCATAACGATTTAGGATTGGCTACTGCAAATTCTATAGCAGGAGTTGTAAATGGAGCTAGACAAATAGAATGTACGATTAATGGTATTGGAGAAAGAGCAGGAAATACAGCTTTAGAAGAGGTCGTCATGATTTTAAAACAACATTCATACCTAAACTTACATACAGATATCAATACAAAACTTTTGTACGATACAAGCTTAATGGTAAGAGAAAAAATGGGAATGCCTGTACAACCAAATAAAGCTATTGTAGGAGCCAATGCATTTGCACATAGTTCTGGAATTCATCAAGATGGTGTTATTAAGAATAGAAACACTTATGAAATTATGAACCCAGAAGAAGTTGGAGTTACAGAAAGTACTATTGTATTAACCGCAAGAAGTGGTAGAGCAGCATTAGCATATAGAGCAAAGAAAATTGGGTACGAATTAACTAAATTACAGTTAGATAAAGCATATCAAACATTCTTACAGTTTGCAGATAAGCAAAAAGAAGTGATAGATGAAGATATCCATATGATAATGAAACAAGTCAATAAAATTTCAAAAATAGCTATAGCTTAATGGGACAAACATTATTCGATAAAGTATGGGATGCACATGTGGTTGATAAAATAGAAAACGGACCACAAATATTGTATATAGACAAGCATTTAATTCATGAAGTAACAAGCCCGCAAGCATTTAATGAATTAAAAGAAAGAGGAATTCCATTAGCACGGCCAGATAAAGTTGTTGCTACAGCAGATCACAATACCCCAACGGTAAATCAACATTTACCAGTAAAAGATGCATTGTCTAAAAATCAGTTAGAGCAACTAGAAAAAAACTGTAAAGAGAATAATATTACGCTATATGGTTTAGGACACAAGTATAATGGTATTGTACATGTAATGGCGCCAGAATTAGGAATTACACAACCTGGAATGACTATGGTTTGTGGAGATAGTCATACATCTACTCATGGAGCTTTTGGAACTATTGCTTTTGGTATTGGAACAAGTCAAGTAGCACAAGTCTTTGCAAGTCAGTGTTTATTAATCCAAAAACCAAAAAGTTTACGTGTAAATGTAAACGGAAAATTAAAGAAAGGAGTATTACCAAAAGATGTAATTCTATATATCATTTCTAAGTTAGGAACCAACTCAGGAACAGGATATTTCTGTGAATATGCAGGAAATGTATTTGAAGAAATGTCTATGGAAGGAAGAATGACGGTATGCAATATGAGCATAGAAATGGGGGCAAGAGGAGGAATGATTGCTCCAGATGAAACAACTTTTGAATATGTAAAAGGAAGAGAATTTGCTCCAAAAGGAGAAGCATTTGAAGAAAAAGCAGCCTACTGGGAAACATTAAGAAGTGATGTAGATGCTGTTTTTGATAAAGAATATCATTTTGATGCAGAAGATATAGCACCAATGGTTACCTACGGAACCAATCCAGGTATGGGAATTAAAATAACAGAAACCATTCCCGAAGAAAGTGATGCTTCTTTTGAAAAATCATTAACCTATATGAACTTTAAAAAAGGAACAAGTTTAGTAGGAACACCAATCAATTATGTTTTCATAGGTAGTTGCACCAATTCTAGAATTGAAGATTTTAAAGTAGCAGCAGATTTTGTAAAAGGAAAACAAAAAGCAGCGAATGTAAATGCTTGGTTAGTACCAGGTTCACAACAAGTAGCAAAACAAATAAAAGAAGAAGGCTTGCAAGATATTTTTGAAGCAGCAGGTTTTGAATTACGTCAACCAGGTTGTTCGGCTTGTTTAGCAATGAACGATGATAAAATTCCTGAAGGAGAGTATTGTGTTTCTACTTCTAATAGAAATTTTGAAGGAAGACAAGGTCAAGGAGCAAGAACCATTTTAGCTAGTCCTTTAATAGCGGCAGCTACAGCTGTAGAAGGAAAAATTATAGACATTACAAAACACTTGAATTAATGGAAAAATTTGAGAAATTAGAAGGTACAGCCATACCATTACCAGTCGAAAATATAGATACAGATCAAATCATTCCTGCTCGTTTTTTAAAAGCAACAGATAAAAAAGGATTTGGAGATAATGTATTTAGAGATTGGCGTTTTCATAAAGATGGTTCCGTAAATAATAGTTTTGTGCTAAATAACGCTACCTATGAAGGAAATATCCTTATTGCTGGAGATAATTTTGGATGTGGATCAAGTAGAGAACATGCAGCTTGGGCTCTAGCAGGCTATGGTTTTAAAGTAGTAATTAGTAGTTTTTTTGCTGATATTTTCAAAGGAAATGCGTTAAACAATGGCATTTTACCCATTCAGGTCAGAGAAGAGTATTTGCAAAAATTACTAGCAGAAGTTACCAATAACCCAACATCAAAACTTACGGTAGATCTAGAAAACCAAACATTAAAAACAGCAGTAGGAACAACCAATTTTGAAATTAATTCCTACAAGAAAATATGTCTATTAAACGGTTACGACGACATTGATTTTTTAATCAGCAAGAAGAAAAAAATAGAAGCATACGAAGCTTCCTTATAAAAAGTACAGATATGAAATTTAACATTACTGTAATTCCAGGAGATGGAATCGGCCCAGAAGTAACAGAGCAAGCAAAAAAAGCACTGGAAGCTATTTCAGAAGTATACGATCATACCTTTGTATATGAAGAAGTACTTATGGGAGCTTGTGCAATCGATAAAACAGGAAATCCATTACCAGAAGCAACATTAACTTCTTGTAAAAAAAGCGATGCAATTTTATTTGGAGCAATTGGAGATCCTAAATACGATAATGATCCTACAGCAAAAGTAAGGCCAGAACAGGGACTACTGAAATTACGTAAGGAACTAGGGTTATTTTGTAATGTAAGACCAGTAAAAGCTTTCGATGCCTTACTATCGCATTCTCCTTTAAAAGAAGAACGTATTAAAGGAACTGATATCACTATTTATAGAGAGTTAACCGGAGGTATTTATTTTGGGATCAAAGAGCTTAGCGATGATGGTAAAATAGCTTTTGATGGATGCTCTTATACGGTAGAAGAAATTGAAAGAATGGGGCATTTAGCATTTAAAGCAGCTCAAAATAGAAAGAAGAGGTTGACTTTAGTAGACAAAGCAAATGTGTTAGAAACATCAAGGTTATGGCGTAAAACAATTACCAATTTAGCAACACAATATCCAGATGTAACTGTAGATACCATGTTTGTAGATAATGCAGCGATGCAACTGATTTTAAATCCAAAACAGTTCGATGTTATTTTAACAGAAAACTTATTTGGAGATATTTTATCAGACGAAGCAAGTGTTATTGGTGGATCTATAGGATTATTAGCTTCGGCTTCAGTAGGAACAGATAATGCATTATTTGAACCAATACATGGTTCGTTTCCACAAGCAAAAGGAAAAGATATAGCAAATCCGTTAGCTTCAATTTTATCAGCAGCAATGTTGTTAAAACACCTCGAATTACACAAAGAAGCAGCTGTAATTGAAAGAGCTGTACAAAAGTCATTAGAATTAGGAATTACAACACAAGATATCAATTCAGAAAACCATTTTACTACTTCTAAAGTTGGAGATTTTGTGGTAGATTATATCCATAATCAAGAAGATAGCAATATTAATTTTGTGAATGTTCATATGGGACAAAGCACAATTATCTAGTTCTAATTAGATAAGTAACTATTAAAACAAATCTATTTTGAAGAAGATATAGAAAACTGATTGTTTGTATGCAAGTGGAATCAAAATTTTGTTCTCCGAGTCTAATTGAAGGGTAAAAATGATTCCACTTTTAAAAAAAATAAAACAACAAGTTGTTATTAAAAAGAAGTCTGTTATTTTATTTGAATGTAAACACTCCTTAAGCAGGAGTGTTTTTTTATTAGTTTCAACTTCATTTTTAATATAACCAAGGGACTTTAGTCCCTTGCAAAAAGAAACTCCAATTTTATTCCTTATAGAATAAACTATACCTAAGCTTATCTCGGAGAAATTTACTTCTTTCAACCTCCCTAATATTTCTAAATTAATATTGAAATAAGGAGAAGAAGCTGTAATCTTTTAGTAAAATAAAATTATGATGCTTGGTATATAATTTTTGTTTTTACGTATTTATCAATAAAATAGTTAAAAAAATGGTTTTTGTATGTATTTTTTATTTTAATTGATTCTGAATATTGAATAAAAATTGTTAAAACTCACTTTTTTTTAATAAAAATGCATTTTTATTTGATTCGTAATATCAGTACTTCAAATTAAGAATCTCATAAATTCAATATCTAACAAAAAACTCAAATTAACATATTACTATTTTTTGATGTATTTTTTTAATAGTTAACATTTTAAATACAACGTTTTCGCTTGTTTAACAAGGGGTTAGGTTTTGTTTTTTTGAAAGCTAGCATATAGTTTTGGGAAGCGATTAACTAACTTAAATCCTTTATTTATGTCAAAAACAAGAAATTTTAAACTAGCGATTTTAACATGTTTTTTGCAAAATGTAACTTTTGCTCAAGAAGAAAAAGAAAACAATTTATCTTTTAGTGGAAGCGTAGATGTATACGCAACTACCAATTTAGCAGATAATGCAAGAGGAAGTATTGGAATACTAGCAGCTAATACTTCAGGGGAACCAGCACACGGCTTTGGATTAGGAATGGCAAATACTGTAATTTCTTATGATATAGGAAAAGCAGGAGCAGTAGCAGATTTAGCATTCGGACCAAGAGCTAGTGCAGCTAATGCTTACGAAGGAAATATTAATCAGTTGTATGTGTATTATAGAGCAACAGATAAGCTTGTACTTTCTTTAGGGCAATTCAATACATTTTTTGGATACGAAGTAATTTCACCAGTAGATAACTTCAATTATTCAGTTTCTTATTTATTCAATGCAGGACCTTTTTCTCATACAGGAATAAAAGCAGATTATCAGGTTTCAGATGATTTGTCATTCATGTTAGCGGTAACAAATCCGCATGGGTTAACTGCGGGGACAAACATTACAAACGATTTTCAGGTAGGATTTCAAACAGGATACAAAGGACAGTTCTTTAATGTCGTATATGGAGCAGATGGTTTTGGGTTTGATGATGTATTGTATTTAGATTATACAGGAGGATTTAACGCAACAGATTCGTTTTATATAGGGATCAATGCAGCTTATTCAAATTCTAATGATGCAGATGGAGGATATTATGGAGGAGCATTGTATTTACAAAATACATTCTCAGACACATTTGCATTAGGATTACGACCTGAGTATTTCACAACAACTTCTGGAAGTACAGATCAAAGTGTATTAGCCTTAACATTATCGGCAAACAAAGAACTTACTAAAAACTTAAAAGTAATAGGAGAAGTACGATTTGATACTTCTGATGATATTCCGGTAATAGGAACCAAAGACAATGTTACAGGAGTAACGTTTGCAGCGATTTACAAGTTTAACTAACAAAAGAATTGATAACAAAAACTATTTAATGATGACTAATTTTTTACTAACAATTACTGAGCCACAAGTAGCAGAGGATCTAGCAAAACAAATAGAGGGAATAAAGGGAGATATGACGATGCTTTGGATTCTATTATCTGGAGTTTTAGTGTTCCTTATGCAAGCAGGTTTTACATTGGTAGAATCAGGTATGACTCGTTCAAAGAATGTGGTAAACATTGCAATGAAAAATGCTTTAGATATCGCCGTAGGCTCTTTAGTGTTCTGGCTTGTAGGATATTCGTTAATGTACGGTAGTACAAACGGATGGATTGGCTGGAGTGGTTTTGCATTTTACAATGAACAAGATCCATCAGATTTATTTTTTCAAACAGTATTTTGTGCAACAGCAGCTACTATAGTTTCGGGGGCAATTGCAGGGAGAACAAAATATACAACTTACATCATTTTCTCTTTGGTAATGACAGCTTTTATTTATCCAATAGCTGGAGGTTGGCAATGGAATGGAGATGGCTGGTTAGCTAAATTAGGTTTTATAGACTTTGCTGGTTCTTCAATTGTACATTCAGTAGGAGGTTGGGCTGCGCTAATTGCTGCAATCTTAGTAGGGCCTCGTTTAGGAAAATATACAAAAGATGGAAAAGCAGTGTCAATTCTAGGGCACAACAAGTTATTAGCAACACTTGGTGTATTCATTCTTTGGTTTGGTTGGTTTGGATTCAATGGTGGGTCTCAATTAGCTTGGGGTGGAGACGATTCTGTAGGCGCAGCAAAAGTAGTGTTATTAACCAATTTAGCAGCAGCTGCAGGAACTTTAGGAGCATTATTCATTTCTTGGATTAAGTATAAAAAACCAAACTTAGACATGACTTTAAATGGAGCTTTAGCAGGATTGGTAAGTATTACAGCAGGTTGTGGTAATATGAGCGATGGAGGAGCCATTTTAGCAGGTTTAGTTGGTGGTGTTATCGTTGTATTCTCAATGGAATTTATGGAGCAAAAGCTAAAAATAGATGATGCAGTTGGAGCTGTTTCAGTTCATGGAATTGTAGGTGCTTGGGGAACTTTAGCAATCGGTTTATGGGGAATAGATGGAACTACTGCTATCGGATTATTGAATGGAGGAGGTTCTGCACAATTGATAACACAATTAATAGGTGTAGCGGCATATGCAGTCTGGGCTTTAGTAACATCATTTGTATTTCTATATGCTTTAAAGAAAACGATTGGATTACGTGTAACAGAAAAAGAGGAAATTGAAGGGTTAGACTTATCTGAACACGGAGCATTAGCGTATCCAGGAAAGAGAAATAGAGGAAGTGACCAAGAAATTAAAGAAGAAGTAAAAGAAGAAATTCCATTAGAACTGGTATAAGAGAATGTTTAATTCAATAGAATTTGAATAGTGTTAGTAAGCCAAGGAATTATTTAAAATGAGTAATTAATTGTGGTTTGAGATAAACGTCAACCTGAACTTGTTTCAGGTTCTCATCACAAACTGTTACTTAAGAGTATTATGAGATTCCGAAATAAATTCGGAATGACGCTAAAAATGTAATTGACTTAATACAGATATTCAATTAAATGAAAAAGTTGGCAGTAATAAAAAATGAGAAATGCGAAAATTTCGCATTTCTCATTTCCCGAAAAAAGTAAGAACTAAAAAACAAACAACAAATGATGAAAAACCAAGGCTTATATTTAAATGAATTTGAAAGAGACAATTGTGGAGCAGGTTTCATATGTAACTTGGAAGGAAAAAAATCAAATCAGATTATTCACGATGCATTAGAAATACTAGTAAAATTAGAGCATAGAGGAGCCGTAAGTTCAGATGGACGTACAGGAGATGGAGCAGGAATTTTAATAGATATCCCACATGAGTTTTTTACACGAGTTTGTGATTTTGAACTACCAGCAGAACGAGCATATGCAGTAGGTCAAGTTTTTTTACCGAAAAAGTTCAATCAAAGTAGTTATTGTGAAACTATTTTGGAAGGAGAATTAAAAAGGCAAGGCTTAACTATATTAGGTTGGAGAGACGTACCTGTAGATACTTCTAATTTAGGAGCAATTGCAGCAAAAACACAACCAAAAATCAAACAGATTTTTGTAGCAAAAGGAAAAGAAGAATTAAATGATTTACAATTCAATGCAAAGTTATTCGCTGCGAGAAAAATAAGTGAACATACCATAGCTGCTTCAAAAATTTCAGAAAGTAAGTATTTTTATTTGTCAAGCTTTTCTACAACAACCCTAATTTATAAAGGATTGTTAATGCCAGAAGATATTGGACGCTTTTATGTAGACTTAAAACAACCTGATTTAGTAACCCGTTTGGCTTTAGTACACCAACGCTTTTCAACAAATACATTTCCATCGTGGGATTTGGCGCAACCATTTAGATTCATGTGCCACAATGGAGAAATAAATACGTTGAAAGGAAATGTAAAACGTATGCTAGCCAGACAAGAGTTAATGCAATCGGAATTGTTTGGAGACGACATTCAAAAGTTATTCCCAATTATTACGAAAGGAAAGTCAGATTCTGCTTCGATGGATATGGCAGTAGAATTATTGTTAATGACAGGTCGTTCCTTACCAGAAGTAATGATGATGCTAGTACCTGAAGCCTGGGAAAAAGATACGGCTATGAGTGCAGATAAAAAGGCATTCTACGAATATAATTCTTGTATTATGGAACCATGGGACGGACCTGCCTCAGTTCCTTTTACAGATGGAAATTATATTGGAGCTTTATTAGACAGAAATGGATTAAGACCTTCGAGATATACCGTTACAAAGAATGGAAATGTGGTCATGTCTTCAGAAATAGGCGTATTGAATATAAAACCAGAAAACGTAGTAAAACATGGTCGATTAGAGCCGGGGAAAATGTTTTTGGTAGATATGAATGAAGGAAGAATTATTGAAGATGAAGAAATCAAATCAAAAATTGTTTCAAAACATCCATATCAAAAATGGGTAGCAGAAAAATCACTTCCGTTAGCGAATATTCCATATACAGATAATACCATTCCAAAGGAGAAAACGGATTATAAAACACGTTTACGCTTATTTGGATATACAACTGAAGAAATAGATCATTTAATTGCTCCAATGGCTAAAAATGCCAAAGAAGCCATTGGTTCTATGGGAACCGATACACCATTAGCCGTATTGTCTGACAGGCCACAGTTACTGTATAATTATTTCAAACAGCTATTTGCACAAGTAACCAATCCGCCATTAGATGGTATTCGAGAAGAAATCATTACAGATATTAGTTTGGCTATTGGTTCTGATAGAAATATTTTCGAAGTTATTCCAGAGCAAGCGACAAAGCTTCGTATTCAAAATCCTGTAATATCGAATGAGGATTTAGATAAAATTAAAAATTTACAACACGATGATTTCAAAGCGGTAACAATTCCAATGCTATTCCCTTTAGAAAAAGGAGTTAATGGAATAGAAAATGCTTTGGAAGGAATTTTATATAAAGCTACTGTAGCTGTTGAAGATGAAGGAGCAAATATCATTATTTTATCAGATAGAGGTGTCAATAAAGAATGGGCGCCAATTCCTGCATTACTAGCTTGTTCATACTTGCATAATTCAATGTATAGAAAAGGTACGCGTTCTAAAATTGGAATTATTGTAGAAAGTGCAGAACCAAGAGAACCGCATCATTTTGCAACGTTATTTGGCTATGGAGCCAGTGCTATAAATCCATATATGGTAAATGAAATCATTGCGAGACAAGTAGAAAAAGGAGAAATTAAAGCTATTGAATTAGAAAAAGCGGTAAAGAATTTTAATAAAGCCATAGGAAAAGGCTTATTAAAGATCATGAATAAGATTGGAATTTCTACGTTACATTCATACAGAGCTTCACAAATCTTTGAAATTTTAGGACTCAAGAAAACTTTCACAGAAAAGTATTTTCCAGATACACCTTCGAGAATTGGAGGTATAGGATTATACGTACTACAAAAGGATATTTATAAGCGTTGCACGGAATCATTTAGAGATGCTGAAATTGATTCAGTATTGGATTTAGAAGTTGGAGGAGATTATAGATGGAGAAGAAATGGTGAACGACACATGTTCAATCCAACTACAGTTTCAAAACTACAACAAGCAGTTCGTTCTAAGAGCAAGGAAAGTTATAAGGTCTATGCAGATAAAATCAATAAACAGTCTGAAGAACTAATGACTTTAAGAGGATTGTTCGAGTTTGTAAACTTAGATCCAATTCCAATTGAAGAAGTAGAACCTTGGACAGAAATAGTAAAACGTTTCAAAACAGGAGCCATGTCCTATGGTTCTATTAGTGAAGAAGCACATGAAAATTTAGCAATTGCAATGAATCGAATTGGAGGTAAATCTAATTCAGGAGAAGGTGGAGAAAATAAAGAACGTTTTAAAAAACTATCAAATGGCGATTCTAAAAACAGTGCAATCAAACAAGTTGCTTCTGGCCGATTTGGAGTAACGAGTAATTACCTAACAAGTGCCAAAGAAATTCAAATTAAAATGGCACAAGGAGCTAAGCCAGGAGAAGGCGGACAATTACCTGGACAAAAAGTATTACCATGGATTGCAGAAGTTAGAAATTCTACGCCTTATGTAGGATTAATTTCGCCACCACCACATCACGATATTTATTCAATAGAAGATTTAGCACAGCTAATTTTTGATTTGAAAAATGCAAATAGAGAAGCGAGAATAAATGTTAAATTAGTCTCTAAAGTTGGTGTAGGAACCATCGCTGCAGGAGTAGCAAAAGCCAAAGCAGATGTTATTCTGGTTTCTGGTTTCGATGGAGGAACGGGAGCTTCTCCATTAACTTCGTTACGACATGCAGGATTACCATGGGAATTAGGAATAGCCGAAGCACAACAAACGTTGGTAATGAATAATCTACGTAACAGAGTGGTGCTAGAATGTGATGGACAGTTAAAAACTGGTAGAGATGTAGCAATTGCTTGTTTGCTAGGGGCAGAAGAATTTGGATTTGCAACTGCGCCGTTGGTTGCTTCTGGATGTATTATGATGCGTCAATGCCATTTAAATACTTGTCCAGTAGGAATTGCAACACAAGATCCAGAACTACGTAAAAACTTTAAAGGTACACCAGAACATGTAATTAACTTTATGTATTTCGTAGCAGAAGAAGTGCGACAAATTATGGCTTCTCTAGGATTCAGGTCAATTAAAGAAATGGTAGGACAAGTAGAGAAGTTGAATATGAATAAGGTTGTAAATCATTACAAAGCAAAAGGAGTAGATGTATCTGCTATCTTACACAAACCTACTTCTGAAAATACAACGATATTATACAATACTGAAAAACAAGATCATAATTTAGAAAAAGTACTTGATTTTAAAATTGTAGACGATGCGAAAGCAGCGATAAAGAACAAAATAAAATCAGAGTTGTCGTATGAAATTCAAAATACAAATCGTTCTGTTGGAGCTTTAACAAGTAACGAAATATCAAAACTTCACGGAGAAGTAGGCTTACCAGAAGACACATTAACTTTAAATTTTAAAGGATCAGCAGGACAAAGCTTTGGAGCTTTTGCAACCAACGGATTAAAAATGATTGTAGATGGAGAAACCAACGATTATTTAGGTAAAGGGTTGTCTGGTGGAAAAATCATTGTGAAGAAGCCAAAAGAAGCAGATTTTATAGCAGAAGAAAATATTATTGTTGGAAATGTTTGTTTTTATGGAGCTGTAAAAGGAGAAGCATATATCAACGGAATTGCAGGAGAACGTTTTTGTGTTAGAAACTCAGGGATTACTGCTGTTGTTGAAGGAATTGGCGATCACGGTTGTGAGTACATGACAGGAGGAAAAGTAGTGGTATTAGGAAATACAGGACGAAATTTTGCTGCTGGAATGAGTGGAGGTATTGCATATGTGTACGATCCTTCTCACCAATTTAGAAATGAACTATGTAATTTAGATATGGTAGAGTTGGTACATTTAGAAACAGAAGATCAACACGAGTTAAAAGGATTGATTCAAAAACATGTAACATATACCGAAAGTAGTTTAGGAACAAAGGTCTTAGGAGATTGGGAAATTAATAAAATGGATTTCATTAAAGTATTCCCTACAGATTATAGATTGGCTCTAGAAAGATTAGAACAAGAAGCATTAACCAAAAAAATAACAGCGTAAATTATGGGTGAATTAGGCGGATTTAAAAAGTATCAGAGAAAGCAGGAAATTAATACAGCTGTTAAAAATAGACTTACTAATTTCAAAGAATTTACAACACCTTTGGCTACGAAAGAGCAGCAAAAACAAGGTTCTCGTTGTATGGATTGTGGAATTCCCTTTTGTCATAGCGGTTGTCCGTTAGGAAATTATATTCCAGATTTTAACGATATGGTGCATAAAGGCGAGTGGCATAAAGCATTAGAAATTCTACATGCAACAAATAACTTTCCAGAATTTACAGGAAGATTATGCCCAGCACCATGTGAAAAAGCATGTGTATTAGGTATTATAGACAAGCCTGTTTCCATAGAAAATATTGAAAAATATATTGTAGAGAAAGGATTTGAAAATGGATGGATAGAGCCCAGGTTACCTAAATACAGAACTGGAAAAACGGTTGCAGTTGTAGGTTCTGGTCCAGCAGGTTTAGCTGCCGCCCAACAATTAAATAGAGCAGGACATAGCGTTACAGTATTTGAAAGAGCAGATAAAATTGGAGGTTTATTACGCTATGGAATCCCGAATTTTAAATTAGAAAAGGAAATTATAGATAGACGTGTAGCTATCTTAGAAGCAGAAGGGATTACATTTATAACAAATGCACATGTTGGAGTAAATGTTGCTGTAGACGAGCTAAAGGAATTCGATGCAGTTGTACTTTGTGGAGGTGCAACAAAAGCAAGGAGTTTACCAATTGCAGGAAGTGATGCGAAAGGTGTGTACCAAGCAATGGAGTTTTTAACCAAGCAAACAAAAGCATTGTTTGATAAAGAGTTAGAAAAGGAAATTATTAATGCAAAAGGAAAGGATATTATTGTAATTGGAGGAGGAGATACTGGTTCAGATTGTATAGGAACTTCAAACAGGCACGGAGCGAAGTCGGTAACGAATTTTGAAATCATGCCAAAACCTCCAAAAGCGAGAAGTGCAAAAACACCTTGGCCATTTTGGCCATTGGAATTAAAAACAAGTACATCGCATGAAGAAGGTTGTGATAGAAATTGGTTGATAAATACCAAAGAATTCATCAAAAACGAGAAAGGTGAATTAACAGCTTTAAAAACGGTAGAAGTAGAGTGGAAAATCATTCCAGGAGAAAGACCACAACTAATCGAAAAAGAAGAAACTGAAAAAATATGGTCTTGCGATTTGGTGTTTTTAGCATTAGGGTTTACAGGCCCAGAAAAAACATTGCCAGAACAATTAGGTTTAGAATTAGATTTTAGAACAAATATAAAGGCGAGTACATATAGTTACGAAACCAATGTTCCAGGAATTTTTGTTGCAGGAGATATGCGAAGAGGACAATCGTTAATTGTTTGGGCAATTTCTGAAGGACGACAAGCAGCACATCATGTAGATGCATACTTAATGGGAAGCTCTAGTTTACCGTTAAAAGACGCAAATGATTTATTAAGTGCATAGTTTACCATTTATAGCCTACACTCTATAAGTTAACAAGAAAAAAATAGATAGAATTTAATAAAATAGTGAAAAAGGAATATAGAATCTAACAACTAATCATTGTGGATTTTTTGAGATGAATCTCAAAAAAGTAAAGCAACCTGTTTATGAGAACTACAGGTTGCTTTTGTTTTTTTATTTGTTGGAATCAGAAATGAAATTAAAACTACGTTAACCAATGTTTACATTCCGAAATTGAAGGCTAAGCTCCGCCGAAGTCTACTACTGAAATAGTTTTCATTTAGATTCTTTGAACTTATTGTTTGCCTGAAAGATTCCTGAGGTTTCTCAAAAGAGCTAAAGGCAAAAGAGAAGAATCTATCGTTATCAAAATTTTTCTTGTAATAAATCCTTTGTTATCCTAAACTGTTTCCTGAGTTTATCGAAGGAAATAACTCAAGAATCATATAAAATAACACTCTATTCTTAGGTATTTCAGAATGAACATGAAGAACATAAAAACCAAGGTGGCTTTAGCCCCTTGTAAACGAACAACTAAAAGAACCTCTCACTTAATATATTTTTATAAACTAAGAAACCAAATCAAAAGGAGTATCGCCACCATAGATATGTATTTCACCAGGGCCTCCGGCAAAATAATTTGAAAAATTCAATTCACTTGGAACTGCTACAGGATATACTTTTAATGAATCTGTAGAAGTTTGTTTTTTAGTTACAGCATTTAAAGCACCATTAGCTGTAGGATTTCCTTTAACTGGACCTGATAATACCTGTGCAAATTGCGTATGAGCACCATACGAAATAGATTTATCATTGTAGGTTACTTTATTTTTATAATTGGCATATACAGAATTTACTTTTTGTATAGCTTCTGCACCTGTTGTGTTATCATTTAAGGTGTACTGACCATCACAATTAAAAACAAAACTATTAGCAATAGAAGCGATAGAAGCTTCACTAATTTGCATACCACAAGAAGGAATGATTTGAACATTAATTCCAGAAACACTTGTAGGTTCGTTATCAATATTTCTTCTTAATCGTACATCTGAGTGATCTAAACAAATTTCAACGGCCATTTGTGTAGTACCCGTTGTACCATTTTGATTAAAAATAGCAAACGAATCATCTGAAGTTTGCTTGGCATCTCCAGCAGATAAATCTATAACAGGATAGGCAACCATTTGTTCTGTAACTACTTGACTATTATTTGTAGAATACAGTAAAAAATCTTCATTAGAACAATAGTATTTTTCAGTAATCATAGCATTGGTAGTAATAGTTTTATTAGGAGTACTTATCTGAGCATTACTTACAATAACACTTCTGTTACGAACTTCACAATTTGGATAAGCGTGGCAGTTTTTAATGAAGTTAACAAGCATATCAAAAACAACTCCATTTAAAGGACCGTAAGAATTAAGCCAATTTTCTGATAAATTTTTAACAACACTATTTCTAGTTGTAGCGCTATCAGAAGCATAAACAGCATCAATATCTTTCACTAAAGCACTAATACATGAACCGAAAACGAATGTCCAGTCTTTATATTTTTCATTAATAAAAGTAGCTTCTAACCGTTGTTTTAAATAAATCATAGGATCATTAGAATCCTCAGTATAGATATAAGGTCCATGAATACCATGAAAATAAAATTCAGGAGCAACAAAAAGATTTAAAGTAGTACCATCTGCTTTAGGAAGATTCTGATGCGCAATGTCTACAGCATTTTTCATAATAGCAATACGAGCATCTATATCTGTATATACATCAGCATTTGCTAAATAATATCCTGCAACAGCCCCAGGACCATTCGGATTACCAATTGATACCACATCTGCAGGAGTTGTTGGTACTGCATATCCAATAAATCGAATTGTATTATAAGTTGATAGAACCATAATAGTTTGTTTTAAGAATAGATTAGTTATTTGAAACTAAAATGAAAAGAAAAAAAACGCTCTTAAATTTTAGTGTATTTCATTTATGATACATCCAAAGTAATTTAAAAAGGAGCTCAAAAATGTATAGAAAGGTATGAGTGCTATAGGAATAGGAACGAATGAGGGGAAAAATAGAATAACAGTAGTATTATTTAAATTAAAAGTTTATATATTTGTAACTAGTTACGTAATTTAATACTGATTTGGAAATTATGAATTTTGATAGCATTGGAGAGATGGCATTAGGGAGTAGGTTAAGAGCATTAAGTAATATAGTTACTGAAGATGCAGAACGAATTTATCAACTATATAATATTGAACTAAAACCCAAATGGTTTCCTGTTTTCTATTTTCTTTCAAATGAAAATAAAGGGAAATCAATAACATCTATAGCTAGAGGAATTGGACAATCCCACCCGTCAGTTATTAAAATTGCTAGGGAGATGTCTAAAGCGGGTTTAATATTTGAACAAAAGGATGTATCTGATAAACGTATCAACAATGTTTTCTTAACAGAAAAAGGGATAGAGATATCTGAAAAAATAAAAGAACAATATACAGATGTTGAAAATGCGATAAAAGATGCTTTAAAACAAACAAAGCATAATCTTTGGTTAGCAATTCAGGAGTTCGAATATGTATTGAGTGAAAAGTCATTATTAGAAAGAGTAGCAAAGCAAAAGAAACAAAGAGAAGCTTTAGAGATAGAAATACTAGAATATTTACCAGTACACCATAAAGACTTTAAACGGTTGAATGAAGAGTGGATTGAAAAGTATTTTAAAATTGAGGAAGCAGATAGAAAAGCTTTAGATAACCCTAAAGAGTATATCTTAGATAAGGGAGGAAAGATTTTAGTAGCAGTTCAAAAAAATACTGTTTTGGGTGTATGTGCACTTATTAAAATGAATGACCAAAAACATGATTATGAACTAGCGAAAATGGCAGTGTCTCCTAAAGCACAAGGAAAAGGAATCGGACATTTATTAGGCACAGCTATTATAGAAAAAGCAGCATCTTTAGGAGCTTCAAATATATATCTTGAAAGCAATACTATTTTAAAGCCAGCAATATCACTTTATAAAAAACTAGGATTTAAAAAAATAGTGGGGCATGATACCCCTTACGAGCGATGTAATATTCAAATGGAACTAAAAATAAAGTAAGAAAATGAAATATGATAATAAAATAGCCATGGTTATAAAAAATAACCTAATGGATTGGCAAAAACTGAATGTAGCGTCATTTTTAGCAAGTTCAGTTGCAATACAGTTTCCCGAAACTCATGGAAAACCATTTATAAATGCATCAAAGTCAGAATATCTTCCATTTATAAAACATCCAGTACTGGTTTACAAAGCAGATGATCAAGCTCAAATTAATAGAGCATTTTTAAGAGCGAAAGAAAGAGAGTTACATTTAGGGATATATACAAATGCACTTTTTTCAACAAAAAATGAAGATGAAAATCATATAGAAATAAGCAAGTTTACAGATGAAACTCAAGAGTTAGTGGGGATTATAATGTATGGAGAAAATAAAAAAGTAAATAAAGCTTTGAACGGACTTAAATTCCATGAATAGTCAGATTGTTACTAGTAGTTTAGAGAAATAGATTAAAGAATTATGGTAACAAACCAAATGAACCAAAGATACGGGCATTACATCCCTTTTCTTTAGAATCAACAAATTTTTTAGTAAAGTCGGAAAAAGGAGAGTGGTGGGGCAATTGTGCTTGGTGTTCCTCCTTGGGAGTAGCAGCACTTTTAAAAGTGTATATTAAAAATGATTTACTCATAAAAAACAGCTATTTCATCTAACGGTTTTCTTTCTAAATCTGGTACATATGTAGGGAGTTTAGGATAGCCTACGGGAAGCAATAAAAAAGCACGTTCGTTACTAGGTCTATTAAGAATTTTTGTTAAAAAGTTCATAGGACTTGGTGTATGAGTTAAGGTAACTAAACCAGCATTATGAATCGCTGTAATTAACATTCCACAAGCAATTCCAATGGACTCATTTACATAGTAATTGTTATGTTTATTTCCATTTTCTCCAAAATCATAGGCTTTTTTAAAGGCAATAATTAACCAAGGAGCAGTTTCTAAAAAAGGTTTATGCATATCGGTTCCAAGAGGTTCCAAATCTTTTAACCAACGTTCACTCATTCTATTTTCATAACTTTCTTTTTCTTCAATTTCAGCAGCAGTTCTAATTTTAGTTTTTAAAGCTGAATTAGAAATAGCACAGAAAGTCCATGGCTGTTTATGAGCACCAGAAGGAGCAGTAGAAGCTGTTTTAATTAAGTTTTCAATAACAACTTTAGGCACAGGTTGATCAGAAAAATCACGTACAGTTCTCCTTTCGTCAATCCAATTAAAAAAGGTAGTACTTTTTTCAATAGACTCACTTTCTGTACTTATTTTCGCTTTAAAATTAATGTGTTTATAACCATTAATCAGTATATGATCTGGTGCTTCCATAATAAGGTTCTATGTAATTGTTAGTTTCTGTATAATACAAGTTTAACTTGTTATTGACTTTAAATGTAATGAAATTCCATTTCGTTTGAACTAAATAATTATTAAGAATTTGGTTTCTTATTAATTAGGTTTAAAGCATCTTTAGTTAAATACCCTAAATCTATTAATTCATTAGAAGTCTTAATTGGTTTTAAATAACCATCTTTTAAGAATACAATATCATCTGCCAATGCAATCACATTTTTATAATCATGATCAGTAATTATATAACCTTTTAAAGACTTCATTTTTTTTAAATAGTTGATGATATAGGACCTTGTAATAGGACTTAGTCCATTGAAAGGTTCATCTAGTAAGATAAAAGGTGCACTAGAATGTACAATCAATAGTATCTCTACTATTCTTTTTTCTCCACCAGATAAATCATGATTTGTCTTATTTAGCAAAGGTTTTATATGTTCATTTTTATATAAGTATATTCTTTCTTTTTTATCTAAAAATAAACGAATCAGTTTTTTAATTTTTACATTATTAGGAAGAAAATTTTCTTGAGGTAAATAGTTTAATAAGTTTCTTCCGTCACTAACAGAATTAATCACTTTATTACCGATTTTAACAAATTTATACTCGCATTTTTCAATACCAAACACTATTTTAAGTAATGTAGATTTGCCAGAACCATTGCGTCCAAGTAATCCTATAGTTTTCCCTTTTTCACAAGAAAGAAATACACCACTTAATATTCTTTTATTTGCATATGATTTGGTAATACTATCTATATGTAACTTTTTCATACAATTAATAATATAAATAAATTTATAAAACCAATAGTTATGGTAGAAAACCATAATATATTATAACTTAACCCTACATTATAATAGAAGTAGTATTTATTTTTATTATTTATATCATATATAAATAAATGAGTAAAAAGAGAGATAAAGAAAAATATAATAGCTAAGGCGATCTTTTTATTTTCTGCAAATTGACTAAAAGAAATAGCAATGATATACGAGATAAAAAATATTTTTCTTTGAAAAAGCAAGATGTTTTTAATTGACCTCAAAACTTATTTTAAAATTATATGGTTTATTCAAAGGAGCTGTAATACTAATGAAACTAGTTTTCTCTATATTAAGTTTTTTATTATTTATAGCGCGAGAATACCTTTTTCCAGAATAAATATATATAATATTATTTTTTATGCTTCTAAAGCATGTTTTGTTATCCATAGCTATAAAAAGAACTTTATAAAACAAATAATGGTACTTTTTTTCATTTTAAAGTATTTTGGATAAAAATATGATTTATAAGTTTCAAAAATGTTAAACAATGACTAAAATTGAAAACGATCAAGTTTTTAAATGTTTTGCATTTAATATATTGGGTTCCAGAGTTCAATGCGATCCTTAATCTGTAAAGCAGTTTTTGAAATCAATTTTTCCATATTTCTTTTTCAATTTAATATATCAAAAATACACTAAAAAGTATAAAATACTTCTAATTCTACTTTTAAAAGCCTGTTAAACAATGAAAAACCTATATTTTTCGATAAACAATTAGGATATGTCAAAAATAAATTACAATATTTGTAGACATCAATGAGAAAACAAGTATTAAATATCATTTCTATTATTGTCGTTGTGATTATTATTTCACAAGGATAAGGGAAGTGATTTTTAAACTCAACATATAAAAATTAAAAGGCTTCCTAAATTTAGGAAGCCTTTTTTAGTTCAGTATCATATGAATTTAACACAAAACATAATCGTAGTAATCATTATTGTCATTATTAGCTCACCACCGAGTTGATACAAATGGTTATTGCCTTAAAAAAAGCCTGTATCAACCAACTGATACAGGCTTTTTTTATTGCATGAATATCATTTTAATAACAAGTTAAGTAGTTGTTTTTTAGTTGTTTGTGAAAATGTTTAAAATGTTAAAAATCATAAAGTAACAGAAAAATAAAACACATAAAAAAAAGGATAAAATAATTTAGATTCAAAAATTAGAAACTATGTATTTCAATGAGCAAAGTGAAGTTTTTTACAATGGCAGCTTTTTAAAAGCTAAAGAAGCAAGTACCAATCTGTACAGTCAAAGTTTACATTATGGGAACGGTGTTTTCGAAGGAATAAGAGCCTATGATACAAAACAAGGAGCTAAAATATTTAAGGCAGAAGAACACTACAAAAGGCTAAAGTACGGAGCGGAAGTCATGAATATTCAATTTGATTATTCTCCAGAAGAACTAACTGCAATTACCTATGAATTATTAGAGCGTAATAACTTAAAAGATGCATACATCCGCCCATTAATTACAACAGGAGCGAATATGAGTTTATTAACTTCTGAAGAAACGAATTTAATAATACAATGTTGGGAATGGGGAAAATACATGGGAGATAAATTATTAAAAGTAAAGACTTCAAAATTCCAAAGACCTAATCCAAATTCTTGTTTTGTAGAAGCAAAGGTTACCGGGCATTATGTAAACTCAATTTTATCTACCAATGAAGCCAAAAAAGAAGGATATGACGAAGCTTTGTTATTAGATATGAATGGAAATGTAGCAGAATGTTCTGGGGCGAATGTATTTATGGAAAAAGATGGAAAGTTAGTAACGCCGCCAAGAGGGCACATTATGGCTGGAATTACAAGAGCAACAGTTATTGATATCTGTAAAGAAGAAGGAATACCATTGGAAGAACGATTTTTTACACTAGAAGAATTAAAAGAAGCAGATGCTTGTTTTTTTACAGGAACAGCAGCTGAAGTTGTAGGATTACAATCATTAGATGATTATAAATTTCCTATGAATTGGGAAGAAACTCACGGATATAATTTAATGAAATTATACAAAGCAGAAGTATTAGAAGAACGCGTACAAGAAAAAGCATTGTAAAATGGAACTAAACAAATTTAGCAAAAGAGTAACACAAGACGATACACAACCTGCAGCGCAAGCCATGTTGCATGCTATAGGATTATCTAAAGAAGACTTACAAAAACCATTTGTGGGAATTGCAAGTACTGGATACGAAGGAAATCCGTGCAATATGCACTTAAATGATTTAGCTAAACTGGTAAAGGAAGGCACCGAAAACGAGAATTTAGTTGGATTAATATTTAATACAATCGGAGTTTCTGATGGAATTTCTATGGGAACACCAGGAATGCGTTATTCGTTACCTTCTCGTGATGTAATTGCAGATTCTATGGAAACCGTAGTACAAGCTATGTCGTACGATGGTTTAGTAACGGTTGTAGGCTGCGATAAAAATATGCCGGGAGCACTCATGGCTATGTTACGTTTAAACAGACCTTCAGTATTGGTATATGGAGGAACCATTGCTTCAGGTTGTCATGAAGGACAAAAGTTAGATGTTGTTTCGGCTTTTGAAGCTTGGGGTAGCAAAGTAGCAGGGACAATTACACAACAAGAATACCAAAGTGTTATTGAGAAAGCTTGTCCAGGAGCAGGCGCTTGTGGAGGAATGTATACTGCAAATACGATGGCTTCTGCTATTGAAGCTTTAGGAATGAGTTTGCCATATAATTCATCAAATCCTGCAATAAGTAATAATAAAGAGCAAGAATGTGTAAAAGCAGGAGAAGCTTTACGAGTGTTATTAGAAAAGGATATCAAGCCATCTGATATTGTAACCAAAAAATCGCTAGAAAATGCAGTGCGATTAGTTACTGTAATGGGAGGTTCTACCAATGCCGTCTTACACTTTTTAGCCATTGCAAAAGCTGCAGGTATTGAATTCACATTAAAAGATTTTCAACGTATTTCAGATGAAACACCATTCTTAGCTGATTTGAAACCGAGTGGAAAATACTTAATGGAAGATGTACATAAAGTAGGAGGTACGCCAGCTGTATTGAAATATTTATTAGAAAAAGGATTGATACATGGTGATTGCTTAACGGTGACAGGAAAAACCATCGCTGAAAACTTAGTAGAAGTTCTTAGTCTAACAGATGGACAAGATGTTATTAAATCAGTAGATGATCCGATCAAACCAACTGGACACTTACGAATGTTATATGGAAACTTAGCTAAGGAAGGTTCAGTGGCAAAAATAACAGGGAAAGAAGGATTGTATTTTTCAGGAAAAGCAAAAGTATTTGAAGGAGAATATGCAGCAAACGACGGAATTAAAAATGGAGAAGTAGCAAAAGGAGATGTGGTAGTGATCAGATACGAAGGTCCAAAAGGAGGTCCTGGAATGCCAGAAATGTTAAAACCAACCGCTGCTATTATGGGAGCAGGTTTAGGAAAAGAAGTTGCTTTAATTACCGATGGTAGATTTTCTGGAGGAACGCACGGTTTTGTGGTAGGACATATTACTCCTGAAGCGCAGGAAGGTGGTGTAATTGCCTTAGTAAAAAATGGAGATACTATTACAATCAACGCACAAACGAATACGATAAACGTAGAAGTTTCTGAAAAAGAGTTAGCACAGAGACGAAAAGAATGGCAAGCTCCACCATTAAAAGTAGCAAGAGGAGTATTATATAAATATGCAAAAACAGTAGCATCTGCATCAAACGGATGTGTAACAGACGAATTTTAAATAGCAACAACATGGAAACTAGAGAGCAAAAAGTTAAAGAACAACAAGTAAAAACTAGCGTGACTATTTCTGGTGCAGAGGCAGTCGTAAAATGTTTGTTAGCAGAAGGAGTCGATGTATTATACGGATATCCAGGAGGAGCTATTATGCCTGTATATGACGAATTATACAAATATCAAAAAGAATTACATCATGTGTTAACACGTCATGAACAAGGAGCTACACATGCAGCGCAAGGTTATGCTAGAGCAACAGGAAAAGTTGGAGTAGCCATTGCAACGTCAGGTCCAGGAGCTACGAATTTAATTACAGGAATAGCAGATGCACAAATAGATTCTACACCTATGGTTTGTATCACAGGACAAGTAGCAGAGCATTTATTAGGAACGGATGCATTTCAGGAAACAGATATAGTTGGAATTTCAACGCCAGTAACCAAATGGAATTATCAAATAACAAAAGCTTCAGAAATACCAGAAGTATTTGCCAAAGCATTTTACATAGCAAAATCTGGAAGACCAGGACCTGTTTTAATAGATATTACTAAAAACGCACAGTTTGAAAAGTTTGATTTTGCTTATGAACTATGTACATCGGTAAGAAGTTATAAACCAACCCCAAATATCAATACAACAGCTATTGAGAATGCTGCTAAGCTGATCAATCAAGCTAAAAAACCCTTCATTGTTTGGGGACAAGGAATCATTTTAGGAAAAGCTGAAGAGGAATTTAAAAGTTTTATCGAAAAAACGGGAATTCCTTCAGCAAGTACCTTATTAGGATTATCGGCCTTACCAACCAAACATCCGTTACATGTAGGAATGGTAGGAATGCATGGGAACTACGGACCTAATAAATTAACTAATGAGTGTGATTTGTTAATCGCCGTAGGAATGCGTTTCGATGATCGTGTAACAGGAGATTTAAGTCGTTATGCAACACAAGCCAAAGTAGTTCATTTCGAAATTGATCCGGCAGAAGTCAATAAAAATGTAAAAGCAGATGTAGCGGTATTAGGAGATGCAAAAGAGACTTTGCAAGCCATTTTACCTTTGGTAAAGGAAAATATGCACGATAAATGGTTACAAGAATTCAGAGATTTAGATGCAATAGAATTTGATAAAGTCATTAAAAAAGATTTGTATCCAACCAAGGAAGGATTAACCATGGGAGAAGTTATTAAAGAAATAAACAAAGCTTCTCAAGGAAATGCAATTGTAGTAACAGATGTAGGACAACATCAAATGGTTGCTTGTAGATATGCTGATTTTAATAAAAGCAAAAGTAACATAACCTCAGGAGGTTTAGGAACAATGGGATTTGCTTTACCAGCTGCTATTGGTGCTAAAATGGGAACACCAGAAAGAGAAGTAGTTGCAGTAATTGGAGATGGAGGATATCAAATGACTATTCAAGAATTAGGAACCATTTTACAAACAAAAGCTGCTGTAAAAATAGTAGTGTTAAACAACGAGTTTTTAGGAATGGTACGTCAGTGGCAGCAATTATTTTTTGATAAACGTTATGCATCTACGACAATGACAAATCCAGATTTTATTACGATAGCAAAAGGATATCATATTCCAGCAACGAGAGTTACAAAAAGAGAAGAATTAGCCGGAGCTGTAGCAGAAATGATGCAGTCTGAAGAAGCATTCTTTTTAGAAGTATGTGTAGAAAAGGAAGACAATGTATTTCCTATGATACCAACAGGATCATCAGTTTCAGAAGTAAGATTAAGCTAAAAAATCATGAGTCAAAAACACACCTATACCATATCAATATACACTGAAAACAGTGTAGGAGTTTTAAATAGAATTACAGGCGTTTTCCAACGTAGACATATCAATATAGAAAGTGTCAACGTATCTAAATCTGAAATAAAAAGTGTTTCCAGAATTACCTTATTGGTAAGAATTACAGAAGATCAGATGAAGAAAATCATAGGACAATTAGAAAAACAAGTAGATGTTATAAAAGCGTACTATCACACAGATGATAAAACAATATATCAAGAGTCTTGCTTATTCAAACTAAGTACAGATTTATTAATAGATAACGATGAAATTCAACGTATAATCAACGATAGTAAATCACGAGTAATCAATATCAATAAAGACTTCTTCGTTTTAGAAAAATCAGGAAAGAAAGAAGAGGTAGAAGAACTATATCATATACTCGATAAATACGGAATTAAACAGTTTGTAAGATCTGGTAGAATAGCTATTACCAGAGATGAAATGAGAGTGTCTGAAATGTTAAAAGAAGATTGAAAAATGAATGGAAATTATGGAAGTACATGAAACCGCTTTTATGACCTCTATGTTCAGAGCAATGAACGAATCGTTAAGTAGCGATACTTTTTCCAAGTTATGGAGTAATTCCAAAACGAAAACTTGGGTTGATGCGTATTTAACGGAAGTTTCTTCAGAAGAAGTACAAACACATTGTGTTAGAAATCGGTTTTTTCTGGAGAAAATTAAGCAGCTTTTTAAAGAAAATAAAGTAGATACCTTACTTAATTTCGGTTCAGGATTTAGCATGTATCCATTCTTATTAGATGGATCAATTCAGCATATAGAAATAGACAAACCTGAAATCATTGATTTCAAAAAGAAGAAGATTTCTAATTGGATAAAAGAAGGAAAGTTACCTAATAGAAAGATACATTTTTTAGGTACAGATTTCAGTAAAGATTACGAAGCAAGCATTACTACTGAGTTAAAAGCACTTCAAAAGACAAAAGGAACTTTTATCTTATTAGAAGGCGTACTATTTTTCTTAAATAAGCATCAAGCAGAAAGAATATTCAATTTCTTCGAAAAGATTCAGAAAAAAGGAGATTACATAGGTAGTGTTTCATATGATGCTTCCATAGAAAAAAGAGCCGCTTTTTTACGGTTACAAGACTTCTTTTTCAATAAAAAGTTGACAACATCTAAAAGTGATTATTTAACCTTAAGTCATAATTTTTATAAAGAAAAAGCATCATATTCTGTAATAGAGCATAAGGATTATTTTCGTTATTCAAAAGAATTAAATAATAGCATAAACTTAAAAACAACAGATATTTTAAACGAGAATTTTTATCTGTTAGAAAAACATAATTAAAACAACTAGAAGAAAACATGAGAACAAATTATTTCAATCAATTATCGCTTAGAGAGCAATTAGCACAATTAGGAAAATGTAGGTTTATGGATTCAAGCGAGTTCTCTGAAGGAATTCAAGCGTTAAAAGATAAAAAAGTAGTCATTGTAGGTTGTGGTGCGCAAGGACTGAATCAAGGATTAAACATGAGAGACTCTGGTTTAGATGTATCTTATGCTTTAAGAGAATTAGCCATTAGAGAGCAACGTCAATCGTATAAAAATGCTACAGAGAATAATTTTGAAGTAGGAACTTATGGAGAGTTAATTCCAGAGGCAGATCTAGTATGTAATTTAACACCAGATAAGCAGCATAGTAATGTTGTAGAAACAGTAATGCCGTTAATGAAAGAAGGTGCAACATTATCCTATTCACATGGTTTCAATATTGTAGAAGAAGGAATGCAAGTACGTAAAGACATAACGGTAATTATGGTGGCGCCAAAATGTCCAGGAAGTGAAGTACGAGAAGAATATAAAAGAGGCTTTGGAGTACCAACATTAATTGCAGTACACCCAGCAAACGATCCAGAAGGAAAAGGACTGGCACAAGCAAAAGCATACGCATTTGCTACTGGCGGACATAGAGCAGGTGTATTAGAGTCGTCGTTTGTTGCAGAAGTAAAATCAGATTTAATGGGAGAACAAACCATTTTATGTGGTGTGTTGCAAACAGCATCTATCTTATGTTTCGATAAAATGGTGGCTGAAGGTGTATCGCCAGAATTTGCTAGTAAATTAGTGCAATATGGATGGGAAACTATTACTGAGGCATTAAAACATGGAGGAATTACTAATATGATGGATCGTTTATCGAATCCAGCAAAAGTAAAAGCTTATGAATTATCAGAAGAATTGAAGGTAATTTTACAACCATTGTTTAACAAACATATGGACGATATCATGTCTGGACACTTCTCTAAAACCATGATGGAAGATTGGGCTAATGATGATAAAAATTTATTAAAGTGGAGAGCAGCGACTGCAGAAACAGGTTTTGAAAAAACACAAGCAACAGAAGTAGCTGTTACAGAACAAGAATATTTTGATAAAGGAACTTTGTTAGTTGCTTTTGTAAAAGCAGGAGTAGAATTGGCTTTTGAAACAATGGTAGCTTCAGGAATTATAGAAGAATCTGCATATTACGAATCATTACACGAATTACCATTAATAGCGAATACAGTAGCAAGAAAAAAACTATACGAAATGAATAGAATCATTTCTGATACAGCAGAATACGGTTGTTATTTATTCGATCATGCCGCAAAACCATTATTAACTAGGTTTATGGAATCGGTTACTACTGATTTAGTTGGAAAAGAATTCGCTACTTCAAACGAAGTTGATAATGTAAAACTAATTGAAGTAAATAAACAGATTAGAAGTCATTCTATAGAAAAAGTAGGAGAGCGATTAAGAACAGCAATGACTGCAATGAAAGTCTTAAAAGAAACCCAACCAGCTGAAGAACCAGTTTTGTTATAATCATTTTTATGTCATCCTGAGTGTACCCTGAGGCTACTCGAAGGGTAACTCAGGATGATAAATTTATTCACGTCATTCCGAAGTTGGAGGTTGAGCCATAGCGAAGCCAACTACTGAAGGAATCTTTAAAATCTAAAAATAGATTGCTCGTTACTCAGGGGACACTCGCAATAACAGATATAAGAAATACATGAAACCAACAATAAACAATATCTATTTTCCAACATTAACAGCAGTACAAGAAGCTGCTACTACATTAAAAAATGTAGCTGCAGTAACTCCATTGCAGCAAAACTTCAACTTATCGAATACGTACAAAGCAAACATTTTATTGAAACGAGAAGATCTGCAACAAGTACGTTCCTATAAAATAAGAGGTGCCTATAACAAAATTAATTCGTTAAGTAGAGAGGAGTTGGAGAATGGAATTGTATGTGCGAGTGCTGGAAACCATGCACAAGGTGTTGCGTTGGCTTGTCGTAAAAAAGAAAGTTACGGAACTATTTATATGCCTGCTCCAACACCTAAGCAAAAAGTAGAGCAAGTACGAATGTTTGGGGGCGATTTTGTAACGATAAAATTAGTAGGAGACACGTTTGACGACGCTTATAATGAAGCAAGAAAAGAATCAGACAAAGAAGGAAAAGTATTTATCCATCCTTTTGATGATGAAAAAGTCATAGAAGGACAAGGAACAGTTGGATTAGAAATTATAGAGCAATCGAACGATACGGTTGATTATGTGTTTGTTCCTGTTGGAGGAGGAGGTTTGGTTTCTGGATTATCAAGTGTATTTAAACATTTATCTCCGAGTACAAAAGTGATTGGAGTAGAACCTTCAGGAGCACCGTCAATGAAACTGGCTATTGAAAGTTCAGAAAATCTAAAGTTAGACAAAATAGACAAGTTTGTAGATGGAGCTGCGGTGCAACAAGTAGGAGCGTTGACACATAAAATATGTATTGAAAATCTATACGATATGGTTACTGTTCCAGAAGGGAAAGTGTGTCAAACAATCCTAGAAATGTATAACAAAGAGGCAATTGTAGTAGAACCAGCTGGAGCATTAACAGTAAGTGCATTAGATTTTTTTAAAGAAGAATTGGCAGGTAAAAACGTAGTTTGCGTAGTAAGTGGAAGTAATAATGACATCACAAGGACTGCTGAAATAAAAGAAAGAGCATTGTTGTATAATGGACTAAAACATTATTTCATCATTCGCTTTCCACAAAGAGCTGGAGCTTTAAAAGAATTTGTAATGAATGTATTAGGAGAAAAAGACGACATTACATTTTTCGAATATTCTAAAAAAACAACAAGAGAAAACGGCCCAGCTGTTGTAGGAATTGAATTAGAAAAAAGCGATGATTTAGCTCCGTTAATACAACGAATGAAAGACTTAAATTTCTTTGGAGAGTATTTAAATGATAAGCCTAATTTATTTGAGTTTTTGGTGTAGTTTTTTCTTCTTGTACTACACCAATAAATTTTAAATACTCAATTTCAGTTTCATAAATTTCTAATAATTGAGTTTTAGTTAGGTCAACTTTTTCAGTCTTTACTATATATTCTATAAGTTTATCAATATGTAATTCAATATTTGAATTATTATTAGGATTAGAGCTTACCGAAATCAGTCCAATATTGCTCATATAATTTTCTTCAGCGATTAAAGCATTACGAATTAAATTGATGTCATAAGCTTTTTTATCTAATCTTAAAGCAATAAAACAAATTGCTTCATCTATATCATAGACTTTGTAACCAGCATTATTTTGATTGATATTACAAATGGGTTTTTTATTGCAGCTAAAGAGGAAAAGTAAAATGACTATAAATAGTAATATCTTTTTCATAGATTAAAGTTTAATCAGTAGTACCTACAATGATCAAATTACTATCTACGTTATTAGAATCAATATTCACAATTGAATTTTGATTGGTATTTAAATTGGTTTTTAAAATCCCTAAACCAGAGTTTGAACTTTGTGAAACGACTAAATTTAAATAATTACCATTTTTATAAATGGTATTACCAAAGACGGTCATAAGTCCATAAGTAGTTCCGTTAGATTTGTCAGCAACAGTTTGTGTAGATAAATTTAATATTCCTGGTTTAGCACCATTTATAGAACCAGCAACAGGTTGCATTATAGCTAATTCAGAATTACTAACCTTAGCAATTCTACTACCATTTATAGTGTTCCAATTATTTACAGTATTAGCTCCTAAGTCAATAGCTAAGAAACCTTCGTTCCAAGTTGAGATGTATAGTTTTGAATTAATTTTTATCATTGAACTAATAGTGTCCTCATTAAAGGTAATTCCAAGTTCACTAATTGAATTATCTTGAAGATTAATAGTTATAAGATGTTTTGTTGAATTGTTGATCAAAACATTTTCAGCTAAAACTCCAATTAAATTGTTAGTATCCCAAGCAAGTGCAATTATTCCTCTTTCATCACCATTAATGGTTGAAGGGAGTGTTAAAGGGATTACCTGACTTGTACTATTTTGCCTGTCAAATATTAGAAGGTTGTTTATAGGTTGTGGATTATAAACATATTCAATCGCATAAATTTTATTTTGAGAAAAAATTAGAGTATTAGTAGATAAAATAGAACCATTATTTTCTCTATTCATTTGTGCTACGTTCTCTATATTTCCAGTATTATTACCTATTTCATAGATTTTTCCCTGATTAGAGACAGCTACTAATTTATAATCATCAGTAATTTCATTATTAGGATCGTCTGTGGTATCGTTATCTGAACTTTCACATGATAAAGTGAATACAACTAATAGTAATAATAAGTAATTTAATGTAAGATTTTTCATGTCGTTTTTTGATGTTTTTGGTGAAAAAAATCAATAGAATAAATATATAATTAATCATTGTGTTTAATTTTCAATTCTTAATCATGTTTATTAATTTTTGCATTTTCTTAGTGTATGGTATTTGATCAGATTCTTTAATTAGTGTTATCATTAATTTTTTAAATCCATCAATCCATTCTATTTGCTCTTGTTTGCTAAATAACTCAACTTGATAAGACCAACCTAGAGCATTCCCTTCAATTTTATATTTAAGAGAAATGAATTCATTTAATAATGTAGTCCAATGTGGTTCGGTTCGTTTACCGAAATCTGCTCCGTGCATAAATGAAATAATATTGTCTTTATCAACATTCTTAATATACATTGGCACTCTGTAAAGAAAGTAAAGCATCATTTCGGTTTCAAGTTTTGTCATTTTCATATTATAGCTAATTTATTCGTATAAATATTTAATGCATTGTATTATAAATCACAAAGATTTCGAAAATAAACAATACTTATATATTCAAAAATGATTTTTAATAATTAAGGCCTCGCACTTTTTGCATCAGAATATCTGTAAATACCAAATCCTTTAAGATTTAAAAATTGTTTATAAGGAATGTCCTGAGCAACAAGAAAATCATTATAAAAATTAGTGTATGTATCTTCAAAATTGTGATTGCCATTATTTATATCAAAGTAACTCCATATATGAGGTGAGCTCGAATTCTGATTTACATTAAAAAGAATGACAATATTTACCGTTTTATTCAATTCATTACCTGCTAAGGCCAATAAACGTAGTCTATTTTTAATAGAATTGGTAGATGTGGAAGTAGATAAATTATAAGCATTCGAATGATAGTTTGCTAATAAAATTTCATCATGATGTGTTACTAACTCCTTAGCAATAGTTAAACTTGGAGCTTGTCCGCTGTTTTTAATCTTACCAATGTAAAATCTTTTAATAATATTTGGGTTTCTTGGTGTGCTTTGTCCATTTGGAATATCAAATTTTAAACTATTTAATTTGTGAATCCATGGTAAATAATCTGAAGTGTAATTCATACCACCATTCCAGAATTCAATTTCACTTACAATTCCTTTAGGTAAATTACTGTATTGATCATGATAGCTTTCAATATTACTAAAAGAAGTACCAAAACCCGCAGAAACAAAAGTAACATCAATTCCATTTTGATAATTATGAGCTTTTTGCACAAACGGATCTAAAAACTGTTTTGAACTTCCAGAAAGAATAGCACCAATATTATACAAGTAAATATTATTAAAACCGTTTGTATGGCACCAAGCTAATAATGCATCTTCCTTTATTGTATCACCTAAAATACCATCATGTAAAAAATCATTGATGTAAATTCCTTTATGAATAGTACTTGATGTACGTGTAGACCTAGAATTAGCAGTCTTATTTTGTGTTGAACTTAGTTCGTTTTCATTTTGTGTACATGAAGAAAATAGTAAAACGATAAGTAGAGAGGTAATTAAATGTTTCATAATAATAGCAGTATATGTTAAAGTAATAACAGTTTTATGGGAGTTTCATAGCATTTTTAGAAGTGAAAATTCCATTGAATCAAATATACTGAAATTAATTAAGTTTTTGTTTGTTAGTTGTTTATGTTTGTGAGTAGTGGTAGGAAGAAAGTCTAAATAAGTATTTATCCTAATTCACTAACAGTCTCAACTATTTCAGTAGATACATCAAGCAATTTCTTTTCAATTTTTTCAGCTAAAACTGGTAAATTATCAAAATCAGGAGTATCCTCAATAATAGCTTCTAAAACAGCATAAGTAGGCATTTCATTTCTTCCTTTATTCCATTTTGAATCCCTAAGTAATTCCCAATAACTTTTCTGAATTTTTATAGTATTTCCTAGCAACCAAATTTCAAAACGCATTTCTAAATGATTTAAAACTAATCCAAGTTTTAATTTTTTACTTTTCAAAAAATCGTTAGAATAATAGAAATAGGTATAATCCATATAACCATGTAAAATGCCAGTAAAAACATATTCGTCAGAAAGATTTTTAATACAATTTGTTCTTAATTTCATAACAAACTTTACCAGTTCATTATAAGCAATTAAGATATCTCCTTTAGAGAGTTGTTCCTTATAAATAGCAACATAATGGTTTAAGGTTTTCATATATGTTTTTTATAAATGATTTGATTATTTGAATTAGGCTAATTTACTCCTTCTTATTATTAAATAGAGTAATTTCCTTAGAATACACAAGTAATTTCCCTTTTTTTATTCAATTCATTACACTATATTTATGTGATAGGTTCTAATAATTAAATGAAAATTATAGAGTCAATACTATTTTTTAGACTCTCATTAAAATTGATAGATGCAAGTAGCTAGTATTCCAAAAAATGAAAAAAAAAGAATTGAAGCTTTAAAAAGTTTTAATGTTTTAGATACACTTCCAGAAGAAGATTATGATAGTATTACAAAAATTGCTGCAGAAATATGCGATGCACCAATAGCATTGGTTTCTTTGGTAGATCCAACCAGACAATGGTTTAAGTCTGCTTATGGTTTAAATGCAAAAGAAACTCCGAGAGAGTTAGCTTTTTGTGCGCATAGTATTTTAGATCCAGATAATTTATTAATTGTACCAGATGCTACTAAAGATGTACGTTTTCATGATAATCCATTAACTATAGATAAACCTCATGTAATTTTTTATGCAGGAGCTCCTTTAAAAACGAAAGAAGGATATGCTTTAGGAACATTATGTGTTATAGATAATGAACCTAGAACTTCGCTTACAGAAGGACAACAAGAATCTTTAAGAGCATTGTCGCAACAAGTAATGAGTTTATTTGAGTTGCGAAAGAAGAACATGGTTTTAGAACAAGCAAATCAAGAGATAGGAAGACTAAACAATGAGCTAAATCAATTTGCTTATAAATTAACCCATGACTTAAAAACGCCTATTCGCGGAATTAATTCGTTAGCAGAATTTATTAAAGAAGACCTTAGTGATGAGGTTTCTAGCGATTCAAAAGCTGTTGAATTAATAGATTTAATATCTTCTAGAACAGTGTATATGGAATCTATGATTGAACAATTATTACTGTATACACAAGTTACGAATGCAAATATTCATTTTGAAAATTTCAATTTTAAATTATTATTAGAAGATATTTTAAAAAACTGCGGCTTAGAAAATGAAGTAACCATAAATTTAGAAGACTTAGATATAAATTTTAAGCATTCAAAAATTTCTTTTCTCCAAATTTTTCAGAATCTATTAACCAATTCTCATAAGTTTAATGATAAAGAAAATTGTGAAGTACATATTACTTGTATTGAAAATGAGGAGTTTTTCCAATTTAAGTACGTAGATAATGGCCCTGGTGTAGCAGCAGAATATCGTGACAAGATTTTCTTAATGTTTGAAACATTAGAAGAGTCGAGTTTTAAAAACACAGGTATTGGTTTGGCAACTGTAAAATCAATAGTTACAAGGTTAGGAGGAAAGATTAGCTTAAAAGAAAGAAACGATGATAGAGAAGGAGTTTGTTTTGAATTTACAATTCGTAAATCTAATTTTTATAAATAAAATAAACAGAAGAACCAATCAGGTATCTATACCCTTTCTAAGAAATAGTTCTAAAATTAAAAATCTGTAATTAGAGAAGAAATATCTACTAAAACTCCATTAGGATCTTTTAATAATAAACGCCTTTGCCCGTAAAATGTATCAGCAGGCTCACTTACAATTTCGAAATTTTCTGTTTTAGCAATTTCAAATAGCTCATCTGCATTATCAACTACAAATGTGATATAAAACCCTTGAGGTAAGCGTTGAAATTCCTTTGGAACAATTTCATTGTCTCTTTTTATAATACCCAATTCAAGTTTTTTATCTTTTGAGGTAAGATGCACAAACCAATCACTGTCATAAGCTACATCAAGATCAAAAAGTTTCGTGTAAAAATTTTTACTTTCAATAAGATTATCAGAACAAATATTTGTCATGATTCTGTTTACATGCTTCATCTTTTTTAGAATTTATGAAGTAATATTAAAAAACTTTTTCTCATCTAAAGTAAATTAAATATTAAATAACCATAGAAAATCTCATTTTACAAATTAGATTTGTATTTGCTGATGAATAAAAACAAACACTACATTTATTTAAAAGAAAAATGAAAAAACTATACATCATAATCATTCTAGTTTTAGGAGCCTGCACAAGTTCAAAGAAAGCTATAACAAAAGAAGACAGTTTAAAAATGGAAGCAAAAAAGTTTTCTTTAGACATAGTGAAGGCATATTTTGCTCAAGATTGCGATTATGTATTTAATGCATTAAGTGATGAAATTTTAGTAATGGACGGAGATGGTATCTTTAAAAAGAAAGGGAAAGAAAAAAAATCATGTAGGTCAACAAAAAATGCAATAAAAGATAAACAAAAGACATTTAAAGATTACTTAAAGACTTATAAAGTGCTACTATTGACTAAAGAGGAGTTACTTAAAAAGTTCAAGGCAAAACTACCAGCATATTATATTACAAAATCATCAGATTATTTTTTTATTGGTTGGGAGTTGAAAGAAGGAAAAACAAAAGCCGATAATTTTATTTGGGATGATATGTTTGTTTTTATGGCTCGAAAAGAAAATGGAATTTGGAAAATAAAAGGAATTAGTGGATAATTCATCAGGAAACCATATCTAACATAATAAAAGTACTATAGTCTGTTAATTTTGTTGCTATTGATTTCTAGATTTTTAGTTTACTTTACACCTATACAAAAACCATACAGTGCGTTTTTTTAATATTACGACAAAGAAATAATCTTAAATTGTATGGTTAAACAAACCAATCTTTATGTTAGGAATTATTTCATTTATAGGCTTTACACTTATAGTAGCTATTGTTTCATGGAGTGCAACAAGAAAAACCAACGAAGAAACCTCCGATGGTTATTTTTTAGGAGGTAGAAGTTTAACTGCTGGAGTTATTGCAGGTTCATTATTATTAACCAATTTATCTACAGAACAAATTGTAGGATTAAACGGAGCAGCTTTTTCAGAAGGAATATTGGTAATGGCTTGGGAAACTTTAGCAGCAATAGCAATGGTAGTAACGGCAGTTTTTTTACTACCTCGTTATTTAAAAAGTGGTTTAATTACAATACCTCAATTCTTAGCAGAACGATTTGATATTACTACAAAAACCTTAACATCATCTCTGTTTTTAACGGGATATGTTGTTGTGTTATTACCTACTATTTTATATTCAGGATCTTTAGCTATTAGTGGAATGTTTGATGTTCCTACATTATTAGGAGTTTCTAAAGGAACAGCATTGTGGTTGTGTGTATGGGCTATTGGAATAATAGGATCTATTTATGCAGTTTTTGGAGGTTTAAAAGCTGTAGCTGTATCTGATGCAATTAATGCAATTGGTTTATTAATAGGCGGAATTTTAATTCCAATTTTTGGATTGTTAGCAATTGGAGATGGAAGTGTTATGGAAGGAATAGCTGTTTTAAATGATAAAATTCCTTCACATTTCGATTCTATTGGAGGAACTACAGCTTCTGTACCATTTGCTACTATTTTTACCGGAATGATGTTAGTACAATTGTTTTATTGGGGAACGAATCAACAAATTATCCAGAGAGCCTTAGGAGCAAAAAATTTACAAGAAGGTCAAAAAGGACTTTTACTTGGTGCCTTTATTAAAATACTAGGACCTTTAATTGTAGTATTACCAGGAGTTATCGCATACTACATGTCTGTAAATGGAAGTCTTTCAGTTGGAGCACCAGATGAAGCATACGGACAATTAGTTAGAAAAATTTTACCAAAAGAATTTATTGGATTCTTTGCAGCGGTTTTATTTGGAGCTATTTTAAGTTCTTTTAATAGTGTGTTAAACAGTTCGGTTACTTTATTTGGGATAGATATTTATAAAGAGCATATAAATAGAGAAGCAGACGAAAAAACAGTAGTTAAATACGGTAAAATCTTTGGAGTTATCTTGGCTATTGCAGCAATGATTATTGCACCTTTTTTATCGAGTTTAGAAAGTATATTTACCTATTTACAACAAGTAAATGGAATTTATAGTATTCCTATTCTTACAATTATTTTTGTCGGTTTTGTAACTAAAAAAGTACCAGCAATTGCAGCCAAAATAGGATTGTTAACAGGTTCAATATTATACATTATAAGTGAATTTGTATTGAGGCCTAATTTTGTGACAAAAGCATTAACAAATGCAAAAGTTTCTGGAGTAGCAAATCCAGAAGAACTAGAATTGGTTACAGCAGGAGCGTATCCTCATTTTTTACATATTATGGCAATACTTTTTGTGTTAAATACTATAATTATGTTGATTATAGGTAAGTTGTATCCTAAGAAAGTAGCTTACGAACAAAAAGAATCGAAACAGGTAGATATTACTCCGTGGAGATACACAAAACCAGTTGGTGTTTTTATTTGTATTATTGTAATAGCAATCTATATCTATTTCTCTTAGTTGAAAGCATTTAGAATCTATGTAATAATATTCTTGCTTTTCGGTTTACAATGGGTATACACTCAGGAATTACCTTTAATTAATCAGTTTTTTCCAGAAGATTACAATGCCGAATCGCAAAACTGGTCTATTAGTCAAGGAACTAATGGATACATTTATGTGGCTAATAATATAGGGTTATTAGAGTTTAACGGTGCAAGATGGAATGTATATCCTACGCCAAACCAAACAATTATGAGATCAGTAAAAGCCTTCGAAGATAAGGTTTTTACAGGTTTTTATATGGATTTTGGCTTTTGGAAAAGAGATGCTTATGGAAGCTTGCAATATACTTCTCTAGTAAAACAACATAATATTTCATTGTTAGACGATGAACAATTTTGGAATATTATTGAGTTAGATGGTTGGGTACTTTTTCAATCTTTACAAAGAATTTATATCTATAATTTAGAAACAGGGTTAACGAAAGTGATTAACTCTCAAAATACAATTACCAAACTATTTAAAGTAGATGATAGTATATACTTTCAAGAAATAGGAAAAGGAATTTTTAAAATAGAAAAGGGGATAGCAAAGTTAGAAACTGCTTATGATATTCTTAAAGATAATATTGTTGTACTTATTTATAAAGAAAACAATGAACTGATTTTTCTAACTGATAGTAAAGGATTTCATACGAAAAGTAAACCTTATCTGTTCGAAAATAATGAAACTTCTAATTATGCATTAGGAAAAACAGTATACAGTGCTAGTAAACTAAATAATGGAAATTTTATTATTGGTACAATTTCCAATGGAATGTTATATAGTAAAGCAGATGGAACAATACTTTTTAAACTGAATCAAAAAAACGGATTATCTAATAATACTGTTCTAAGCACTTTTGAAGATAGTGATGATAACGTATGGTTAGGGTTAGATAATGGAATTAATGAGATTGATATTACTTCTTCAACAAAGATATTTAAAGATATAAATGGTACTTTAGGTACAGTTTATACGGCTTCTTATTATAACGGAAACTTATATTTAGGAACTAATCAAGGTTTGTTTTATAAAAAATATCCTTCTAACGAAGATTTTCAATTTATAAAAGATACACAAGGGCAGGTTTGGAGTTTGGATATTGTTCAAGGCGAATTATTTTGTGGACATAATAGAGGAACATATCTTGTTAAAAACGGGACTGTAAAGAAAATTAGTTCAGTACAGGGAACCTGGGGGGTAAAAGAGCTTACCAAAAATAAATTACTACAAGGGAATTACGATGGATTATATGTACTAAAAAAAATAAACGGAACTTGGGAATTATTAAATAAAATTAAAGGATTTGATATTTCATCTAAGTTTTTTGAAGTTCATCATAACCATACCATTTTTGTCAATCACGAATACAAAGGGATCTGTAAACTTACCGTAGATAAAGAATATACCAAGGTAATTGCGCAAAAAATTGATACTATTATAACTAAAGGAATACATTCAAGCTTAGTTAAATACCAAAATAATATTTTGTATGCGTACAAAGGAGGCGTATATAGATATTTAGACAAAGCACATCAGTTTATTAAGGATACGCTACTCAGTAAAATTATAAAAGAAGAAGAATTTATAACAGGAAGAATCGTTGCTGAAAGAAATACAAATAGATTGTTTGGTTTCTCAAAAGAGCATATTAATTATATAAAACCAGATAAGTTTAGTTCCAACTCAATTATAGTCAATAAAGGTTTAGCCAAAGGTTTAAGAGAAGGGGCAGTAGGTTATGAGAACATAGAAAAAATTCAAGATGAAAAATATTTAATGGGTACATTGAATGGATATATCATCACTGATTTAAAAAGTCAAAAAGAAAAAACATATACAATAAGTATTAATACAATAGAAAACTACTCATTAAATCATAAATCAAAATTATTAAAACTAGATACTCCAATTAATTTATCATCAAAAGAAAATAATCTAAAGTTTTTATATAGTATTCCTTATCTCTCTAAAGATTTGAATCAGAAATACCAATATAAACTGGATGGATATACAACAGAGTGGTCAGAATGGATGGATAAGAGTGATGTGTTGTTCGAAAATTTACCATTTGGAGATTATACGTTTCAAGTAAGAGGAAAGATAGGAGGAATTATTTCTAATACAGCCATATTTTCTTTCTCAATTGAAAGAGCTTGGTATATTTCAAATTGGGCAATAGGAAGTTATGTAGTACTTGTTTTCCTTTTCTCTGTATTTATGGATAGACTATATAAAAGATCATATAGAAAACAAAAAGAAGCCTTACTAGAAAAGCAACAAAATGAATTTCAATTAAAAACATTGGCGAATGAAAAAGAACTGATGGAAATAAAAAATATGCAATTGAAGCAAGATGTTGAAAGTAAAAATAGAGAACTGGGCATCTCTACAATGAGTATCATAAAAAAGAACGAACTATTAGGTACAATAAAAAATGAAATAGGAAAAGGAGATGAAAAAAGTATTAAGAATGTAATTAAAATTATAGATAAAAATCTGAACAATACAGACGATTGGCAAATGTTTAAAGAAGCTTTTAACAATGCTGATAAAGATTTTATCAAAAAAGTAAAAAGTATGCACGATAATCTAACACCAAATGATTTACGATTGTGTGCTTACTTAAGACTAAATTTGTCTTCTAAAGAAATAGCTCCATTATTAAATATTTCTCCTCGTAGTGTAGAAGTAAAACGATACCGTTTACGTAAAAAGATGAACTTACCACACGATGCAAACTTAACAAACTATATTTTGGAGATTTAAAAACACTACAAATAGCTTTTCTAAACTATACAATACCACAACATTAAATTTTTAAAGCGACAAAAACAGGCTATTAGGCTACTATTTACTGCTAATTACCCTATGCAATTATATGTATGTTTTTTGTATTGGTTTGTATTAGTAAATATTCAAAAATCATAAAGTAATTTTATTAAAAAATCAAAAACTAGCTTTATGATTAAACAAATTATCACAGTAATTCTGTTTTTAGCTGTAAATGTTATATCAGCTCAAAATGTAAAAGTTACGGGTAATGTTACAGATGCGATCACAGGAGATCCAATACCCGGAGTATCAGTTATAATTAAAAATACAACAACAGGTGTAGAAACCGATTTTGATGGGAACTATACAATAGAAGTAAGTAGAGGAGCTACTCTAGAGTTTAAATCAATAGGGTATGCTACAGAAACAGTTGTTGTAAATAGCAGTGTTATAAATGTTACTTTAGAAGAAAGTTCAGAACAACTAGATGAAGTTGTTGTCGTAGGATATGGATCTAAGCGAAAAGAATTAGTTTCTGGAGCTTATTCAAGTATCAATTCAGAAGATATTCAAAAAAACAACCCAGTAAGAATAGATCAAGCTTTGCAAGGGAAGTCTGCAGGAGTACAAATATCTTCTAATTCTGGAGCACCAGGAGCTGGGTTCAATATCAGAATTAGAGGTATTACAACAAATGGAGACAATTCACCTTTGGTAGTAGTAGATGGAATTCCTATTGGTAATGATTTAAGTATCATAGATCCAAACGATATAGAAAAAATAGATGTCATCAAAGATTCTAGTGCAGCCATCTACGGAGTACAAGGAGCGAATGGAGTTATTTTAATTACTACCAAATCTGGAAGAAAGAATACAAAAACACAATTTACATTTTCATCTTCAATAGCAATTCAAGAAACAACGAATAAACTAAATTTATTAAAGCCTTTAGAATATGCTGCTTTGGTGAATGAGATTGAAGCTGCAGATGGTAACCTTCCACCTTTTCAATTACAAAATATTAACGGAGGAACCGATTGGCAAGATGAGTTATTCGAATCAACTCCAATGATTAATCACAACATTAGTGCTAATGGAGGAGGAGAAAATTATACATTTAACCTGAGTGGTAGTTTCTTAGATCAAGAAGGAATTATAGCCCCAGATAAATCATACTTCAAACGTTGGACAGTTAAAAGTAATTTAGGGATAGATCTTACAGATAAACTGAAAGCCAACACATTGTTGCTATATACGAATGTAAAAAGAAGAGCTATACCAGAAGGAAGTAGAGGGTCGATTTTATATTATGCAACTAATGCTTCGCCATTAACTTCAATTTACGATGGTACCGATGGTACAGGACCTTCTAGAGGTTTTTCGTACATAGGAACAGAGCAAGGAAACGAAATTGTAAATCCATTTGCTGTACTTCATAATACATATAACGAAACAAAAGTAGATCGATTTACAGGAAAGCTAGAACTAGAATATGATGTATTTGATAATTTAAAGTTAACCTCTAGGTATAATTTTAATTATGCAGATGTTAGAGCTAGAGCTTATTTTCCTATACAATATTATGGGCAAAACAAAGTCGTAAACAATGTCCGTTTAACGCCAAGTGGGGCTTTTGATTTAGATAGGAATAACGATGGAGACCGCGATGTATATAGTACAGTAAATGAAAGTGTAGAAAACTTTTTCGATTATACTTGGGAGAGTTTTGCAAACTATAATTTGAAAATAGGGGAGCATCACAATTTCCAAGGGTTATTAGGTTTTTCATTACGAAGTGCTCAATATAAAGGATTATTTGGAGCTGGTTTTTTAGTTACAGGGAATGATTCTTGGCAGAATGCTTTTTTAAGTAACACACAATCATTTATTATAGATGACGATGATTCAGCAGGTGGTACTAATGATATTCAAGAAACATTGAACTCTAATTCAGGAGTAGGAGAAGACAGATGGGTGTCTGTATTTGGAAGGTTACAATACGATTACGATCAAAAATATATTTTCTCAGCAATGGTTCGTAGAGATGCTTCTACAAGATTTGGACCGAGTAATCGAGTAGGGTATTTTCCTTCGTTTTCTGGTGGATGGTTAGTTCATAGAGAAGAATTCTTTAAAGTAGATTGGTTATCGAGTTTAAAATTAAGAGGAAGTTGGGGAATTACAGGAAATGATAAAATAGGATCTTTTAGATGGATTGGAATTTTACAAGGAGCGAATGCAGAAGCTTCGTATCCTTTTGGAGATGTATTAACCTTCGGAAATGCAGTAGGAGCTTTGGCGAATCCAAACTTACAATGGGAAACTAATTTCCAAACAAACATAGGTTTTGATGCTGCACTTTGGGATAACAAATTAAATATCAATTTCGATTACTATAAAAAACGTACAGAAGATTTATTATTAGTACCAGAAGTTTCGGCATTATTAGGAGCATCTGCAGGAGGAAGTCAAGCACCTGTAGTAAATGCAGGAACAGTAGAAAATACTGGTATTGATTTAGGTCTAAGCTTTTCACACGAATTTTCAGATGACTTATCAATTAATATAAACTATAACTTAACTAGTATTGATAATAAAGTACTAGAAGTAAATAATGCAGCTGGATTTATTTCAGGAGGATTATTCGGGTTAAACCAACAAACTTCACGTATGCAAACAGGATTACCAATTGGTGTATTTTATGGACTACAAACCGATGGTGTTTTTCAAACACAAGCAGAAATAGATGCCTTGGCTATTGATAGAGATGGTGACGGAATTTTAGATGAATACCAGCCAGGCGCAGCTCCAGGAGATTTAAAATATGTAGATGTAGATGGAAACGGTTACATAGAGTTTGGTAGTGAAAATGATTTAACTGTTTTAGGAAACCCAATACCAGATATAACAATGGGGGGAGGTTTTAATATTAATTATAAACAATTCGATTTTGGCGCTACGTTTTATGCATCTATAGGAAACGAAATTGTAAGAAGTTACGAACGTTTTTTAACCTATAGTAATAAGTTGTCTTTGTACAATGGAAGATGGACAGGACCTGACACTTCTAATGAGATTCCTAGAGCCTCTACCAATGCAGCAAACAATCAATTATTTTCTTCATTTTATGTAGAAGACGGATCTTTTTTAAGAATCCAAAATGTACAAATAGGATATACACTAGATGGAAGTCAGATTAAAGATTCTGGATTTACAAGTGTAAGAATATACTTGTCAGCAAACAATTTATATACGTTTACGAAGTATCGGGGTTATGACCCAGATATCTCTAATGCAAGTGCTATCGGAGCAGGAGTTGACTTAGGACAATACCCGCAAGCAAGAATGTTTATCACAGGAATCAAAGTATCATTTTAATAAAGCAATAAGATGAAAAAACATATTCAATATATAGCAGTGTTGATCTTTTTTATAACCTATGGATGTAAAGATTACTTAGAAATTTTACCAGAAGGTCAAGAGAATACAGAAAATTATTTTAATAATGCAGACGATTATGAAAATGCCTTGATAGGCGTATATGATTTATTATCTACCACTTATTTAAATCAAATTTTAGGAGAGATAGCATCGGATAATAGTTTGTGTGGAGGAGAAAACCCTACAGATGTTTTGTCTTGGCAGCAGATAGATGCTATGACCCAGAACCCAGATAATGATGCCTTACGTAATATTTTCCAATGGATGTATGCAGGTATAAGTCGTGCTAATTATATCATGGAATTTAAAGACAAAACAGATTTTAGTCGCAAAGCAGAAGTTTTAGCAGAGACAAAGTTTTTACGTTCGTATTATTATTTTGAGTTAGTCAAATTCTTTGGCGATATTCCAATGTATTTAGACAAACGTATTACTTTAGAAGAAATCCAAACGATTGATAAATCTACGATTACGGAAGTATATGCACAATTAGAAGGAGATTTACAAGAAGCTATAGGAGTTTTACCATGGCAGCAAAGTCAAAAAGGAAGAGCCACCAAAGGGGCAACTTTAGCTTTATTAGGCAAGATTTATTTATATCAAGAAAAATTTGCAGAAGCTGCTCAAACTTTTGATCAGATAATTAACTCAGGACAGTATAGTTTAGTGACGGATTTTGCAAGTATTTTCTCAAATCAAAATGAGAACAACTCAGAATCTGTTTTTGAAGTTCAGTACTTCGGGCAAGAAGGCGGTGGTTTTGGCTGTTTTCAATGTGTTGAAGGAAACATTGCAGTAGGTTTTATGGGCCCACGTTTTCGAAGTGGTAACTATGCACCTTATGCAGATGGCTTTAGTTTTAATATTCCAACAATGGCTATTGTGAATGCTTTTGAAGCAGGAGATACGCGTAAAGATGCCACAATATTTGATATTGAAGCCTTTGTTCAAACACGTCCAGATGTTCAATATACCGAAGGTCACGATCACAACGGTTATTTCAACTTTAAATACATTCCTTATGAAGAAGGAAATGCACCCGATCCTCATTTAACGCACAGTAACAATTATCGAGCAATTCGTTATGCTGATGTATTGTTAATGGCAGCAGAAGCGTATAATCGAGGTGGTATCAATGATGGTATTGCATTGAGATATGTCAATCAAGTTCGTAGAAGAGCTTTTGGAGATACGAACCATGATCTTACTTCATCAGGAGCAACGTTAACTACGGATATTTATAATGAACGGAGATTGGAATTAGCAGGCGAAGGACACCGTTTCTTTGATCAGGTACGTACAGGTCAAACGGCTACCATTCCAGGTTTTACCAGTCCGAAGAATAACTTATTTCCTATCCCAAGGATTGAGATAGAATTAGCAGGAAACAGATGGTCACAAAACCCAGGTTATTAATTAAAAGAAAGCATATTATGAAGAAAATATATTATCACTTATGTATCCTTTTGGTACTGTTAATAGCCTGTACAGAGGATAGAGACACAAGTTTTTTAGATACTATTGTGGCGCCCTCAAATGTGGCAGCTACATATGAACTTACGCAGGACAATTCAGGACTTGTAACCATTACACCCACGGCAGATGGTGCAGTACGTTTTATGGTGTATTTTGGAGACAATACTCCAGATCCTATAGCACTTAATGCAGGAGAAAGTATTGATCATACTTATGCAGAAGGAACCTATACTTTAAAGATAGTAGCTTATAATATCAATGGTGAAAAGACAGAAGTTACACAAGACCTAGTAATTTCTTTCAAAGCTCCAGAGAATTTAATGGTTACCATAGAAAATAGCAATGCTGTATCAAAGCAAGTCGATGTCACAGCAACTGCAGATTATGCAGCAATGTATGAATTTTACTCAGGAGAAGCAGGTGTTACACAACCTGCAGCAACGGCTAATATCGGAGAAACACTGTCGTACCAGTATCAAGATCCAGGTACTTATGATGTACGTATTGTAGCTAAAGGAGCTGCCATTGCTACTACCGAATACACAGCGAGTTTTACAGTTACAGAAATATTAGAACCAAGTTCAGTAGCCCCAACACCACCTGGAAGAAACGATGCAGATGTTATTTCACTATTTAGTGATGCCTATACCGATGTTACAGTAGATACATGGAATACCGTTTGGAGTGCTGCAACCTTTGAAGATGTTATGATTGAAGGCAATGCTACCAAGAAATACACAACACTTAATTTTAATGGAATTGAAACGGTAAGTGCTCCAGTAGATGCCTCTAATATGGAATTCATTCACTTAGATGTTTGGACACCTAACATCACTGCTTTTAGATTAAAGTTAGTAGACTTTAATGGCGATGGATTTGGAGGAGGAAATGGCGATACTGAGGCTGAATTAAGCTTTACACCAGCGCAAGGAGAATGGGTTTCTATGGACATTCCATTAGCCGATTTTGCAGCCGCAGGAATGACTTCTTTCTCAGATATCAATCAATACATTATCTCAAGCGATCCAAGTGGAGCAGGTATTGTATTTATAGACAATGTCTATTTCTGGAAAGCACCATCGAGTAATACTAGTCAATTAGTACAAGATTTTGAAGGAGCGGCACCGGCTTTTACGAGTTTTGGAGGAGCAGGTGTAGAAGTAGTTAGTAATCCAGACATGTCAGGCATTAATACCAGTAGTAATGTAGCCAGACTTATAAAAGGGAATGGAGCAGAAACTTGGGCAGGAGGCTTCTTTGAAGTTGCTTCTCCATTAGACCTTACGAACTATTCGAACATTAGGGTTAAAGTATGGTCACCAAAACAAGGAGCAGTTGTAAAGTTAAAATTAGAAAATCAAGATGCAAGTATTGATCATGAAGTAGACTTAACCACTACGGTAGCGAATCAATGGGAAGAGCTGACGTATGATTTTAGTGGAGCACCAGCAGCGAGTTATGTACGTATAGTTATTTTCTTCGACTTTGGAAATCCAGGAGATGACAGTACATATTATTACGATGATATAGAACTGGTAAACAACTCAGGAGGAGTTCAACCTTTGATCTTCCAAGATTTTGAAGGAGCAGCACCAGCATTTACCTCTTTTGGAAATATCGCAAATGTAGTTGTGGTTGCCAATCCAGATGCTACCGGAGCTAATACCACAGGTAATGTAGCACAACTTACCAAAACTAATGGATCAGAAGTATGGGCAGGAGCGTTTTTTGAAACAGGCGGAGCTGCATTAGATTTAACTACCTATAGTAAGGTTGCAGTTAAGGTATGGTCACCAAAACAAGGAATCACTGTGAAATTAAAGATAGAGAATGAGGATGCTAGTATTGATTATGAAGTAGATTTGACCACTTCAGTAGCGAATCAATGGGAAGATTTAGTATATGATTTTAGTGGAGCACCAGTAGCAGATTATGTACGAGTGGTTATTTTCTTTGATTTTGGAAACCCAGGAGATGATAGTGTATACTATTACGATGAACTTTCTTTAACCAATTAACAGTAGAACAAAAAGAATCAGACATGAAAAAAATAAATCAATATATTTTCAGATCTCTATGCATTGTATTGTCGTTATGTATATTTAGTAGTTGTGAAGAAACCACTTATGAATTTGGATCGATTACGAATCCTTCGAATATCGAAATCACAGCAGAGATCATAGGTCAGGATGCTACAAATCCTAATGGAGATGGAAGTGGTGTAGTTAACTTTACGGCTACAGCAGATAATGCCTTATCCTACAAATATGTATTCAATGGTTCAGAATCTGTTGAGCCTTCAGGAAGAAAAACCTATAATTTTAGTGAACTAGGAGTAAATACGTATACGGTTACAGTAGTAGCAATTGGTACAGCAGGAGTAAGCTCTAGTAAAACAATCCAAGTAGATGTGTTGGCTACCTATTCACCACCAGATGATTTAAAGACCAAGTTATATGGATTCAATCCAGCAGATCCAACAGCATCTTCTTCAAAGACATGGCGTATAAAGTCTGAAGTAGACGGACATTTTGGGTTAGGCCCAGTTGGCGGAACTATTTTTGGAGAATGGTATCAAGCCTCAGCGAATGAAAAGGACGGTGTTGGAATGTATGACGATCGTTATATTTTTAATTCAGACGGTACAGTAATGCATGTTACTAATGGAGATGTATTTGGAAGAATTAATTTAATAGATGAATTAGGAGGAACAGGAGGAACTGTAGATGGATCGGATGTATTGAATTATGAATTTAATGATTATACAGAAAATTGGACATTAACAGCTCCAGGAGGTGTAGAAACGTTAACGATTACCGGCAATGGATTTATAGGATATTACATAGGGAATCATAGTTACCAGATTTTTGATAGAGGTACCCCAAATGAGCTGGTACTAAAGATTACGGATGCCAATAATGAGTTTGACTGGTGGTTTTTATTAACCTCACAAACAGTAGTAACACCACCGCCACCAGTTTTTGTACACAACACTTTAGTTTGGGAAGATGATTTTAACACAGATGGTGCACCAGACCCAACTAAATGGACCTATGATATTGGTACAGGAACCAATGGATGGGGAAACAATGAAGTACAATACTACACCAACAGAGCAGACAATGCAGTTGTAGAGAATGGAAATTTAGTGATCACAGCAAAGAGTGAGAGTTTTTCAGGAAGTAATTATACATCAGCAAGATTGAAGACAGAAGGCTTATTTGAATTTGAATATGGAAGAGTAGAAGTGCGCGCAAAATTACCAGAAGGTATGGGAACATGGCCAGCGATATGGATGTTAGGAGCAAACTTCTCAACAGTTGGTTGGCCTTTTAGTGGAGAGATTGATATCATGGAACAAACAGGGGCAGATAAAAATACGGTATTAGCTACTTGTCATTGGCAAGATACAGCTAGTAACACTAAGGCAGATTTTAGTCAAAATACCTCGATTAGCAATGCTACTTCGGAGTTTCATTTGTATACTTTAGAATGGACATCAGAAAAGGTAAGTGTTTACTTAGATAATGTTAAATATTATGAATTGGCAAATAATGCAGATTTACCGTTTAATCAAGATTTCTTTTTGATATTAAATGTAGCTATGGGTGGAACTTTAGGGGGAGCCATTGATGGTAGTTTCACTCAGGCTACGATGGAAGTTGATTACATACGAGTATATCAATAGTAAATTGTTTGAATTAATGGGAGGTTAATAAGACTTCATTATTAACCTCTTTTTAAACTATTCTTATATGAAAAAAAATACGCTCATAATTAGTATTATTCTCTTGGCAATAATAGGTTGTCAAAAGTCTACAGGAATAAAAGAAGGAAGAAAAGATATTGATAGAAAAGTAGATTCAGTATTGAATTTAATGACTTTAGAAGAAAAAATAGGTCAGATGAATCAATATAATGGTTTCTGGGATGTAACGGGGCCAGTTCCGAGTGATGGAGATGCAGCTAAAAAATACGAACATTTAAGAAAAGGTTTAGTAGGTTCTATGCTAAACGTAAGAGGTGTTGCTAATGTAAAAAAAGTACAAAAGATAGCAGTTGAAGAAAGTAGGCTAGGAATCCCTTTAATCATAGGATTTGATGTAATTCATGGATATGAAACGCAAAGCCCAATTCCTATAGCAGAATCGGCTAGTTGGGATTTAGAAGCAATTAAAAAATCAGCAGCAATGGCTGCTAAAGAAGCAGCGGCAGCTGGTATTAATTGGACATTTGCTCCTATGGTAGATATTTCAAGAGATCCACGTTGGGGAAGAGTCATGGAAGGAGCAGGAGAAGATACTTTTTTAGGAAGTAAAATAGCAGTGGCGCGTGTAAAAGGATTTCAAGGAGAAGATCTTTCTAGCCCAGCTACTTTAGCAGCATGTGCTAAACATTTTGCTGCGTACGGATTTGCAGAATCTGGAAAAGATTATAATACAGTAGACGTTGGAACATCTACACTTTACAATACAATTTTACCGCCTTTTAAAGCAGCAAAAGATGCAGATGTAAAAACATTTATGAATGCATTTAACGAATTGAATGGAATACCAGCGACAGGAAATGCATTTTTACAAAGAGAAATTTTAAAAGGAAGATGGAACTTTAAAGGTTTCGTAGTTTCAGATTGGGGTTCTATTATGGAAATGATGGCGCACGGATATGTAAAAGATAAAAAAGATGCAGCAGACTTAGCAGTAAAAGCTGGTTCAGATATGGATATGGAATCGTATGCATATATTAATGAACTTGCTGAGTTAGTAAATGATGGAAGTGTAAAAGAAAGCTTAATAGATGATGCAGTAAGACGAATTTTGAAAGTGAAATTTGAATTAGGCTTATTTGAAGATCCTTATAAATATTGCAATGAAGAACGAGAAAAATCAGTAATTGGAAGTAAAGAAATACAAGAGGCAGCCTTAGACATAGCAAAAAAATCAATTGTGTTATTGAAAAACGAAAATAAGGTGTTGCCTTTGAAAAAAAGTGGACAAAAAATAGCATTAATTGGAGGATTGGCAGCAGATAAAAATAGCCCACTAGGAAGTTGGAGGCTAGCAGCTAAAGATAATTCGGCAATTTCTGTTTTAGAAGGTATGCAAAAGTATAAAGAGAATGAATTAATTTATGCAGAAGGAGCATCTGTTGCTGTTGGAGCAACAAACTTTATTAATGAAGTACAAGTAAACTTAACAGATACATCGAAATTTAACAAAGCTATTGAAGCAGCAAAAAAATCAGATGTAGTTGTAATGGTATTAGGAGAAGTAGGCTTCCAAAGTGGAGAAGCAAGGAGTAGTACTTCTTTAGATTTACCAGGAATACAACAAGAATTATTAGAAGCAGTTTATCAAGTAAATAAAAACATTGTATTAGTTTTAAATAATGGTCGACCTTTAACTATAAATTGGGCAGAAATGAATATACCTGCTATAGTAGAAGCATGGCAATTAGGCTCTCAAACTGGAAATGCAGTGGCACAAGTGTTGTATGGAGATTATAATCCAAGTGGAAAATTACCTATGACTTTTCCAAGATCAGTAGGTCAAATTCCAATCTATTATAATTATAAAAATACAGGTAGACCCGGCCCTAAAAAAGAAGTGTTTTGGTCGCATTACCAAGATGAAACAAATAAACCTTTGTATCCTTTTGGTTATGGTTTAAGTTACACCACTTTTAGCTATAACGATATACAAGTTAGTACACAAGGAAAGAATGTAAAAGTAATCGTAAATGTAACGAATACAGGAGAAGTAGAAGGTAAAGAAGTGGTTCAACTATATATTCGAGATATGATAGCTAGTGTAACCAGACCAGTAAAAGAACTAAAAGGATTTGAACTAATAACATTAAAGCCTAAAGAAACAAAAACAGTAACATTCACATTAACTGAAAAAGAACTAGGTTTTTTTAATAACACAGGAGCTTTCATAGTTGAACCAGGAGAGTTTAAGGTATTTGTAGGCGGAAGTTCAGATACTTCTTTAGAAACATCATTTGATTTCTTATGAGAAAAATAGCAATTATAATTATCATTTTAAGCTTGGTTTCTTGTAATACAGAAGATAATAAGTTAATTTTTAATGAAGAGTTTAATGAAGCTGAATTAAATACAACTATTTGGAATTACGATCTAGGAGACGGCTGTCCTAATTTATGTGGTTGGGGAAATAATGAGCGTCAATTATATACAAAGCAAAATGTAATTGTTAAAGATGGAAGTTTGATCATCAAAGCATCAAAAAAAGACAGCTTATATTTTTCAGGAAAAATCCATACAAAAGGAAAACTTGAATTTACTTATGGAAAAGTAGAAGTAAGAGCAAAGTTACCAAAAGGTCATGGTTTATGGCCTGCCATATGGATGTTAGGAAATGATATTGATACTAACATATGGCCTAATTGTGGAGAAATAGATATTATGGAATATGTAGGAAGAGAACCACATACGATTTATACTTCTTTACATAATGCATCAAGTTTTGGAAATACAATTCATTCTCAAAAAACTAAAATACCTACTATCGAAGAAGGATTTCACGTCTATGAAATGGAATGGACAAAGGAGGCGATCATATTTTATATAGATAAGAAAAAAGTATATACATATGCACCAATTAATAAAAATGAAAAAAACTGGCCATATAGCAAACCTTTTTACTTAATTATAAATATGGCAATAGGAGGGAATTTTGGAGGTCCAGAAGTAGATGATACTATTTTCCCTGAAGACTTTATAATTGATTATGTAAAAGTATATGAGTTATAGATAGAGTTCTTTTTCTCAACGAATTTCGTTGAGAAAAACTCTAAATAAACTAGATTTAGATTTTTTTAGAAAAACAAAAGAGGAAAGGTAGAATGTAATCCTGAGTGATCCCTGAGGTTACTCGAAGGGAAAGCGAAGAGTTTAGTCTAATAAATAAACATTTTTCTACTTTACGTCATTGCGATTGAGGGACGAAAGAAGCAATCTATTTTTAGATTGAAAGATTCCTTCAGTCGTTTCACTTCTTCGGAATGACGTAGTTTTTAATATTCTTCACTATCGTTTAGAATGACAAATAGTAAGCTTTATAAACATTAGTATAAATAAAAAAGGCTCATAAAATAACTTTAAAGAAAAAGACAGCTAGAAATAGCTGTCTTTTGAAGTTTACTAAATCTGGGGGAAGAATAAACTAAAAACCATCTCCTGGAACTTCAGGGCTCGCAGCTTGCGCTTTTTTAGGAGATAATAAAATATAAGTGCCTATAGCAGTAAAAGCTGCGTATTTTCCATAATTTTTCATTTTAGTAAGTGCTTCTTTTCTTGTGATTTCTTCTTGATGTTGTTTTTTATGTTTCATTATATGATGCTTCTTGTTGAATTAGTCTAAAATAATTTTCTTAGTAATGTTACCCGTTTCTGTATTCAGTTTTAGAATATAAACTCCAGTAGCTAATGCTGGTAAACTAATTGTGTTTGTTGTAGATTGTAATTCTTTATGTATAAGTTCTTCACCCAACATAGAATATACTTTAACAATAGCATTGGTTTGTAAACCAGTTACAGTAATCTCTTTAGTAGATGATTTATAAATACGGATATTAGTTATATTATCAATTGAATCGTCATTATTCAATGTTTGAGAAGTTGTGTGTAGATAAAACCTTCCTACACCTTCAATCTTTTCGTTTGCAGCAATAGTATATGTATTATCATCACCAAGTTTTGTGAAGATTCCAGTGGATTTATCCTCTAGATATACAAAAGCATCTGAAGGCAAATTAGTAGTTGTTACTGAAAATACTACTGTTTTTCCAGCTGCTATTGTTAAACCTACCGGAATTACCATATTTTCATACTCAGAAATAGGAAGTGATTGGATAGTAAATTCTTTATCAGAGTTTTCTAATAAATGTGTAAATACATCAAAAGAAGCTCCTTCAAAGTTTCCAATATCATATCCAGCGTCTAATCCTTTTGTAGCATTCTGAGCGTATTTTATAGCTGTTTTAACTTGGATGTTTTCTGTACTCGCAATCAGTTCAATAGTTGGATTTTGTTGTGGAGTAGTAGTTCTGTTAAATGTTCCTCCTGAAGTTGGCTGAGTAGTTCTATGTGCTTCGTTGAAAGAAAAATCAGAGACTCCAGTAGTAGTTCTTACAAAGAACCCTTGACCAGGTGCTAAAAATTTAGCATCGCTTACTAAAGAATGTGCTACATATTTATTTTGAGAAGTATCCCAAATATAAGCACTAACATATGAAGCATCGAATTTAGCTAAGTTGTCTTGAATAAAATTAGTTCCTCCATTTTCATTTATAGGTAAGTAGGCTGTATATGGATTTCCAAGGGCATTCCATTCAGAAGAAGTCACGTTTTTTGTTACGTTAGCCGTTTCTAATGTTCCTGTAAACGTAACAGTTCCATCAGTAGTTCTGGAGATAATATAGCTGCTACCTTTTTCAAAAGTTAGATTATTAGTTGCTAAATCTGTAGTCGTGTAATATCTCCACTTCGAACCTGCTGGTTGACTATCATCGTAATAACCAATTGCATATCGAGTTGGAGTTACCGAAGTATTTGTACGAATATTATTCGAAGCATTTTCAGCAAATTCTTTAATACTTTGTCCCGAAACAGGTGCTGTAACCATACTCCAAGTATTGGCAGTTAAACCACCTCTTTCATACGTAATAGTCCCATTAGAAGTTCCTTTTATAAGTAATGTTCCACTTGTACTTGCAGTTGAAGTAATCGTAGTATTACTACTCGTACTAAAGTTTCCATCTAGAATTACAGCTCCATTTTCAGAAATATTAAAATCAGCATCAGTTTCTATAGTGAGATCATTTACCTGTACAGCAGTTTCTACTACAGGAGCATTTGTTACGTTAGGAATAAGAATATTTTGAGTTGTTAGCGGTTGTATATTTGTAGACCAATTTCCGTTTACTGTCCAGTCGCTATCTGTATTACCAGTCCAAGTAACTTGCGCAGGATGGACTACGTTTACAGTTCTTATGACTTCTACAGCATTATTTCCAGAAACACCAGTTGCATTATAGGTAATGTTATAACTTCCAATAGCATCAATAAAAGCACTTGTGTTTATAGTAACTGTAGAACCATCATTTACTGTTGCTCCTAATTCCGTATAACCACTACCTAGTTCAATTTCTTGTGGATTATCACCAATTAGCGTAATTACTGGTGTGTCACAATTATCAATAACATCTTGTATGCTATCCCAATTTGTAGGGTTAGTACCAACAAAAGATAACGTAGTACTTCCATTACCATTATGTACATAGTTATATAAGCCACATAAACTTGTTGTGTTAGCTTGATTCTGTATTTTTAAGGTGTTAGTTACATTTTGTAATCCAAATAAATCAATAGTAACTAATTCATTGTTATTTCTAATAGTAGAATCTGTACTGGTTAATGCTGTTACGTTTTGTAATGCACTAATATCTGTAAGACTTCCATTGAAGCTAATATTTAAAATACCAATAGAGGTTAAAGAGGCTAAGAAAGAATTATCGAATGTTGTAAGTAATTCATTTTCACTAATACCCAATGAATTTATAGAAGTGATAGCTAATTTGGGGAATCCTTCTAAATTAGTAACCAAATCACAATCGGAAAAATTAAAACTACCTAATGTTGTCAATTCATCAAACCCTTGAAGGTTATTCAAATTGGCCATATCTCTTATTAAAAGCTGACCACTAATACTAGTTAGATTTTGAAGGAAATTTAAGCTAGTTATTCCTAAATCATCCATACTGAAATTACCACCTATAGTAGACAAAGCTGTTGTAGTTATGGTGGTAAGTTGACTACAATTATTAATTGAAGCATTATTGTTGATACTTGCTAATTTAGGAATACTAAGTGTGGTTAAAGCACTAAAACCACTAATAGCAAAACGACCTGTAATGGTTTGTAATTCTGGAATTGTTATAGATTGTAAACCATTCATATCAGCCAATAAAAGATTTCCTGTACTTTGTAAAACATCTAAGCTAAGGTTCGTCATTCCACCGCCATTATTATTCATTCTAAATTCATTAGTTACCTCAGTTAATTTTGGAATAGCAATAGCACTTAAAGAACTATTAAATGTTATAGAAACCCTTCCACTTACAGTTTGTAATTCATCAAAAGTAATTGTAGATAACATGGAACTATTAGTAATGGTAATGTTTGAAATAGAAGAAATTTGACTAAGAATTGATAGCTCTGTTACTTGATCTAAGTTATTAACTTCAAAATCTCCTCCAAGATTTTCAACATTTGAAAAAGCTGTTAGAGAAGTCGTATTCGTCATATCTTTTAACGTAAAATTATCACCAATGGTAGTTAACGAATTAAACCCAGAAAGATCATCTACAATATTCCCTTCTAAATATAAGTTTCCAGAAATCGTATGAATGTTAGAAAAACCAGATAGATCTGTAATAGTTCCGTTAATGGTTATATTCCCTTCAATAATACCACAGGTTCCTAAAGTTGCTGTAAAATTGTCTACCTCTGTTTGAGTTGTTAATGTAACATTTCCAGGAGCAACGCAATCACAGCTTCCAGAAATATTATTGTCAGCCGCATCAATCCAATTACTTGTAGCTCCATTTAATGCAAAATTGCTAAGTGTACCGTTAAAGTTATTTCCAGAACCATCTGTTAAAGTAGTAAGTCCGCTATTATCAGAAGCAGCAATTCCTTCATTAAAATTATAACTAGCCACTAAGTTGGTTTGCGTCATATCTGTAGTACAACCATTTAGGCTTTCTACTTCAAAAGGACTCAAGGTTTTAGTCCAAATACGTAATTCATCCAATTCACCATCGAAGTATCCTCCAGTATCACCTGATGGAGTATCTGCAGCTGCGTATCCTAGCTGGATGTTGGCAGTTGTAGTGGTTGCAGTAGCTGTTCCTACCCATCCTGTTGTTCTGGCAATTGTTCCATCGATATAACATCTTGCATTTCCAGAATCTAAGGTAATAGCCACGTGATGCCAGTTCCCATCATCTACTTTGGTTTGTGGACTCAATAAACGAGTAATATAATTTGAAGCATCTGCGTAATAGTAAAACTCTATTCTACCTCCATCTAGATTAATACGCCAACCATTGTTTCCATTTGGTGTAAACTTATTGATGACTCCTCCAAGTCCATCTGTGGTTTTAATCCAAAAGTCTACAGAAAAGTCTAAGTTGTTTTGCGAGTTATCATGAGAAATAGTGACAATATCATCAGAACCGTCAAAATCTAGTCCTGTTCCTGGTGGGATCCCTGTTCCTTGTATTGTAAACGTATATTCAGGTTCGTCACAATCATTACTAATAATAGTTACTACAGCCGTTTTAAGGCCGCCAGAAGTTGGATGAAAAGAAATAGTTAAACCAGCAGATTGTGCAGGTAATATAGGGTTATTACTTGGGTTTAGTGTAACTGTGAATTCAGAAGTATCGCCAGATAGCGTAACACTACTTATTGCTAAGTCTCCTGTACCATTTGTATTACGTACATTAAAGTTCATATTCTTCGATGAACCTACATTCACTGTACCAGCATCTGTATTATCACTTGAGGTAGGCGAAGTATCTCCATTTAAAATATCATTACCATCACCTTGCACATTAATTTCAGGAATCGCTATAGAACAAGTTCCTGAAATTCCATTTGCAGAAGTATCTACCCAGTTAGAAGTACTACCTGTTAAATCAAAATTAGTTAATGTACCATCTAAATTGTTTGATGTCTCATCATTAGCAGTTGTCTCAGAAGTATTATTAGCGTCAATACTACCTTGATTTAAATTGTAATATGCTACTAATCCTGATTCATTTCCTGCTAATTCACAACCACGTTGTGCATTAATTTCATCTAAACATAGTACTCTAGACCAATAACGAACTTCATCTATTTCTCCATTAAAATAAATGGTATTAAATTCAGAGTACCCTATGGAAAGTGATTCTGTATTTGTTGGAGTTTCTGGAATATTACTAAACGTAATTTCATTGTCTAGTACACCATCTATATAGAATGTGACCTTTCCATTTCCAAATGCTAAAGCAACATGATGCCAGTTCCCATCATTTAATCCAGAAGCATTAGATGCACTAGTCGTTTCACTATTTGGCACTGCATACTCAAATTGTAACCTTCCAGAATTATTTAAATTCATTGAAAATCCATTAATTCCTGTTGCATCATACTTAGCGATAATTGACTGTCCAGCCGTAGAAGACGATGTTTTAAAGTATGTCTCTATTGTAAATGTATTGGTATTGAATGAACTATTATGATTAATACTAATATGATCATTCACTCCATCGAAATCAAGCCCTGTAGCTGGTGTAAACCCAGTTCCTTCTATATCAAATTCGAAAGTAGCGTCATCACAATCGTCATTAGTAATTCGAACAGTAGCTTCTTTAGTTGCATTTGAACTTGGCGTAAATAATATTCGTAAGTTTCCCGATCCTCCAGCTGCTACCGTTGCTGGTGATTCAATGATTGTAAAATCAGTAGAACCATCAATCACAATATTAGAAACGTTTAGTATGCCATTACCAGTATTACTAATCGTATAATCCGCAGGTTCAGCCTGTCCTAATACTACGTTTCCAAAAGAAGTATTATTTGGTTTAACTGTATCGGTACTTCCATTCGTAATTGTATTGCTATTGGAAGTAATTCTTATAATAGGTTCTGTATACGTACTACAAGTTCCAGTAACACCATTTGCTGTAGCATCTATCCAGTTTGAGGTTGTTTCTGTTAAACCAAAATTATTTAGCTTTCCTTCTGGTGGTGTACCAGAAGAAATTGTATGATTATATCTTAAAACATCAAACATTGGGAAATTATTCCCATTTACTTCTCCATTATTAAAATTATAATAAGCAAGTAAATTGTCTTCATTCCCGACTAATTCACAACTAAATTGATTTGTAATTCTACAACTAGAAATTTCTGTTTCCCATACTCTTAATTCATCTAAAACTCCTTTATAATATGATCCACCGCCGCTGGTAGCTCCAATAGTTAAGTTATTACTACTGCTATCAACGATTGTATCCGAAAGCTCTAAAGAAGTATCTAGTACTCCATCTATATACATGATATAGCTAGTACCATTGTAAACAATTACCAAATGATGCCATTGATCATTTACAATTGGAGAACTTGTTAACGTATTAATTCCACTAGCCGTAAAAAAACTGAAATTAAGCTGCATTGAAGTATCGATACGTAAGCTATAACCTGAATTTGAGCTCTGATTATCCAATATAAAATGCTCTCCAGTTCCTGAAATATCAGGTTTTATCCAAAGTTCAATAGAGAAATTTCCATTTAAACTATAGTTTCCATTATCAAATGTAATATTGTCATCTACTCCATCAAAATCTAGTCCAGTACCACCTTCAAAAGCAGTTCCTTGTATGGTAAATGTAAACGTACCATTAGTAGCATCGTCACTTACAATTGTGACTGTTGCATTTTTTATACCTGCTGATTGAGGATTAAATTTTATCATAATCTGTTCCATCATACCAGGATTCATAGTAACAGGTAGCATCGCGTCTACTTGAAAATCACTAGCATGAGCACCAGTAATAGTAACACTGGAGATATTTAAATCGTCAGCAAAACTTATGTTTTCAATAGTGAAAGAGTTGAAAGATTCAGCTCCAATGGCAGTATCAAAAAAGAGTGTACCATCTGGTTCTGATACGTTTGTTTGACCATTAGTAAAAGGTGTACCCATTGGATCCATTCCTTTCACTTGAATTTGTCCGGTGAAACGATTTTTAGAATCGTTATTTTTTGCTGCGTGTAATTGTATTGGAAGCAATAATATGCCACACAGTAATACTAAAAATAGAAGTACTATTTTTTTCATAAATAGGAAATTTGAAGACTTTAAAAAACTAATAAACAATGTTGATACAATGGTACAAAACAGATGTTAGAAGCACTCTGTTTTTATGGTTACAAAAAGTTTCAACCCTTTGTTTAAAAGAGATGTAGCTATTTTTAACTTGTATGCTATTATGAAGTGTATTATCTTTATGTAACTATATTTGTAGTGTCTTTTTTTATATACTTATTTTTATGAGGGTTCTTTTAGTATGTCTTTTTTGTAGTTATGTATTTGCTAGTTTTGGACAATCAAAACAGGATTCTGTAGAAGTTAAATTAAGAGAACATATTTCTACTGCAAAGAATGACTCTTTGAAATTACATTATCTGGTAGAGCTCACTAAAAAAGTTGAAAAAAGAAATGTAGATGAAGGGAGAAGTTTAATGAATGAAGCTTTAGAGATTATTAAAAAAAACACTTCTAAGTCAAGTTATTTTCTAAAGAAAAAAGCGTTAATATTTGATACCTTAGGTAAATATGAATCCATGCAAAAAAATTATGAAAACTCGCTTGACTTACGATTAGAAGCTTTAAAAATTAGAGAAACCTTAAAAGATACTGTAGGAATAGCTCAGAGTTACCATAATATAGGTATGCTATTTCGATATCAAAAAGAGTATGAAAAATCTAAATCATATTTTCTAAAATCAATAGCAATACAAAAAAGGAATATTGATAGTACACAATTGGGAAGAACTTTGAATATGCTAGGTGTAAGCTATTATTACAATAAGCAGAATGATTCTGCAATGTACTATTATCAATTATCGAGAAATTATTATCCTACTTCTTTTGGAAAAGCAAGAGCTAATGAAAATATTGCGACAATCCATTATACTACAGGGAACTATGACAATGCCATTGAAATATATAAGAAAAACATAGCGCTTTATAAGTCTGAAAACTACACTAAATTTATTATTAACAGTCAAATGCATCTTGCCAAAATTCATTCTGATTTGGGTAAGCATCAACAAGCGATTCATTATATAGATGAAACTTTTGCTTCTGCCAAAAAATATGGAAACACAGCGAAACTACCTTTAATGTATCAGCTAAGAAGTCATATTTTCGAAAAAATGGGGAATTATAGATATGCTCTTGGCTTTTATAAAACTCATAAATACTATTATGATTCTATTTTTAATATTAGAAATGCAAAGAAAATAACTGAATTAGAATTGAATTATAAGTTTCAAAAAGAGAAACAAGCCGACAGTATTAAATTTGCGACTGAAAAAAAAGAGTTAGAGTTGAAAACAGCAGTAAAGCAAGCTAGAAATAACCTTTATATAGTTGTATTGTTATTAGTATCTGTTGTTGTAATTACGTTGTTGATAATTGTTAACAACAGAAGAAAGCTAAATCAAGAGCGTTTTAAGAAAGAACAATTTGAAAAGGAGTTATTAGATGAGCAATTAAAGCATACCACATATCAAGCAAAACAGTTGGTAGCTGATAATAAAATGCGTTTGCAGTTCAGACAAGAATTTTTGTCTAAGTTGAAAAAAGTAAAACAACATAGAGATGGCGTAGATGCTAAAGATTTTCAGTCATTAATTGTAGATTTAACCACACAAATTCAAACAGAAAGTAAGTTCGATTCTATAGGAGATAATATAGAGCAATTAGATAAAGAGTTTAATGAAAAACTGAGAACATTATATCCAGATCTTACCAAATCTGAAAGAGAAATTTGCGCCTTAATGCGTATGAATTTAAGTCTAAAAGAAATCATGGTTATTCGTAATGTAACCATGGGATCTGTAAAAGCGTCTCGTCATCGAATCCGAAAAAAAATGGGCTTAGAAAGAGGGCAAGAACTTGAACAAGCTATTATAGATTTGGTATAATAACTACCCAAAACTTTAGGCAAAAGACCGTTTTACTTCCAGAAAAAAGAATAAAGATTCTTATATCTTTAAACGTAGTGCTCTTACATCCAATTTTTAGTGTAAATATTCATTTTCTTGTTGATTTTGAGTTTTAAAAAGCCTTAAAAGTTTCATTTTACACCATTTTTTCAAAAAACAAATCCTTTTATTAGATTTATCCTCTTAACCCTTTCCCATAATGAAAATAAGAGAATTCGACGTCGTTGTTGCTTATGAAGACCCTCTCAAGAAATTAGGAATTAAAGCAATGTTTGAGGCTCCTAAAGATTTGCAATTTAATTTATACGAAGATGTAAGTGATTTAGAAGAATTACGAAAAGTAATAGTTGTTTCACAACCAGATATAGTGGTTATAGACGCTACTTTTAAATCAGACAATTCGGGGATGGAACTTGCCGCATATACAAAACGTCATGCTCCAAGAGCAAAAATAGTTGTTATGGCGCTTTCATTAGATACTGAACTTATTAAAGTATTAAAAAAACTAGAAATTAAATGGATACTTTATAAGGCTGAGGATATTGAATTGATAAAAAAATGCGCAGGAAGACTTATTGAAAATAAACCTTACATCAGTAGAATATTCAGGGAGCAATGGTATCAAGAAAAAGAAGAACCAGTTTTACAATTGAATGAACTTGTAAGAGAGAAGTTGTCTAAGACAGAGATCAATATTATAAATCAAGTTGCTTTAGGTAAAACAAATAAAGAAATAGCCAGTCAATTATTTAAAAGTGAAAAAACGATTAAAAATCATCGATATAATATTTGTAAAAAGCTGAATTTACAAGGAACAAACGCTTTATTTAAATACATTGTTAAATTATGAGTGCATTCAAATTCTGAAAATTGAGGATTAGTACCTATTTTTTTTCTGGTTATAGTCTGTAATTTTATCCCCAGATGAACCATTAAAAACCCTCGAACTAATGAAATACCAAATATTCACTCATACTTAACACTATATACATTTTTTAGTATAGAATATTCAATAAGGCAATTCCAATTTTAAAGCGTAATTATTCATTGTAAAATGATATGATTATCCGAATTTATACATAATAATAACGAACGTCTACTTGAACTTGTTTCAGGTTTCCATCTCAAACCGTCATTTAATATTATGGTAAGATTCTGAAAACACTAAAACAAGTTCAGCACAGGTAAATTTGGAATGACGTTTAAAACGTAATTATAACTTCATACGGATATTCAATGCAATAATTACAGCATACTTATTGCCTACACATAAGCGAATTTTTTAAAACCCTTATAACATGAAAACTATTACAAATCTACTTGTATTAGCAGTATACTTGTGCGTATATATATTACCTGCGCAAGAACTTGTTTTTACAAAAAATGGAAGACCATTAACAAAAAGTTTTTCCTCCAAAACGAAAGAGAAAGTGTTTGAAAAACAGAATAAACACCATGAATTGCTCCCTAAAACGTTAGATAACGTTGTGTTAACTGAAAAGGAAATTTCTGATAAGGAAATTGTCAGTGAATCTTTTGACTTTTTCCAAGGATTACAAAGTCCGTACGATCCTAATCTGTGGGTATACCTAGAACGAGAACAGATTGGAAATGGATACCGTTTCAAAACAATAAACACGGTGTTGAATGAAGAGAAAATTTTGATTCAAAAAAACAGTCAAGAAAAACAGTCGTTAGCTTACAAACCAATTGGTTGGACTAATCATATTGATGAAATTTTTGTGGAGGCATTATTTTTAGATGCAGCAGAACAGCATGAAGGAATTTTTATACTAAACCTGAAAACTAAAGAACTTAGAAAAATACCTATTACCTTTTCATATGTAAGAACTCCTTTATTGTCTCCAGATAGGAAACAGTTTCTATTTACAGGAACTTTAGATGAAAAAGTAGACTTTTTGCATGGACATACAGATGTACTTTATAAATACAGTCTTTCTTCAAAAACAGCTTTAGTAGTAACACAATCGAAAGGAGCCCATATGCATGTATTCGGTTGGAAAGAACAATTAGAGCAAAAAACAATAAAAGAAAATAGGATACAGCGCTCTTCTTTATCGTACTATTTGCCTTGGGATTTTGGAGATGAGAATTGCGTTTCAAGACATGGAACTCCTGGGCCAACGAGCGGACATTCTCCTGTGGGAAGGTGTAATTTATTTGGAAATGGCGGACATCATGGATACAGTGCTATCGACTTTGCTACTTCTTTGTCTAGAGATGATAATGTGAGAGCTTCCGCGGCAGGTGTTGTTTCTTTTGCTGGAATTAGTGGAAGTCTTACCAGTGGCTATGGAAGGTTGGTAATTATCAGGCATAGCGATGGTACCAGAACTTATTATGCACATAATAAAAGTATATCAGTACGTCAAGGACAAAACGTACAAAAAGGACAAATAATAGCAAAAGAAGGAACTACAGGTGGATCTAGTGGAGATCATATTCATTTTGAATGGCGAGCAGCAGGAGGAAATGCATCTACGCCAGGTTCCTTTGTAGATGCAGGCCAGCCCCGTCAAAATTATATCTATCGTTCTCAAAATTCATTTGGAACAAGTGCCGATACACAAGCTCCAACAACAAGTATTAGTGCATCGGGAGGAAATACACAATCAGGAGACTTTACAGTAAATTTTAACGACCGAGATAATGTAAATGTAACCCAACGATTTTACCAAGCTTTAGAACAATATGGTAACAACTGGTATGCAAATAGAGGAAATGGTTTTTTTAATGACAACTTTAATGTGTTTTATTCAGGATATACACAAAATGCAGGAAGTTGGTCTATAAGTAACGGACGTTTACGACAATCGAATACTGCTGTGGACAATACACGATTAAATACTTTTTTATCACAAAACTCAGGATTACCTTATTTATATGAGTTTGCAGCCAAAGTAGAATCTACTTCTGGTCCAAGAAAATTTGGAATTCACATTATGGCGGATGATGTAACTCAAGATCAAAGAGGAAATTCCTATTTGATATGGTTTAGCGGAGAGGATAACAAAATTCGTATTTATGAAACAATTAACAATACACTCAATTTTAGAGCTATAGGGAATGTGAGTCAAGATAATAATTGGGCAAATTATAAAATAACCTATAGTCCAGCTTATGGAGTTATAGAAGTTTTTAAGAATAACAGGTCTATTTTAAAATGGACAGATACAACTCCAATTCAAAGAGGAAGTTCTATTTCTCTCAGAACTAACAGAACTAATATATTATTTGATGATTTAAAAGTATACAAATATCGGGCTGGGAGTACTCAAAGAATCACAGCGGGAACAGGAGTAAATAAAGATATAAGAAGAAGAAACGGTAAAGTGAAAAGTTTGGTAAAAGATGTTGCAGGAAATTGGTCTTCATCTGGAAACTTAGATGTTACCATTAGCAGTTTGTCTAGTAGAAATTTTGAGACTCCAGAAGCTTTGTTAAATGATGCAGTAAAAGTTTTTCCTAATCCAACAAAGGATCGAATGTTTATAAATTTTCCATCACAGATAAAAGAAACGACTACGATTTCAATAGTCGATATAACAGGGAGAACGCTCAAAGTGATAAAGAAGATATCCAAAGAAAAAGAAACGCAGCAAGTAGATTTGAGTAACGCTATAAAAGCATTACCACAAGGACATTATCTGCTTAAAATTCTAAACAAACAGGTTTCTAAAACAATTAAGTTCATTAAAAACTAAATCAAGATCAAATGAAAACAATATATGTTATACTAATTTGTGCAATATTTTTTGCGATCAAAATAGAAGCACAGTCTAAACTAAGTAATATAACCCCCGTATCACCAGAAGGAGAGTTCAGTACTCCAATATGGTCGCCAGATGGTGAAAAAATTGTATTTACAGATCACCATAACGATGCCTTATTTGTAGTAGATGTTATAAAAAGTAATACAATTCAAAAAGTAAAAAGTGCACAAGGAATAGGATATTTAGCTAATTGGAGTGCCGATAGCAATAGCATCATTTTTAGAGAAAAACCAAAGGAAGCTTTATTTTCAGAACTCGTTGTAAAAAGTATCAATCTTTCAACAAAAAAAGAGAAAATAGTACAAGGAGTACATCCAGATAACACAAATATCTTAAGGAAATCGAAGTTCCAAAAAGAGAAAATTCTTACAGTATATATTAACCTAGAAACATTACAATTAGAAGCCAAATATGGAACTCATGGAAAACCTTGGGTAATTACGAAAGAAGGCGGACAGTATTATCATCCTATAGTTGCGCCTAATCAGAAATATGTGGTAGTGCACGAAGGCCCAGGAATGTATTTATATGCAATTGATGGAAAAGAAAAGAGAAAGTATTTAGGGAATGGATTAGCTAGTGCTTGGTTGCCTGATAGTAGTGGTGTTGTCACTTTTGAAGATAAGAGTAATGATGGACATAGTATTACTGCTTCCGATTTGTTTTATATATCGGCAAAAACTGCTCAAAAAGTACAACTAACTAACTCCAAAGATAGTATTGAAACGTGGGCAGATGTATCACCTAATGGAAAAAAAATTGCTTTTACAGATGAAAAATCAGGGAGAATTTTTATTGCCGATTTAAACCTTCAAAACTAAAACCATGAAAAAAAGATATTTAAAAATCACTTTTTTACTATGTATATCAGCAGCTTTTTTGAATGCTGATATTTTAGCACAGACGATTGTAATTGATCCAGGACATGGATATGCTTCTAATGGAAGTAATCCAGATGGAAGAACAGATACAGAGCATGCTACAGCTTTGGCTGTTGGAATAAAACTTAAAAATTTAATAGAAAGCAGTTGTAGCGGTTGGAATGTAAGATTAACACGATCTACAAGAAATGGTTGGATTACATTAAGTCAACGAAGAGCAATTTCTAATAATTGGCGAGCAGATCGTTTTATAAGTATTCACTGTAATGGAGGTGGCGGAACAGGAACAGAAACGTTTTGGTGTAATCGAAGCAACTCTCCACAATCAGCAAACAGTCGATTTTCGAGACAAGTTCAAGACAGAATGGTAGAAAAAGGGCAATGGAGAGATAGACGTTCTGTAGAAGATGCCTCATTTATCTTTCATTTAGGAGTCTTGTCAGGAAATAATGCAGTGGGAGTGTTAAGTGAAATTGGTTTTGTAGATTCTAGCGATGCTTCCAAATTATTAAGCGATAGTTGGAGAAATAGATTTGCCGATGCTTATTTTGTAGCATTGCAAAATGATTTAGGAAGCAGGTGTAACTCAAATCCGCCACCACCATCTGGAGATACACAAGCTCCAACGACTAGTATTAGTGCATCTGGAGGAAATACACAGTCGGGAGATTTTACAGCAAATTTTAATGATCGAGATAACGTAGGAGTAACCCAACGATTTTACCAAGCTTTAGAACAATACGGAAACAATTGGTATGCTAATAGAGGGAATGGTTTTTTTAATGATAATTTTAATGAATTTTATGGAGCTTATACTCAAAATGCAGGAAGTTGGACCATAAGTAACGGCCGTATGCGACAATCGAATACTTCTGTAGACAATACAAGATTGAATTCTTACTTATCTCAAAACTCAGGATTACCTTATTTGTATGAATTTGCAGCTAAGGTTGAATCTACTTCAGGGCCAAGAAAATTTGGAATTCACATTATGGCAGATGATGTAACACAAGACCAAAGAGGAAATTCCTATTTAATTTGGTTTAGTGGAGAAGACAATAAAGTTCGCATCTATGAAACCATTAACAATACATTGAATTTTAGAGCTATTGGAAATGTAAATCAAGATAATAATTGGGCGAATTATAAAATTACGTACAGTCCAACTTATGGAGTTATAGAAGTGTTTAAAAATAATACACCCATTTTAAAATGGACAGATACAACTCCTATAGAAAGAGGAAGCTCTATTTCTTTAAGAACCAATAGAACGAACATGTTGTTTGACGATTTGAAAGTTTATAGACATAGAGGAGGAGCTTCACAAGTAATTACAGCTGGAAGTTCATATAATAAAGATGTAAGAAGAAGAAACGGAAAGATTAAAAGTTTAGTTAAAGATGCCGCAGGAAATTGGTCTTTATCGGGAAATTTAGATGTTACAATCAGTAGCTTGTCTAGTAGAGTTTTTGAAGATTTTATAGAGGAACCAGATGCTATAATCAAAGTGTACCCGAATCCGACGCATGGTCAATTAATTGTGAATTATCCAGGAGTATCAAAAGAAACTACTTCTATTTCCATAATAGATATTACAGGTAAAACTTTAAGAACAATAGAAGAATTTTCTGAAGAAAATATAGTAATAAAAAGAGATATTAGCACTTATATTGAGTTGTTACCAGAGGGGAATTATTTACTGAAAATTAAAAACAAACAAATTTCTAAAACGATAAAATTTATAAAATATTAATCTAAAAACACCGTTAAAATTAATTTTAACGGTGTTTTTTCTTTCTTAGAAAGTTTTTAATAATAAATCAAATCACGTCTTTTTTAATTCCAATTTCGTCATAATTAAAACTTCGTTGCATTATAATTTTGTAGTCTTATTAAGACTAAATAAAAATAATGATTATAAACGAAGCCCCTCCGTTTAAGGAATTGTCATTAAATAATTACTTGTTTAATGACGAATCCTTAAAATTATATGAAGAATATATTTCAAAAACTTTAGGGTATGTACAAAAGTTTTTGGCAAGCAGGAAGTTTTATAAAGGTGACGACTTAGAAGAAATACGAAGTAATCGTTCTAAAGCAAGACTCGTAGATATTCACAGTTCAAGTCCTATAGACAAGGCATTACGCGAATTGGATGATTTGTATATCAGTAACGCAATTGCATTTCATAATCCAAATTATGTAGCGCATTTAAATTGTCCAATTACATTGCCTTCGATTGTAGCAGAAATCATTGCTACTTCAGTAAATACAGCAGTAGAAACATGGGATCAAAGTACTTCAGCAACATTTATTGAGCAAGAAGTAATCCGTTGGATTTGTAACGAATTTCAACTAGGAAACCAAGCAGATGGGGTATTCACAAGTGGAGGAACACAATCTAATTTCATGGCTTTACTTATGGCCAGAGACCATTATGCTTTTGAAAAGTTTGGAATCAATATCAAGCAACACGGTTGGTCAGATCAGGTTAGTAAATTCAGAATTTTCTGTTCAGAAAAATCACACTTCAGTATAAAGAAAAACGCAGCACTTTTAGGAATGGGATACGACGCAGTTGTACCTGTAAAAGTTGATGATAAAATGCGAATGGATGCTGAAGAGTTAGTATTAGCAATAGAAAAAACAAAGCAAGAAGGTAATTTACCTATCGCTGTAGTAGCTACTTTAGGAACTACAGATTATGGAAGCTTTGATCCAATACAAACCATAGGAAAGATTGCAAAAGAGCAAGATATGTGGTTACACGTAGATGGTGCTTATGGAGGTTGTTATGTGTTAACAGAAACACATAAGCATTATTTTGAAGGAGCGAACATGGCAGATTCTGTAACAATAGATTTTCATAAGACATTGTTCCAACCTGTTAGCTGTAGCGCTTTTTTAGCGAAGAATAAGCAACATTTTCAGTATGTATCTTATTACGCAGATTACTTAAATCCACTGGAAGATAAAGATACAGAAAGGCCAAACTTAATTGAGAAATCAATTCAAACTACAAGAAGATTTGATGCTTTAAAAGTATGGTTAACCTTAAAAACATTAGGAACTAAAACTATTGCATCGTATTTAGAAGAAGTACATGAGTTGGCAAAACGAGTACATGAGCACTTACATAACAATCCAAATTTTGAAACTGCACATGTTCCAGAATTAAGTACAGTTGTGTTTAGGTATAAAAACTCAGAAGCTGCACACGAACCAACGCACGATAAGGTAAACTTACACATTAAAAACACGTTGTTTAAAGCAGGAAAAGCTTCCATTGCAAGTACAAAATTAAATGGAAATATTTATTTGAAATTTACCCTGTTAAATCCAAAGAATACAATTAATAACCTCCTGAATATTATCGAAATGATAGAAGAAACAGGAAAGAAATATCAACCCAAAACAGAAGCATTATGAAGCAGAGTGCAGTAGCAGATTTTATCGCCATTGGTGTAGGACCCTTTAATTTAGGATTGGCTTGTTTAACAGAGCCAATAGAAAACCTAAATGGAATTTTCTTAGACAAAAGAGAAAAGTTTAACTGGCACCCAGGCATGCTATTACAAGATACTACGTTGCAAATTCCTTTTATGGCAGATTTGGTAACGTTAGCAGATCCTACCAATCCGTTTAGCTTTTTAAATTACATAAAAGAGCAGGGTAGAATGTACTCTTTTTATATAAGAGAGAATTTCTTAGTACTAAGAAATGAATATAACCATTACTGTCAATGGGCTATTGAAAAATTATCAAACATTCATTTCAATACAGAAGTTACGCATATAGATTACGTTGCTGAAGAAAATGTATATGTAGTAACCTCACTTTGTACAAAAACAAAGGAGCATAAAATTTATAAGGCAAAAAAACTTGTTTTAGGTACAGGAACACCTCCTTATGTGCCAGAATGTTGTAAAGACCTTAAAGGAAAAGCGGTTCATTCTTCTCAGTATTTAGATCATAAAGCTGCATTGCAAGAAAAGAAAAAAATTACAGTGTTAGGAAGTGGGCAAAGTGCTGCTGAAATTTTCTACGATTTATTACAAGAAATAGATACAAAAGGGTATGAATTAAATTGGATTACACGTTCTCCAAGATTCTTTCCATTGGAATATTCTAAACTAACTTTAGAAATGACTTCTCCTGAGTATGTAGACTATTTCTATGATTTACCAGCGCAAAAAAGAGATGATTTAATTAAGAATCAAAAGCATTTATACAAAGGAATTAATAGCGATTTAATCGGAGCAATTCACGATTTATTATATACAAAACAAATTATAGCTGAGACTCCTTTAAAAGTTTCATTACGTACAAACTCTGAGTTAATAAATACGAAAGAGGAAGATGGTACAATCAACTTAGAGTTATTCCAAACAGAACAAGAAAAATACTATAAACATGAAACTGAAGGATTGGTATTATCTACAGGATATGCATATCAATTACCAGATTTTGTTGAAGGCATTTCTGATCGAATTGAATGGGATGAAAAGAATCGTTTTGATGTAGCGCGTAATTATAGTGTAGATAAAAATCAGAATGAAATTTTTGTGCAAAATGCTGAATTACATACACATGGTTTTGTAACACCAGATTTAGGAATGGCAGCATATAGAAACTCATTCATTATCAGAGAAATGACAGGAGTTGAGCATTACCCAATAGAAACGAAAATAGCGTTTCAGCAATTTGGAGTAAGTAAAGAAGAGGAAATCATGATGAACGTTATGAATTCTTAAAAATAAATATAAACGTCATTCCAAATACTCTCTGAGTATTCCTTTAGGAAACTCGAAATAGAAACTGAAGTAACACGATAGAAATCTTATTACAGACTACTTCAAGTTTTACAATGACGAATTATTAAAAACAAATGAAATTAAAGAACTTTTTAATTTTAATGACCTTGGTTGCAGTAGTAAGTGATTACCTACTGCATCCTTTTTATCCGCAATTTTTTGAACTACGTTTTGGAATGACCAATCCCAAAAACGTAGGATATTATTTTGCAGCTATCTGCTTTATGGTCATGATAGCGTTTCCTTTTTGGGCATATGTTTCCAAAAAGGTTTCAGAGCTTAATATATTGGTATATACCCAAGCAGTGGCAGGAATATTAGCGCTATACTGCTATCAAACAGAATCGTACACATATTTCTGGATAGCATCTTTAGTAATGATCTTATTCAAAGGAAGCTACCTTTTAGTGTATCCGTATATATTAAAAATAGTAACCAAAGAAGAACACCCTAGTACTATTGGATTATTATCTGTAGTTGTACATATGGGAGGAATACTAGGAGCTGTAATTGGTGGAATGACTGTAGATACAATGGATCCAAGTTATATATTCTTAATTATGGCTGGAGGAGATTTTGTACAAATGGGAATGAGTGCGTACTTATTGAAAAGTAAAAAATACGCTACGCATTTAATTATTTCTGAAGAACCTGAAAAGACTGAAAATAAATTTATTCCCAAAGGATTTATTTTAAAACTCGGACTCATTACACTAATATTATACTTTAGTGATTTTTTAATACGACCATTTTTCTCTTTATACTGGGAAAGTTTTTCACCTTATACATCTAAAGTAGTTTCTGGAACTGTGTATGCGATTCCGGGATTTGTTGCTTTAATAGCGTTGTGGATTAATAATAAGAGAAAATCACAAGGACATAAAGGAATTATAAATGCCTTATGCATTGGTTTAGTAGGACTATTCTTACAAGGAATTCCTTCGGATGCAGTCGTAATTTTAGGAAGAATAATATATGGTTGGGCAATTTTCCAAGGGGTAGTAAAATTCGATGTATTACTATTCGAATTAAGCACGCCAGAATCATACGCAGTAGATTATAGTAAAATACACTTTTTTCAAAATCTAGGAGTATTATTAGCTTCATTGAATGTAGGAATTATTGTAGATACCTATGGATTACAAATTCCTTTTTATATAGCATTAATTGGTTTTACGATTACACTAGTATTATACTTCTTTGTGTTTAAATCTGTACGAACATTTCACAAACAACTTGTTAAAACCTAAAGCAGACTATCAATGGAAAACTCAATGATTTTTTCAAAAGAATATAAAGACTTTGGTACAATTACAATTCGTCCTTTTGAAGTAGTAACAGATAGTACTTTTTTACACTCTTGGGTAACAAAAGAGTATGCGGTGTTTTGGGGAATGCAAAATGCCACATTAGAAGAAGTAAAAGACGAATATATAAAGCTTTCGACACCTGAAGATTATGATGTTTTTGTAGGAATGTACAATAACGAACCAGCATTTGTGATGGAACGTTACAATCCTAAAAAAGACATTATCAAAGACTTCTATAAAGCCAAAGATTCAGATTGTGGTGTACATATTATAGTAGCACCACCCAAAACTCCTAAAGTAGCCAATTTTACATGGTTTATGTTTCAATCTATTATGGATTTTGTCTTTACCAATCCAGTTATAGATAGAATTTTGGTAGAGCCAGACATTCGTAATAAAAAGATGTTTGCCTTATGTCAAAGAATTGGATTTAGGCTAGGAGAAGTAATCGAATTGCCTCATAAAACAGCACAAATAGCTTACTTAACAAAGGCAAATTACCAACAAAAAATACAATCATTTTCACCCTCAAAGCGTAGTAGTATGAATACGTTAGATAATGTGGTATCACCACAACAATCCACACAACATATACAGCCAAAAGTTTGGCAACAAGCAAATACATTATTAGTTAAAAAAGCATTATGTGAATTTTCGCATGAACTATTAATTCAGCCTGAAATAATAGAAGAGCTAGAAAATAATTATAACCATTATAGAGTTTTAGCAGATAATAAAGAAATTAGCTATGAATTTATTGCGAAACCTATGGCATTAAATCATTTTTTAATAGATGAAAAGTCAATTAAAAAATATGTGAATGGAACTCCAGAAACACTAGACGCAATTTACTTTATCAAAGAGTTTAGAAAAGTATTAGGAATTGCTGATGAAAAAATGCCTGTATACTTAGAAGAAATTATTAGTACACTATACGGAAGTGCTTTTAAGATTACGAAAGGAAACCCAACAGCAAAAGAACTAGCTACTGCAGATTTTCAAACCATTGAACAATCGATGACAGAAGGGCATCCTGGGTTTGTAGCAAATAACGGACGAATTGGTTTCGATAGTACAGATTATCGTTCGTATGCACCAGAAGCAGGAAATTCATTCTCATTATTATGGTTGGCAGGTCATAAGTCAAAAGCAGTATATGCAGCTATTGAAACATTACCTTATGAGAAATTAATTCAACAAGAATTAGATGCAGATACAATTGCTAAGTTCAATGTAATTATAACTGAAAAAGGACATAGTCCAAAAGACTATTTGTTCTTACCAATTCACCCTTGGCAATGGTTTAATAAACTAGCCAATATTTTTGCTCCAGAAGTAGCAAAAGGTGATTTAATTTGCTTAGGATATAGTCCAGATCAATACTTAGCACAACAATCTATAAGAACACTTTTCAATACAACCAATCTTCAAAAATTCTATACAAAATCGGCTTTATCGATTTTAAACATGGGCTTCATGAGAGGATTACCTCTATATTATTTAGGAACAGCTCCTAAAATGGCCGTTTGGTTAGAAGATGTATTATACAATGATCCATACTTAAAAGAAAACGGTTTTAGAATGTTAAGTGAAATAGGATCTGTAAGCTATGTGAATCCTTATTTCGAAGAATTCGGACCACATAACGATTATAATAAAATGTTAGCTTCTTTATGGAGAGAAAGCCCATATTCAGTAGTAAAAGAAAATCAGAAGCCAATTACAATGGCTGCTTTATTACATATAGATCACCATGGAAATGCACTAGTGCCTGAAATGATTAAAGATTCTGGCATTTCTATAGACGATTGGATTCGTAAGTATTTAAAAGCGTATTTAAGTCCAATGGTACATTGTTTCTATTATTACGATTTAGTATTCATGCCACATGGAGAAAATATTATTTTGGTATTAGAAGATAATATTCCTGCATATGCATTGCTAAAAGATATTACAGAAGAAGCATGTATTTTAAGCCCAGATGTTGAACTGCCTGAGCACTTAAAAAGAATGTATGCACCCGTTCCTGAGGATGTAAAACTGCTATCTATTTTTACAGATATGTTCGATGGATTCTTTAGATTTTTAGCACCAATTTTAGAAGAACATGCCAATTATAGTGAAACCCGTTTTTGGGAATTAGTAGCAGAAAATGTTAGAGAATACCAAGAGCAATTCCCTCAATTAGCTACAAAATTTGAAAAGTACGATCTATTTGCAGACGATTTCAAACTTTCTTGCTTAAACAGATTACAACTAAACAATCATAAGCAAATGATTGATTTAGACGACCCTGTTGCTTTATTACAATTTGCAGGAGACTTAACCAATCCGTTAGCTCAATTTAAAACACAAGAAGCATAAGTTATGGTTTCAACACATCAAGAAGTGTTTCGTAGAGAAATATCCGGATTAGGAGAGATGAGTATTCGTCCAATTCATTTAGATACAGATATTGAGTTATTGCATAATTGGGTAACACAACCTTATGCAAAATATTGGGGAATGTTAGAGCAAACACAAAAGGAAGTAAAAGCGGCATATCAAGAAATTGAAGACAATCCCCATCATCATACGTTTATTGGAATGTTAAACAACAAGCCAATCTTTCTAATGGAAAAATATGAAGCTTCTAAAGATATGATAGCAGAACATTATGATGCTTTAGAAAGTGATTACGGTATGCATATACTAGTTGCTCCAGCAGAAAAAAGAATCCCACAATTCACTTGGCATGTATTTTCTACAGTGATGGAATATTTTTTCAGTTTACCATATGTGAATAGAGTAGTTGTTGAGCCAGATGCGAATAACGAAAAGATTCATGTATTAAATAAGAAAGCAGGATTTGAGTACCAAAAAGAGATTGCATTACCTCATAAAACTGCAGCTTTGGCTTTTTGTACTAGAGAATCGTATAAGAATGCTATCAGTACAACAATATAAATAATATATGTCATCACGAATGAAATGAAGCGATCTATTAATAAAGAAGACTATTTCATTCGTAATGACACATTCTTAACAATTGAACTAACGGAATAATTGATTAAAAATGACAAACGAAAACATCGCGCATTTACAACCTCATACTTGGGAAATTGTAAATCGTCAATTAATAAAAAAAGCCATCAGTGAATTTGCACACGAACTAATACTAATACCTGAATTTCTAAGAGCAGAAAATAATTGGAATCGTTACAGTATTATATCAGATTGTAATAATTATAATTATGAATTTAATGCAAAGAAATTCTCTTTAGATCACTGGCATATAGATGAAAAAAGTATTACGAAGTATTCAAATAACAAGAGTGTTAACTCATTAGATGCTTTGTCTTTTATCACAGAATTTAAAGAAATACTAGGAATACCTAATGAATTTTTAGCAACGTATTTAGAAGAAATAACGAGCACATTATCTGGAGCTGCATACAAACTTCAAAACGAAACGTTCTCAGCAGAAGTTTTAGCTACTAAAAGTTTTCAAGACATAGAACATGGAATGACAGAAGGCCATCCTTGCTTTGTAGCTAATAATGGAAGAATAGGTTTTAGTAATGATGATTATCATTTGTATTCTCCTGAAGCAAACCATTCGTTTAAAATTTTATGGATTGCAGCACATAAAAAATATGCAACTTTTACAGCTGTAAAAGGATATGAATATGATAATTTACTGAAGAATGAATTAGGAGAAGAAAAGATATATGAGTTTTCACAAATAGTTAAAGAGCATAACATAAATGTAGAAGACTATCTTTTTATGCCCGTGCATCCTTGGCAATGGACAAATAAAATAGTGCAAGTTTTTGCAGCAGATATTGCGCAAAAAAATATTGTATTGGTAGGAGAGAGTGAAGATGCTTATTCAGCGCAACAATCTATTCGTACATTATTTAATGTTACTAATCCTGAAAAATTATACACAAAAACAGCTTTGTCTATTTTAAATATGGGATTCATGCGAGGGCTTTCTCCTTATTATATGCAAAGTACACCGCCTATAACTATATGGATAAATAATTTATTAGCAGAGGATGAATATTTACAAGGGAATAGATTTACAATGCTTGGAGAAGTAGCAACTATTGGGTATCAAAACCATTATTATGAAGTACTAGGCAAAACAAATCCTCATAATAAAATGCTTTCAGCATTATGGAGAGAGAGTCCATTTACGAAGATAAACTCTAATCAGCGAGTGCTGACAATGGCAGCATTATTACATTTAGATTCAGAAGGGAATTCTCTGTTAGCATCGTTAATAGCAGCTTCACCATATGGAGCTACAACTTGGATACAACGTTATTTAAAAGCTTATTTAGCTCCATTATTGCATTGTTTTTACAAATATGAATTTGTATTCATGCCACATGGAGAAAACTTAATAATGGTACTAGAAGAAGATACTCCTGTATATGTTTTAATGAAAGATATTACAGAAGAGGTAATTGTATTTAACGAAACAATGAATCTTCCAGAGCATGTAGATAGACTGTACACAGAAACCTCTGACAAAATGAAAATACTATCAATTTTTACAGATGTTTTTGATTGCTTCTTCCGATTTATGGGAACCCAATTAGATACACAAATAGGTTTTTCAGAACATAATTTTTGGCAATTGGTTGCAGAATGTATTTATGAATACCAAGAAGAGTACCCAGAATTTTCAGAGAAATACGAACGTTACGATTTATTTGTAGATGAGTTCGACCGTTGTTGTTTAAACAGACTGCAATTAGGAAATACAAAACAAATGCTAAACCTAGCAGATCCTATTGAAAGTTTAAAGTTAGTAGGAACTTTAGAAAATCCGATAGCTAAATTTAAAAAAGTAAGTAAGATTTCTAAAGCCGAAGTAGAAACAGTGTAGTTATGAATATTGAAGGAATAACAAAACTCATACGAGATAGGAAAACAACGTATGCGTATGATTTTTCAGACAAAACAATAAGTAAAGAAACTGTAGAAACAATAGTTTCTAATGCACTATGGGCTCCCACGCATAAACTTACACAACCATGGCGTTTTGTTGTGTTAGAAGGAAAACATCAAGAAGAGCTAGGTTTATTTATGGCAGATTATTATAGAGAACGCTACACAGAAGAAGAGTTTTCTAATGAACGCTATGAAGACACAAAATTGTATGCAGAAAATGCAACACTAATAGCAGTAATCTTTCAACCTAGTAAAAGAGCACAATTACCAGAATGGGAAGAAATAGCAGCTATTTCGTGTGGAATACAAAATATGTGGTTAAGCTGCACAGCACTCAATTTAGGATGTTATTGGGATACAGCAGGAGCTACCATGGAATATGGGAAAAGAATAGCCTTAGAAGAAGGTGAAAAGTTTTTAGGAATCTTTTTCATGGGACATGTAAAGGAAGGAATTGAAACAGGGAATAGAAGAAGAAAACCCTTATCAAAAAAACTAAGTTGGGATACAAAATAGTAAAGAAAACAATGAAAAAACATAATAGAGTAAGAGCCGTTGATTTTGCGAGGGGCTTTAGTGTACTTATGATGATTCCTGTACATGTAATGATGCTCTTTTCAAGTATGGATACTTGGGAAAACACAATAACAGGTAAATTTGTCCAATTATTAGAAAGAGGTTCTCCAATTTTCTTAATAGTAATGGGAATATCATTCGCGTTTTCAAGACATGCGAATAAAAGCGGAATTTTAAAAAAAGCGCTATTTATTATTGCTTTAGGCTACATTTTAAACTTTTTAAGGTTTATTGTTCCAGTAGTCTTTTTTGGAGGTTTTCCTACTAGTTTTGTCGAAGCAAGTGGACTTCAATTAAGCGATCCTAGTAGAATGTTGAATTACTTCTTAAAAGGAGATATGTTTCAACTAGTAGGAATATCATTATTTTTAATTGGACTTTCATTTAAATTCTTAATCAGGAATAAATACATTTTAATTATTATTTCGTTGGTAATTATGTGGCTTTCTAAAGTAGTTAGTGGATTCCAGTTAGGAGTGCCTGGCGTAGATTATGTCTTAAACCTAATGTGGGGAAATAATTTCGATGTGTATTTTCCATTATTTCCTTGGTTATCGTTTATTCTTATGGGATTATACCTAGGTTTAAGCTATCAAGAAAAACCAGAAGATCCAGATAAGTCTCTTTTCAGACCAATGTTATATCTAGGAATTCTGTTTTTAGTGACAGGGAAACTATTATGCGATTATAATTACGAGTATCATTTTGGAGATTATTATCATTTAGGCCCAGGTGGAAGTATGGGATTAATGGGAATTCTGTTAGTACTGTTTTGGGTATATTATCACATCGAGCGTTTATTGCCAAAAGAAAATTACATTAGTACTTTATTTTTCTACTGTAGTAAACACGTAACTTCTTTTTATTTGATTCAATGGGTTCTAATTTATTGGACTTTAGCATTTACTAATTTTTCAGCATACAACGAACCTATGGTACTTGCAATTATGCTGGGTATTAACTTAGGAACATTTTTATTGCTATATGCATTAGATCAATACAAAGCTTTTAGTAAGAGTAAGAAAGCAAACTTAATACAGAAAACAGCATGAATGTAAGAAGTTTATTAGCGTTATGTATTTGCTTATTTCAATTAACATTGAAAGCGCAAACAAAGTTAGCTGGTAGCTACGGATTAGATTCAGATGTACAAGAGTTTTTAAATGCAATACATTCTTACACTGGATCACCTTTACAAGATTTACCATTAGATATTGGTAGAGATGCTATGGAAGGCATGCAGCAAGACACTACGGAAATCTATAATGCAGTTACTTTTAAAAAGGAAGTTTTTAAACTTCAAGAGAAATCAGTAAATGTAGTATTAGTTAAGCCAAAAAAATACAAAGGCTTACTACCAACGTTTATCTATTTTCATGGAGGAGGTTGGGTATATAATAGTTTTGAAACTCATAAACGTTTGATGAGAGACATTGCTATAAAAGCAAATGTAGGAATTGTTTTCGTTGAATATTCTAGAGCACCAGAAGCAAAATTTCCAGTAGCAAATGAAGAAGGATACTTATCAGCTTTGTATGTATCCAAGTACGGAAAAAAATATGGATTAAACCCTAATAAAATAAGTATAGGAGGAGATAGTGCTGGAGGAAATATGACTGCAGTAATAGCCTTAATGACAAAAGAAAGAAAAGAGTTTAAGCTAAATGCGCAAGTATTAATTAACCCAGTTACAAATACTAATGTAAATACAAAGTCTTACGAACAATTTTCTAAAGGACATTATTTATCTAGAGATATTATGATTTGGTTTTGGAAACAATATGCACCAGATAAAAGTATGCATTCATCCAGTAAAATTGCTCCTTTAAAAGCCACAAAAACAGAATTAAGTGGCTTACCAGAAACATTAATTATTACGGCAGAATATGACGTTTTAAGAGACGAAGGAGAAGCCTATGCTAAAAAACTACGAATGGCTAAAGTTCCAGTAGTATCAACTAGATATGGTGGAACCATTCATGATTTTGTTGTGTTAAATGCATTAAAGAAAACTCCACCTTCTATAGCTGCAGTAGCACAAATTTGTAATTTTTTAACCGAGACATTTAAAGCCCCCAACTATCAAAAAAATGATTAAAACATATACATATTTTGAAATAGATTATTATCCAGAACACGAGCTACTACTCTGGAAAATAAAAACAAAAGGGATTCCGAATTTTAGTTTGGAAATATTAAAGGAATTTGAAATTTTTTCAGCGGATTTAAAAATGCTTTTTGCAGATGAATCGTATCCACTAAAATATATTGCTTCTACATCTTTACATCCTGAAGTATATAATATGGGAGGAGATTTACCTTTTTTCTTTAAAAATATTATTGAACAAAATAGAGAAGTGCTAACAGATTATGCGCATTCTTGCGTAGAAGCTGTATATAATATTTATAACAATTTTGGATTACCTGTTGTTAGTATTGCTCTAGTTGAAGGAAATGCTTACGGAGGAGGCTTTGAATGTGTTGCTGCGCATGATATCATTCTAGCGAATAAGAAAGCCAATTTTTGTTTACCAGAAAATAAATTTAATCTCTTCCCTGGTATGGGAGCTTATAGCTTCTTATTTAGAAAATTAAACTTTAAAACCGCTTCTGAAATATTATATACAGGTAAAGTGTATAATGCTACAGAGATGAAAGAAGTTGGAATGATAAACGAAGTAATTACAGAAGAAAATAATGGAATTACCGAATTAATTAAGTACCTACAAAAAGGTAATCATAGCTTCTTATATAACCATTATAAATGTATTAAAAAAGTATTTCCACTTCAAAAGAATGAACTTATAGATATAACAAATTCTTGGGTAGATGCTTGTCTAAACTTAGATGAAGCAAGTTTACGAAGAATGGAGTTAATTATTAATGCACAAAATAGGAAGCTAAAACAAAAAGTATCTTAATAATAATAAGAGCTAGGAAAACTAATAAAAATGAACTTAACTGATATTGAAATATTTTCAGGGCATTTACAACACATGAGTGTAATTGTCCTTATCCTCATGATTGCAGAATGGGGAATTTTATTATTCTCAAATTATATAGAACGTAAAAAAGAAGGGATGGTAAGCATTGTGTCTTATTTAATACAAAGTATTCCGTATTTCTTATTGTCTAAAATAATGATAGTAGGAGGGATGTTTCTATTATACGAATACCGACTTTTTAATATAGGATTCGAATGGTACTACTGGATTTTGGCTTATTTATTGTACGATTTTACGGTGTTTTTTATACACTTTCTAGGTCATAAAGTACGAGTTTTATGGTGTATTCATGGAGTGCATCATACGGCAGAAGAAATGAATCTTACAGTCGTAGCAAGAGGATCTATTTTTGATGTCTTTTTTACACCATTTAATTTTATGTGGTTGCCTATTTTAGGATTCCATCCATTTATGATTTTTGTAATAGAACCCATAGCTCGTTTGTACGCAACCTTAACACATATTAGTGAAAAATACGTTGGAAAATATAAATGGTTAGATAGAATACTTATTACACCATCGGTACATAGAGTACATCATGCAAAAAACCATATTTACCTAGATAGAAATTATGGAGAAACATTTAGTATTTGGGATCAACTATTTCGAACATTCCAAAAAGAAGTGCCAAATGAAAAAATTGAATATGGAATTATGCACGATAAACTGAATAGCGAAAGTTTATGGGACGTACAATTTTTACTATGGAGAGAATTATGGCAAGATGTTAAAAATGCGCCAACAATATTAGATAGTTTAAAATATATATTCATGCCTCCAGGCTGGAATCATATTAATGGTGGTAGAAAAGCCAAAAGTTACAGAGATGAAGCCTGGAAGAAAAGAAAAGTATTAAAAACTTGATATGATATAAAAGAATGAGCTTATTGTATTCTTTTACGAAACTGTTTAGGAGTCATTTGTTCAATTTTTTTAAAGGCCGCCGAAAAATGAGTAGGATTTTTATAACCTACAAACTCAGCGATCTCATAAATGGGAGTATCTGTGTTTGTTAATAAGTGTTTCGCCTTTTTCATACGTTCCTGAAGCGCAAACTCAAAAATGGTAATATTAAAAATTCGTTTAAATTCTTTTTTTAATAAAAACTCATTCAAATACACTTTTTTAGATAATTCAAATATAGAAAATTGCGTATCTAGGTTTTTGGTAATAATATCTTTAGCCAGATACACTTTTTTCGTTGCAGTTGAGTTTTTAACCTCATTTCGGTGGTCTTTTCCTATTTGTAACGATAGTAGTTCTAAAGCTTTAGATTCTAAGAACAAACGCTTTAATAAACCTGTTCTCGAATCGCAAATTAATTCATTTATAATGTCTTGAGTTTTAGAATCTAGCTGATGGATAAAATTTTTCTTAAGCTGACTAATTGCATACTCGTCATGTATAGGAAATAAGGTATCTAATCGGTGTTTTTCAATAAAATTAGCTGACATTTTTACTACAATTTCTTTCACAATACGATCTTTAGAATAACTCATAGTGCCTTTAACAGTATCTAAATAAGCTATATAACCTTCATAACTTTCTTGAACGATTTCTACACTTGAATCTGGTATTGAAATAGTTTTCTCACCATCTAGCATAGCCGAAAATACCAAAGCATTAACCTCTTGGAGTCCATTGAAATTTAAATTATGATTCAACTTAATATTTAACTGTCTAACAACAAGTCCATCAAAGCTACAAGTAACTAAATTACCTGTTCCATAAGCTGGGTTTATAGTATAATTTTTTCTAGTAACACCACATTCTTCAGTTGTATTACTTAATTCCAATATCTCTTTTAAGCCATATTTCTTCTCATTATCTATCTTAATTTCTATAGCGCTCATAGTTCGTCATTTTTAATCCCGAATACGTCATTTTGTTAACCTACAATGTGTATACTTTTGCCGTAGTTTAAACACTATTTAAAATTATTCTAAATTATTTTGTAGTAAACGGGGAACATTATACTTTTGCTGCAAACATAATATTTAATCAGTCTAAATAAAAATAAATGAAACAATTTATAGTTTTAGGTTTACTGCTACTAAGCAGTATGTCGACTTTTGCACAAATAAGTGGTGTAGTAGTTGATAACAGCGATCAGTCGTTATACGGGGTAACGGTTTCTGTAAAGGGAACAGATAATAAAACGGCTACAGATCTGGATGGAAAGTTCAAGATTGAAAATGTTAAAGGTACACAAACGTTAATCATTTCTTCAATTGGTTTCAAAACAAAACAAATAACAGTAACGGCACCAGCAAGTGATGTAATGGTTACTTTATATGAAGGAAACGAGCTTTTAGATGAAATCGTATTATCTAATAATAAAAACAAATTTTCAAGAAGAAAAACAGCTTATGTAGCAAAATTACCTTTAAAAAACATTGAAAACTCACAAGTTTATAATACAATAACAGATGAGTTATTAGTTTCACAAAACGTAAATAATTTTGAAGATGCTTTAAAAAATGCTACAGGTGTAGATAAATTATGGCAATCTACAGGTAGACCAGGAGATGGTGCAGGATATTATGCAATTAGAGGTTTTGCTACACAACCACAATTAGTAAACGGTATGCCTGGTATTACAAATGGTTTTGTAAACCCATTTAATGTAGAAAGAATTGAAGTAATAAAAGGACCTTCAGCAACATTATTTGGAAGCACAGTAACTTCTTATGGAGGGTTAATTAACATTGTAACGAAAAAGCCATTTAAAGGTACTGGAGGACATATTTCTGTTGGAGGAGGTTCTTTCGGATTCAAAAAAATGACTGTAGATTTAAATACTACAGATTCTAGCACAGAAAAAGTTTCTATTAGATTTAATGCAGGATTCCAGTCAGAAGATAGTTTCCAAGATGCAGGTTTTAGAGAATCATTATTTATGGCTCCATCTGTTTCTTATCAAGTAAACGATAAGTTAACATTAAACTTTAACTACGAGCTATCTAGTACAAAACAAACGAATCCAGTATTCTTATTCTTAAACAGATTAGGACCTTTAGCTTTTAATACTATAGAAGCATTAAATTACAATCCTGAGTTATCATTAACAGATAACAGTTTAGCGATTAAAAATCCAACTCAAAATTATAGAGGAGAAATAGCTTATAAAATTACAGATAATTGGTCTTCACAAACAGTTATTTCAGGAGGAAAAGCAGAATCAAGAGGATACTATACATTCGTTAATAACATTTTTGCGAATCCATTAGATGCTACGCAACCTAATCCATTTTTCGCAGTAGTTGGACAAAGAAGTGATGCTCAAACAAACTCATTTGATATTCAACAAAACTTTACAGGTGATATTAAAATTGGAGATGTTCGTAATAGAATATTAGTAGGAGTAGATTATTTAGAAACTCAAAATATAGATAATAGCTCTGAATTTAGAGGATTAAATTTAATTACTGCACAAGGGCAATTAATACAAGGATTACCAGCGAATCAAGAAAACTTAGATTTAGTATTAACAGGAGCTGGTAATGCAAATACGAATGTAAATCAAAACATATTAAGTGCGTATGTATCTGATGTAGTAAATATTTTACCAGAATTATCTGTAATGGCAGGAGTAAGATATGATAGATTCAATTACAAAGGAGACAAGAATACTACAGCAGATGATTTAACGACCTATACAAAATCTACATTTTCTCCAAAAGTAGGAGTAGTATATCAGCCTATTTTAAACAAAGTATCTGTATTTGCTAATTTTCAAAACGGATTTAACTATGTAAATCCAGAATTAACCTTAGCAGATCCTGCAAATCCTGCTGCTGGATTACAGTTATTATCTTTTGATTTAGAGAATGCAAATCAATTTGAAGGAGGAGTTAAAACGAATCTTTTTAGTAATAAGTTAGAAGCTACATTAAGCTATTATAACATTACAGTAGATAATAAAATCTTCGGATTTGGAGCAACAAAACAACAAGACGGAAAAGTAAATAGCCAAGGTTTTGAATTAGATGTAAATGCATATCCTGTAGAAGGATTAAACCTTAGAGGAGGATTTGCATACAACGATTCAGAAGTTTTAGAATCTGCATCAAATCCATTATTAGTAGGAAGAAGATTTGGAGAAGCAGGAGCAGAAATTACCTATAACTTCTGGGCAGACTATAGATTCTTAGATGGAGTAATTAAAGATTTCGGAATAACCTTTGGATTAAACGGAACTACAGATTACAATACAATGGAAAACTATCCACATGTAGGAGAGTTTACTTTACCAGGATATACAGTATTTAACACAGGTGTATACTACGACCATGCAAAATTCCGTGTAAGCTTTAATGTAAATAATCTTACAGATGAGGTGTATTACAAAGGATGGAGTACAGTTACACCACAACAACCAAGAGCATTTTTTGGAGCGTTAACGTATAAGTTTTAAAAAATAACAATGTGTCAGTTGATTTGAATTGATGTCCAATGTCATGCAAAACTCTAAATCATAAACGGTTTAGGGTTTTGCTATTCTAATTTATTACTAAAATGATAAGTTTAATACTTTTAATTTTTTTATTATCTACTTTCTTAGGTTATACAAGTTCTACAAAAACTAATATAGAAAGTACAACGATATTAGGGGCTTTTTTAACAAAAGATTTAAAATACAAAAGAATAGTCGGAGTAATATTGTTACTCATTGGCTTTTATGTGGCAGTAAAGTATTTCGGAATAACCTCAGGATTATTTTTTGGAATTATGCTTTTAATGACCTGTATAAGTTTATTAGTAGTATTATATCCACTTCAAATTATCAAAACGCAACATATACTTTTAGGATTAATTGCAATTAGTTTAATTGAATTTTACTACTATGCCAGCTAATAAAAAATACTTAACAACCTCGCCTTGGCAACAAGCTGCAAAAATAATTACTGGACTTATAGGTGGATATATTATAGCTGCATTAATAAATATGGTACTAGCTTTAATAATTCCTTTTCATAAAGAAGTTTTAGTTACATCAATAATTACACATTACATTTTGTGGGGCACTTTAATGATACTTCCGTACTTGTTTAAAAATGGATTTAAAGCATTGGGATTGTACGTTGTAATAATTATAGTTTTAGTAGTAATATACACATACGCTAATACTCAAAATCCATTTGTATAATGAGTAAAAGAAATTATAATGTATTTTTTAATACACATACAGTAAGTGGTATTGTAATTAGCGTAGCATTATATGTAATATTTTTTGCTGGAGCTTTTGCTTTATTTAAAGATGAAATAAATGTTTGGGAAAAAGGAGAAAGTATAAGTCATACGAAAAGAAGTGATATAAACTACGATAAAATATTTAATACCCTAGATGAAGCATATGAATTAAAAGGAAGAGATATACAACTCGATTTTGGAGGAGAAACGGATGAGATTTACGCTTATTTATTGCCTAGTCAAGATAGTACAGCAACAGAAAAAGGTAAAACAACGCATTATTTTTCTGTAGATATAAATACATTAAAAAGAAAAGAATACCACGAACATTATGGTATAGGTGAGTTTTTATATCGATTGCATTTCTTCCATCAACTACCTATAATAGGAGTATATCTAGCGGGATTTGTATCCCTTTTTTTCTTATTTGCTATTGTAACAGGTGTTATTGTTCATTGGAAAAAAATAATCCCTAATTTTTATACATTCAACCCAAAAATTGCGCTAAAAAGAGTTTGGACAGATGCGCATACAGCATTAGGAACTATTGGATTACCATTTCAATTTATTTTTGCTATTACAGGAGCATATTTTGCATTGAGTATTTTGGTGTTAATTCCTGCCAATTTTTTATATAATGGAGATCAAACCAAACTATTAGAAGATTTAAGACCCGATAGAAAAACATACGCTTGGGAAAGTGCATATGAAGGAGATATTCCTAGCTTTAACTCGTATGTAAAGAAAGCGGCGAATACTTGGGAAGATTTTCATATTACAAGAGCTTTTGTTCGTAATTACGGAGGTACGAATATGAAGTATGTAATCTTAGGAGAAATGGAAGATGATGACCGTTTTATTGGAAATGGAAGTATTGTATATAATGCTATAACAGGAACAATAGAAGTTATTAAAAATCCTACGGAAGTAAGTTATACAGAAGATGTTCAACTAGTATTAACAAGGTTACATTTTGCCAATTTTGGAGGTTTAGCAATGCGAATAGCCTATTTTATTCTGGCATTAATTACTTGCTTTGTAATCTTATCTGGAGTATTAATTTGGATAGAAGCTAGAAATAAGAAGAGTATGACGATAAGACAGCGTTTGTACACAGCAAAAGTTGGTCATATTTACTTAGCAATTTGTTTATCAATGCTTCCAGTTACGGCAATTTCTTTCTTATTTGTAAAACTGTTTGGAAGCTATTATACAGATAAACAAACAACTATTTATTATTTCTATTTCTTATTGTGGCTTGTTACAATACTATACATGCGTTTTAAACGAGACAATTATTTTGTAAACAAAATGAGCTTGTTAGTAGGCGGTATTGCAGGTTTATTAATTCCAATTGCAAACGGATTGGTTTCTGGTCAATGGATATGGACTACAATTCAAAACAAACAACACGATATTTTATTAGTAGATATGTTGTGGTTGTTTATAGGAATAACTTCATTACTAGTATACAAAAAGATCACAAAGAAAGTTCAAGAGCAAAGCACTTTTACGAAAGCACCTATAGATTTTAAAAATTTTAAAGCCTTATTAAAAGAGGAACAGATAACTAACCAAACGTCTGAAAAGACTAAAGACAAAAACTTTATACCTATGAGAACAAAGATTATAGCATTGTGGACATTAATTGTTATTGGATTCATTATTCATCATGTATATGGATTAGCAAGTATTTATTTTAATGAATCTGTAATGATTGAAGGATCTACAGGAGAAATTCCAGGATGGGTACACCAATGGCGTATTATTTTAGAAGGAATGGCATTTTTATTTGCTGTATTAACCATTCAAGTATCGAAACAATGGTTTAGATGGACTTCTTTTATTTGGGCAATTTTGTTAGGATTATTCAATGTATATCACTTTATAACAGCTGTCATTTATGAAGCTAGTAATGTTTCTGAAATCCTAATTTTATTATTAATGGTTGTGGCAAACCTATTCTTAATTAAAGAATTATTAGACTGGAAGTCTACAAAGAATACTACAGCATAAACTAAACACTTTTATATACTCATTTTAAAACTGCTGTCATTCCTTATATAGGGTGGCAGCTTTTTGTTTTAAAGATAATATTGTATAGAATACAGAGTGTTAAACACATAAAAATTAGTATACTTACCCTTTGTAAAAAAGAAATATTACAAACAAAATTCTAATTAATATCTAATGAAAAACACTACAGCAAAAAAGATAGGCCTTGTTTTAGGACCAGTTGTATTTTTCCTTATTAATAAGTTACCATTTGAATTACTTTCTGAAAACGCTGATGCTGTTATAAGTGTGGCTTTGTGGATGATTATTTGGTGGATAACCGAAGCCGTTTCTATTTCTGTAACGGCATTATTACCATTGGTATTATTTCCTATTTTAAAAGTAATGCCAATGAACGAAGTAGGAGCTAATTACGGAAGCCCGATTGTATTTCTATTCTTTGGAGGCTTCATTTTAGCGTTAGCATTAGAAAAAGTGAACTTACATAAACGTATTGCTTTAAATATTGTAAAACGTACAGGAACAACCCCTAATAAAGTAATTTTAGGTTTTATGATAGCAACAGGTTTGTTAAGTATGTGGATTAGCAACACTGCAAGTACAGTAGTAATGTTACCAATTGCGTTATCTGTTATTCAATTATTGGTAGATGATGAAGATGGATTTACTAAAAAAGATAAGAATTTTGCATTGGCAGTAATGTTGGGAATCGCTTTTTCAGCAAACGCTGGAGGAGTGGCTACCGTAATTGGAACACCACCAAACTCTGTGTTAATTGGTTTGCTAGAAAACGAATACAACATAGAAATTTCCTTTTTAAAATGGATGACTATAGGATTACCTTTTTCTATAATTATGATAACATTATCATATGTAGTACTAGTAAAATTAATGTTTCCAAATAAGGGATTACAGTTTAAAACATCACAACATATTATAGATACTGAAATACAAAAGCTAGGAAAACTTTCGAAACGAGAGAAACATGTCTTAATCATCTTTGGAATTACAGTTTTCTTTTGGGTTTTTAGATCATTGATTAATAATATTTTCCCTGGACTAAAGCTTACAGATACTATTATAAGTATTAGTGCTGCATTAGCCATTTTTGCAATTCCATTTAACTTTAAAAAAGAAGAATTTATTTTACAATGGAAGGATACAGAAAAGCTTTCATGGGGGATTTTAATACTTTTTGGAGGAGGTTTGGCATTAGCTAAAGGAATGTCTAGTAGTGGAATTGTAGCTATAGTTTCTAATGCAATTGCAGCCTCAAATTTAGGTGTTTTACTAACGGCTTCTATACTTATTATATTAATGCTATTTATGACAGAATTGATGAGTAATGTAGCGTTGGTAGCTGTGTTAGCTCCTGTAGTAGCAGGAATTGCTATTGGATTAGGAATTCCAATTATTTATCTTTTAATTCCTGTAACTATTGCAAGTAGTTGTGCTTTTATGTTACCTATGGCAACACCTCCCAATGCTATTGTTTTTGCTAGTGGTTACATTAAGGTGAAAGATATGATGAAGGCGGGATTTATCTTAAATATTTTAGCTGTTCTATTATTAATTGCATTATTTGAATATATATTACCGATGTTATTTTAAATAAAAAAGCGAGATGTATTCATCTCGCTTTTTCTTTATTATTATAGAATTTTACAACTCTTGTATAAAATCTGAAAATACTTTTTTATGTAATTCTAAATCCAATTTTGGAGACACAGCTACACGTGCTATATAATCTTTATCTCCTTCTTTTGTTGTTCCTTGTGTAGAAGTAGCAGGAATAGTCCAATAACATCCTTTTAATTGCCCATAACTAACGCAATACTTACTTTCTGTAGGAATCTCCGTAATCATTAAATTAATTAACTTAAGATTTAAAGCTCTTTTATAAGCTTCTCTTTCTTCATCAGTTGCCCCTTTCGTAGGAAGATCTAAAGAAAATACAGAAGGTGTAAACCCTTGTGAGGCTAACTCTTCAGAAACAAAGTTAATCTTAGCATGGGGTAAATTTTCTTCTATAAAGCTTACAAATTCTCTTGTGTTTTTATAGGCGTCGCTAATTCGTTGATTCATAGAAGGCATTTGTGCAGCCAATATTTCTAATTGAAGTGCAGTCGCTTCGTTATCACAAAGTTGAATATGTAATGCTATTTTATCCATTAACGGAGCTGCTTTTGTATTAGCAGTACAATAACCAGCAGTACATTTACCGCCGCTAGGGAATTTAGAACCGCTTACATAAGCAATTGTTTTTACAGAAGCTAACATGTCATTATCTCCTAAGAAGTGCACATTCGGACAAAATGTTTGATCTAAAATGAAAACAGGAGCAATGGCATTACTACCAGAAGAGTTTACACGTTGCTTACTTAAAACTTCTTCTAATTTTACAAGATCTGGAACTTCAACTCTTGGGTTTGTAGGAATTTCTGCAATGATATACGGAACAGCATCTTCAGCTGCTACTTTTTCTAAAACGATATCAATACTTTTTACCATATCATTATCTCCATCTACAGGTAAATCCAATACTTCTACATTATCTAAACAAGCAGCAACACGTCTTGCTTGATCATTAGTTCCGCCATAACAGTTTGGAGGAACAATAATTTTAATGGCATGTCCTTTATGGTTTTCTAATGCATGATCTATAAGTCCCATAACAATGGCGTACTGAATAGACAAACCACTAGAACCTACAACAGCTTTGGTATTTGTATTCGTAATTTCTGTAATAGTCTTTAAAACACTAGTTTTATCAGCTTCGGTATTATAAGTAGGAATAACAACATTGCCAACTAACTGCTGTAAAGCAATTAATGTGTTTACAGGAGTCATAGCAATAGTTTCTCTTCTTCTTACATGTTGAATTGCTGAAATATAGCTGTCGTTTTCCGATCCTTTTACAACTAAAATACTTCCTAAATCTGCATAAGCATTAATAAAGAAATCAATAGTAGGCGTTAGGTCGAAGTTACATATGTTTTCTTGTTCAGTAAATAGAATTGTGCTTCCGTCAAAATCAGGAATATCTTCAAGGTTTTCTATTTTTTTTGTTTCAAAAGTATATCCATATACATTCTTAACAATTTCAGTATTAAAAAACTCAGGTAATTCATTTGTATATAGAATTAAAGAATTTTTCTTAGCTAATAAGTTAGTTCTTAAAATAGCAAGTATAGGAATAGTAACCGATGAAAAACTAATTACATTATCAGGTTTTAAACCATTTAAATTGGCAATAGTCCACTCTAAAACAGAAGATAAAGGATGTCCTAATCGAATATAATCGTATGCAGTAGGTAATTCATTTAAGGCAGTAGCGTTAAAATTAGTACTGTTATATAAGTTTTCAAACTGTTCTAAAAACTCAGTTTTTGCTAATTCTTCTTTATATATATCGAGTCTATGTGTTGTTAAATTTAGCCAATCTGTAGGTAAATTTTCCAGTACATTTTTAATATAGGTTACAATGGTATTGTCTTGCATAATTCACATCTTGAAATCGGGTGCAAAGATACGCCAAATTGATTTTTTCTCAGTAGCTAAATAAGACTTTAGCCAAAAATTAAGATTTACAGAAGTTTAGATATATAAATAACTGTAGACATTAAAATAGAGTTACTTCCACACATCAAAAAAGGCATTTTTATAACTATCACTTATAGGAAAAAACTCATTATTAATACGTATGCTATTTCCTTCAACATAATCGATACAAGAAACATTAACAATATAAGAACGATGAATCCTTATGAAATCTGTATGAGATTCTAATGTTTTAATTACATCTTTTAAAGCTCCGTGAACTAATAAATTACCATGATTTTTAGTAACGTATTTTACATATTCATTTTCAGATTTTATGTATAAAATATCAGAAATAGGCAAACGATATAACTTCTTATTTGCACGAATAATAATGGTTTCTTCTTTCTTTTGTACATCTACTTCATTACGTTTTATATGTACTTCTTTTACCTTTTCTACAGCACGAAGAAAGCGATGAAATTCTATGGGTTTTACTAAGTAATCTATAGCATCTAATTCGTAACTTTCTAATGCATATTCACGATACGCAGTAGTAAATATTACTTTGGTATGATGTGTTTTTATAGATTTAATAAAATCAAGACCAGAAATATCAGGCATTTGAATGTCTATAAATAAAATATCGATATTTTCTTGTTGTAAAATATCAATAGCATGTATTGGAGTTTTGTAACTACCTACAAGATGTAAAGAGTCTATTTTACTACAATAGTTTTGTAATAACTCACGTGCAGGTTGTTCATCATCTATAATAATACAATTAAGCTTCATCTGTAATAATATTTAATGAAACGCTAAAAGTTCCCTCGTTTTCTAAAATGTGTAGTGTATGTTTAGAAGGATAGATTAATTCCAAACGTCTGCGAACGTTTTTAATACCGATCCCTCCAGTTTTGTCTGTTTTTTTCTTTTTACTAAAGCTATTTTTACATTGAAAAGTAATATCATTTTGTGTAGAAGCAATCGTAATATCTATATAACTATTTTCTACATCTTCAATATTTCCATGTTTAAATGCATTTTCAATAAAAGTAAGTAATAGCATAGGAGATATTTTACTTTGTGAAAACACATTATCATGCTGAAACTTGATGCCTTTAATACTACTGTCTTTTAGCTTAAAAAGAGCAATAAAATTATTGATATATTGGATTTCATCGCTTAATAAAACTTGTTCATCATTGCTTCTGTAAAGCGAATAATCTAACATTTTAGAAAGTTGTAATACAGCATCACCGCCTTTAGGGTTGTTTTGTATTACTAATGAATAAATATTATTGAGAGTATTGAACAGAAAATGCGGATTGATTTGCTGAATCAAAAAGTTCTTTTCTGCTTTAATACGGATAAGTTCTTCTTCTTTTCTGTTTTTTTCTTTTAGGTAAATAGTAACCAAAAAAGCTACAAAGATAGCTGCTATTGCAGGCATAGAATGTGCTAAAAGTGGTTCTAGTGCAAATTCATCTTTAGGAGAAGTTGCCATAATTTCTTCTATATAACTAATACCAAAAGCAGATAGAATAATAAAGAATAGGTTACTTATTAAAAAGATGGTGTTTTTTCCATTATTGAAAAAAAGAGGAATTAGTAAAGAGAAATTCAAATAGAAAATTGCAATCTGAATGACTAACAAACTAATAAAGTAAGGTTGCAAATCATATTGATGCGTAGAGTAGGCTAAAAGGAAATATAATAGAAAACTATAAACCACCCAATATATGATATGCCTGTACTGAAATTTCATTGGCTCAAAAATAGTAATTAGAACTATGTTATAATTTCTTTTTCAGTGAATAGCGCTGTTTTTTATGTGAACTAAGTAATATTTTCAGTTAAGTTAAAACTAAGCGTTATATACTTAACCATAATTGAAATAAATAGATGCAATAACCTTATATTCAGTAGTTTTTTGTTGTTTTTCCTTGTTTACAGAAAAAAAGAGCGGTTTCATTGAATTAATTAAACTAAGCGTGTGCTTCCCTACTAATTTAGCATAAATGATGATTAAAAAACTAATAAAAATGAAAAAAGTGTTTAACCAATTGTTGCTATTTAGTGTTATAGCTGCTTTCTTTTCTTGTTCTAGCGATCCTGGATATATACCAGCGCCAGATACCGTAACCTTTAACCAGAAATTAACCGAATACAATATTTACCAAGGTAATTTAAACGATTTAGTGCCTACAGCAGATTATCATTTAATAGAGTTATCGTCTTCGTTATTTGTAAACTATTCAGAAAAACAACGTTTAGTAAAGTTACCAGCAGGAACGCAAATCACTAAAATAGATAATGGAGTTCCAGATTTTCCTGAAGGAACAATTTTAGTAAAAACATTTTTTTATTACAACGATGTTCGTGATCCTGCATTAGGGAAAAAAGTAATAGAAACACGTTTATTAGTTAAGAGTCAAGGTTTATGGAATGTTGCAACTTATGTGTGGAATGATGCACAAACTGAAGCGACATTAAATTTAAATGGAGTAAGCAAAAATGTAAGTTGGATAGATGCTAATGGACAATCGAGAACAGTGCGTTATGAAGTGCCTACAGAGCAAAACTGTACTACTTGTCATCAAGTAAACTCAACTGTTGAACCATTAGGACCAACCTTAATGAATATGAATATAAATGTTACACGTGAGAATGCGATGGTAAACCAATTAGCTTATTTTCAAACGAAAGGTTTAATGAACGATTTTAATCATAGTAACATACCAGTATTACCAGATTATTTAAGTACTTCATATACAATTGCAGAACGTGGGCGCGCTTATTTCCAAATGAATTGTGCACATTGTCACAATCCAGCAGGATTACCAAAAGCTGCAGGAGAAGGATTCGATTTTAGATATACAGTTCCTTTATCTTCTACAGGAATACCACCAAGAAAAGGGAAAATTCGAGATGTTATAGGAAGTGGACGAATGCCTTGGATAGGCACAACTACTTTAGATGTTGAAGGATTTGACATTGTAAAACAATATTTAAATACATTATAATAATGAAAAAAACAAGTGTGTTAATAGTACTTATACTTAGTACACTTACAAGTTGCGCGAATAAAGAATCGTACCAACCAGTACAAGGGCAATGGATTAAAGGCTCAGAACAGGAGCAAGTAAAAATCATTGAAAGTCAGTTTAGAGGTTTTGATAAAACGATGGTTGAAGTAGGTTATCGTTATCAAGAATTGTATTGGGGAGGGCAAGATGAAAATTGGCCTTATGCAAGCTATCAATTAGAAAAAATAAAAAAAGCAATTAAACTCGGATTAGAGCGTAGACCGAAAAGAGCAAAATCGGCACAACACTTTTTAAACTACGTAATACCAGAAGTTCGAAAGTCGATTAAAGCAAAGAACAAAGAAGAGTTTAATACAAACTTTGAAATGATGAGAACAAATTGTACAGCTTGTCATACAATGGAGCGTTTGCCAAGTTTTACAGTAGGTATTCCTACAGATAGGCAATCTCCTATAAGAAAGTAAAAGTAAAGTAGAGAGGAGATGGTAATCTTTTCTATGATGTTTATTATATGTAAGTTAGTTATGATTGCTGAGAAAACGCCCTACATATTCGTTTTCTTGGCTTTAAGGTGAGAAGTATCGAGAACAGTAATCCCTTCAGTACGCTGTTCTCGATACAACTTTTTATACCAATTTCATATGTAGTATTGGGTATGGTTTTCCAGAAACTTATAAATCCAATTCCATTTCAAACTGATCAACTGTGTTTTTCAATCCAAATTGAGTTAGTGCATCTATTTTATTTTGTAACTGAATAGCTACATTATTAATTTTAATAGTTCCAGAGACTTTTTGTATGCCAGCGAAAAGCCTTTTCCAAGCATCTTTTTGTGAAATCAAAATATCCATTTGAGCGACATAGTTTAGGACAGTATTTATAATGAAAAAGGATTCAGGTTGTCCGTTATGTAATACTTGAAAAAAACTATAATTTCCTGCTAAGATTGGTGCTTTTTGATTGTCCCATGAGTAATACTTTTGATTAGGTAAAGAGTTCCAGTCTATTTGTTTTAGATCAACAGTTTTTAAATCTGGGAGTTGAGATATATTTAGATCAATTGTTCCATTAAAACATTTATACTCTTTGCGTATTGTAAAACCAATACTCTTATATAATGCAATTGCAATTTTGTTTTCAGTAATTACTTCTAACGCACTTTTTTGAATACCATTTTTTCTTAATTCATCTAGAGCATATGCATAAATAGTACGAATAATTTTTTTACCTCTATATTCAGGGATAACGCCAGTACCTGTATTAAAAGCAATTAAAACATCATTTCGTTTGTCTATAGCATGAATTATAAAACCTACCATTTTATTTCCATCAAACATACCGTATGAAAGGCTAAAATCGACTTTAGCAGCCTTCCATCTTTGTACATAATAATCGATGTCGGTTGGCATTTTTACAAAATAGTTTTCGAAAGCTTTTAAAAAGCAATCGATAATTACTTCAATAGCTACATCAGATAAATTCTTTACAAACATTTTAGACATAAGTAATTAGTTTATAAGAAACAATTTTAGGTTGAAAAACATATGGAACTAAGTTAATTATTTAAATTGAGGGAAAGCTTCTTAAATTAAGAAAGCGAGTATCTAAAAGAAGTTTAGATACTCGCTAGGGTATTTTAGATCATATATACAATGGTTACCATTTGCTAACTTCATTTGTATATCGTATTAGTCTACCTTCATCAAACTCTTTATGAAAATCACAACTAGTTAAACGCAACATAACGGTATTATCTTCTAGTGATTTTGTATCATGAATATCACCAGGTAAATAAATACTACATTGTCCAGGACCTAAAACATAGCTATCTTTTTGTACTAAATTAAGTGTACCGTTTTGTGAAATAATAGGTTGATATATACCCATTTGTACATTTCCTGAAACGGTTGCGTATAACACCCAACCATTTCCATGATCGTGCGGAGGACTCATAACACCTTCATTTTCTACATGTCCCATTAAAATAAATCCATGTTCCTGACTTTTATAAATTTCTTTTGCAGGATATTGATTTTCTATCAAATCATTCATCCAACTTTCACCAATACAATTTTGAGTTAATTCCTCTAATAACTGTTTGCTTTTCTTTGTTAAATCTGAATTAACAGGATTCCATATTTTAGATAATTCTTCTATAAAATGATGTAATGCATTTTTTTCCATGAGTATATATTTAAGAGTTATTATTTTTTAGTTGACTGTTTTGATAAGTTGATGATATATAAGACTATGGTGAGGAAAATGATTCCTCCACCAATCAAACTTTTTGTGTTAGGAACTTCATTAAAAAAGATAAATGCTAAAATTGGAGCTAACACATTTTGAAACATTAGAGTCAATGAAATTTCTGAAGCAGTTGCATATCTTGTTGCAATCATGGAAAGTACTCTACCCAAAGGAGCAGAGAAGAGTCCCATAGCTGCCATTATAATCCAAGTATGTATTGAATAACTTGAAGGTTTTGCGAAGAAGAACATTACAAAAGCTAAGAAAAAGCCTCCTAACGCAACAACTGTAAATCTATTTACCTTACTGTATTTACGAAGTATAGTAAACATTACAGAAAGACATAAAACAGATACAAAAGCTAAGAGATCGCCTTTCCAATTACCAGAATCAAATGAACCGTTTACAACAATAAATACACCAATAATTACAAATAAAATAGCTAGCCAAGTAGCACTATTTGTTTTTTCTTTTAGAACAATCCAACTTATTAACGCAGCTATTGCTGGAGTAGCACTTAATATAATAAAGGTATTAGCGACAGATGTGTTTTTAACACTTAATACAAATGCAGATGCACTTCCAAGCATTAAAAAACTAGGAATTATTAAAGGCCATCCATTTGTTCGTATAAGCTGAACAATAGAACGTTTTTCTCTTAGTTGAACTAATGCTGACATAGATATAGCTGTAAATAATCCAAACAGAAAAATTGTATCGAATCCTCCTACACCTGAGAATCGAATAAAGATAGGGTCGAAACTCATTAAAATAGCTCCTAGAAGTGCTACTATAATTCCTTTAGTTCTAGTGTTTATGTTACTGAAATAGTTCAGAATATCTTGCTTCATATAGTATCATATTTATAATATGAAAGCAAAATTAGATTAGAAAAGTAGGGCAGAAGGTGACCTTTTTACGGGTTTTAATGGACAAAAAATCCTTTAAACTGAAGTTGGTTTATGTTGGTTACGATATGTTTCTGCAGTAATAGAAGTCTGTTTTTTAAAGAAACGCATAAAATAAGATTTGTCTGTAAAACCTAATTCATAAGCAATTTCAGAAATAGAATTATTAGTAAATAACAAAAGCCTTTTAGCTTCTATAAGCAATCGTTCATGAATAAGGTTTTTAACTGTTTTGTTAAGACCTTTTTTAACTAGACTGTTAAGATGTTTAGGGGAAATATGCATTAATTCAGCATAGTCATTTAATACACGATATTGTTTAAAATGAGTATCGATTAAAGCTTCTAGTTTTCTGATTTGGTATGTTAAGTAAGCAGGTGTTTCCTTTGTAGGCGTTTTAGTATATAAACGTGCAGCTCTAAGTAATAACAATTCTAATAAGGCTCTTAGCATATTCTTATCAGAATTAGTTTTATACTCTTCATACAATTCATCAAAAACAGCTTGAATTTTAATATTACTTTCATTTAAATACGCTACAGGAGCATTGCTAAAAGAATGAAAGAAAGGAAAATCTAATAGTTTTTGTATGGTATCGTTAAGTAAGTAAAATTCTGAATTAAAAGAAATAACATATCCTTTAACATTGGCGCTTAATTCAATTGAATGTACTTGACCAGGAGAAATAAAAAAAAGCGTATTTGGTTGTACATTATAGGTTTTAAAATCGATAATATTTGTACCCGTTCCTTGCTTTATAAACATAATATGGTAAAAATCATGTCGATGTGCTGGTACAACAACCTTATCAGCATTTTCATCTTCTTTTATATGTTCGATTGAAAATGAAGAATTTAATGTATTGTCATTTTGACGAATACTACGAATAGGAACTTGTATAAATTCTCTTTTGGGCATTACCAGTTATATTTATAAAACATGCTAATTAAAATACTAAAATAATAGAAAAAGGAATCAGGTTTTTTTATAACTGATTAAAAGTTACATTTTCACCCAGTCGTTAAATTCACTAGTGTTACTCTGACTTGTTTTTAACCATTCTTGTATACCTGTAACTTTTATAGCAATTACATTTTTTGAAAAGCGTTGCATTTGCTCAATGTATTTTTTATGTACAATTTCACTTCTATTAATTCTAAAAAAGACTTTTTCGTCTAGCATACTAAATAGTTGTTGTAAACCATTTTCAGTAGAAAGCAATCGTTTACCGTTTTCATCAATAATAAAAATAGCGCCTTCTTCAGCTTTAATTAATGCTATTTGATTGATGGTTATAAATGCGATACCGTTTCCTTTTTTATAGGTAAATCGTTCTCTTAAATTAGTTGAAGTTTGCTGTTGTTTAAATAAAGATTCTAACTGACTTAAAATTTCTTTAGAAGAAGATTTTGGAACGGCTATTTTCTTGAACTTATCCCAAGCTTTTTGAAAACGAGCAAAATTATAAGGTTTAAGTAAGTAATCTATTCCCATGCCTTCAAAAGCATTGGTCCAGAACTGATTATACGCTGTAGTGAAAATAATAGGACAACGAATATCACATTGCTCTAAATACGAAAATACATTTCCATCTCTTAATTCTATATCAGAGATAACTACATCAATTTTTGAAGGGCTTTTAAAGAATCTTTGCAAACCTTTTAGGTCTTCGATTTCTGCAACTACATTTGTTTCTTCATCTAATTTACTTAGGAATCTCTTTAACTTGTTACGAGCTGCATTTTCGTCTTCTATAATTAAGATATTAATCATTTGATATTAAAGGTATTTTAATGGTAAATTGAGTTCTGTTATTTTCAATAATTAAAGGGCGAGTTTCTAAGAGCTCATATTGTTTTCTTAAGTTTTTGATAGCCTTACCACTTTTCATAGTTTTTCGAGTATCTAAGGTTTTATCATTTTGAATAATTAAGTAATCGTCTTTTAACGATATTACAATATGAATTGGAACACCTTTTTCATCTGGTCTGTTATGTTCTATTACATTTTCAATAAGTGTTTGGCAAGTGAAGGGAGGAATTAAAAAAGCCCCTTTTTCGTATTCATGAATTTGTAATAGGTATTCATCAGGATATTTTTGAAGCATCATGTCAAAATAAGATTGAGCAAAATTTAACTCGTCTTCTAATGAAATTAAATGCTGATTGGCATTTTCTAGACAGAATCGATATAAGCTAGCAAAATCAGCTAAAAAATCAGAAGCTTTATCTTTATCGGTATAAATTAACTCATCTAAGCTATTTAAATTATTAAAGAGAAAATGCGGATTAAGCTGCGCTCTTAAATTTGCTAGGTTACTTCTATTAAGTGACTTCTCAATTGTTTTTAAATGTTGTTCTTGTTGAATGTTTTTATTGTAAAAGACATAGGCCATAAAAATAATACTGTAAAGAAAGTAATCAACTATATATCTCATATTATGAAGAGTAACCATTCCAATTGGTTGGAAATTTCTATCGAAACTATCAAAAATTATCGCAGCGATTACGCTCATTAAGTTTGAGATAATTATATAAAAAAGAAGTCCTGTAAAAACTATTAAGCTAAGTTTTTTCCATTTTATTTTAGGGAGTAGTATGTTATTATTTCTAACTAGAAGAAATTTTAAAATGGTAAATACAATAATAGCGTTTACTAAGCTAGCTATTGGAGCTTCTGGAGTAAAAACAAGCCAATTGAAACCTTTAGATGGAATTATTCTACTAGAAATTACATTTAAATAACTTATTAAAAAAGTAAAGCCTAGTAGATATGTATTCCAAATGTTTATTGTTAACTTCATATTTGAGATTCAACAAATTTTCGCGAAACAATATAGAAAAAGCGGTAGGATAATAATACAGTTTTAACTATGATTATGATAGCTTTTCTAATTACTGAATAGCAAAAATGAATTACTGATGTTGCGAAAGTATAAGCTTTCGCAAAGCAGCTCAAAATAGAAAGAATGAATCAAGGAATTATTCTATCAAATACAGGAATTTATACGATGGACTTTATTTTATTCTAATGCATAAGCTCTTTCTACTGGCCATTGATCATCATAACCAACTTCCCACATCTTATTTTCTAACTCTTCATTAGTAGCTAAACAGGCATTAAGAGCTGTTGTAATTTGTTTTTCATCTATATGTTGACCTATGAATACAATTTCATTTTTTCGATCACCAAAAGTTTTATCCCAATTTCCTTCTATTTGCTGTTGATTTTCTACAAAAGCTAAGAATTGTGTGCGTTTTTCAAAAGACATACTGCTCCACCAAACACCAGCGCTATCTGCTTTTAAAGAACCTCCTGCCTGACTCCAAACAATTGCTTGTTCTGGTCTAGAAGCAATCCAAAATAAACCTTTACTTCGAATAATTGTATTTGGGAAATGGTGTTGAATATAATTCCAAAAACGATTTGGGTCGAATGGTTTTCGAGCTCTATATACAAAAGAAGAAATACCGTATTCTTCAGTTTCTGGAGTGTGTTCTTTTTTATTAAGTTCTTCAATCCAACCTGCACTTTGCTCAGCTTCTTCAAAATTGAATAAGCCTGTATTTAGAATTTCTTTAGGAGCTATTTTACTATAGCTAGATTCAATAATACGAGCAGATGGATTTAGTTTTTGAATTGCTGCTTTTAGCACACCTAAGTGTTCAGCAGTTACTAAATCGGTTTTATTAAGAATAATCACATTTGCAAATTCAACTTGATCAGTTAATAAATTTACGATGGTACGATAATCGCCTTCAATATTGGTAAGTTCTCTGTCTATTAACGTATGAGAGCTACCAAAATCATTAAAGAAATTATAGGCATCTACAACAGTTACCATAGTATCGATATAGCTAAAGCGAGATAAATCAATATTGTTCTCTTCATCTATAAAAGAAAATGTTTGTGCTACAGGAACAGGTTCGCTAATTCCAGTACTTTCTATAAGCAAGTAATCAAATCGATTCTCTTTAGCTAATCGTTCAACTTCAACCATTAAATCTTCTCGAAGTGTACAACAAATACAACCATTACTCATTTCTACTAATTTCTCCTCAGTACGGGACAAAGTATTTTCGTTCTTCACTAATTCTGCGTCTACATTTACGTCACTCATATCGTTTACAATAACAGCTACTTTTAAACCTTCTTTGTTATGTAAAATATGATTTAATAATGTTGTTTTCCCTGCTCCTAAAAATCCACTCAAAACGGTAACAGGTAATTTCTTAGCTATATCCATTAATCTAATTTGTTAAAAAATATGTTAGTTTTTATAGAACAAATTTAAGGATAAATTAGTTAATGCGGTTTAGTTGCATTAAGAAATAAAACTAGTTATACATTGTAAAAATTAGCTTTTCAATAAAAGGTAAAGGAATTATAGTTGAACTATAATAGATAAAAAAATGAGTGTTTTTATGAAGAGCTTCAATTGTTATGTGTTAAAACGATTGAAGCCCTTTTGTGTTTCCTTAGATGTAAGCTAGCTCAGAATAGTAGTGTTATTCCTGGGGTAACTTTAATGATAATAAGTTATTAGCCTAATGCCATTACTAGCATAGCAAGACTCATTATAATCATTAAACCATCTTCTATAATGGTTACTGTACTCATTGGAAGATTAAAAACATCTCCTAAACAAGCACATTTAATAGTTTTTTTATTCAAAACAGTTTGTAAAACACCAATAATACTAACAGACATGACTACGAGTGTTACACTATTGGTAATAATAGGATCAAAATTAATAAGGAATGCTATACCTAAGGCTAATTCTGTAAAAGCATAGACATAGCCCCAAACAGGAAATTTTCGAGCAATAATGTCATACATAGCATAGCTATCTTTAAAACCATTTAGGTTTAACATTTTGAAAAACGAGAAGGTTAAGAAAAAACCAGCCATAAAATGTCGCATCCATCTAGAGATGTCTATCGTTTCTGTGTTAAGTTC